>DAOUEJ010000204.1:0-84535 GCA_034430615.1 Anaerolineales bacterium | reverse complement strand
TCCAATTAATTCCCTTACCCTCAGCCAGCCTGTCAAGTTCAGCGCTAAGGTCAACATCTGATATGGTATTAGCGCCGGGAACCAGACCTTTGACCTTTCCAAGGATTTTGTCAAAGATATCAGTAAATAGGCTCATGTTCCTCTCCTTTTAGGTGTTTTAGGCTTCAATATCATCGTACGATAAACACTCCCGGGCCACATCTGATAACTGGGGAGTCTTATCCTCCGCCACTTGGGGGATCTTTATTAGAGGCTCAGGACACGAGTTTATGTCTGAAAGCCAGGGTCACTGCTTCTGTCCGGGTGGTAACTCCGAGTTTGGAGAGAATACTGCTGACGTGAGATTTGATCGTGGAAGGACTTACGGTGAGTTTTTCTGCAATTTGAGTATTATTCAGCCCCTCAAGCATTAGGACAAGAACCTCGCGCTCAGTCAAATCAAGGCCGGGGACAGGCGGCTGATTGGAACTCTGGACGAGCGCTTGGGTGGCACAGGGAGAGAGGGTAGTGTAGCGTGTCAGAACCCGTGAGACAGAAATAGGGCTCAAACAAATAGAGACTTTTCGGCCAAAAGACGGTTAACACCACAAAGGAGACACGCATGGCCGAGAAGAAATCTACTACAGAAGCCACGGTAAAGAACATCCGCCGTAACACCCGCAAGAAATACAGCGCCGAAGAGAAAATCCGCATCGTGATCGAGGGTTTGCGGGGTGACCTGACGATCGCAGAATTGTGTCGCCGGGAGGGAATCAACCAGAATTCGTACTACAAGTGGTCGAAGGAATTCCTGGAAGCCGGGAAGCAGCGACTGGCCGGAAACACCCAGCGTCAGGCTACCAGCTAAGAAGTCAAAGAACTGCGTACAGAACTCGACCAGCTCACGTGTGCCTGCGGCACAGTGCAGGCAAGCTGTTGGTGGCGGAGCTGTCCTTGAAGAAAGTAATTACATAGGGCTAAGACAGAGCGAACCTCAGATGACGTAAGTTCATCTCGCTTATGCGGTCCGCCTTTTCCCCTTCTTACGCCTCTAACTTCACGTGCCGGATTCAGGATAGGCGCATTGAACTCTTCGATCAAGTTGATCTGCCCCCCAAAAACTGATCCAGATGTGAAGTTAGGATCAGACAAGGAAGAAGGGTCAAATGCCACGAAGAAAATATTTGATTCGATCGTCACCGGCGCTTCCGGGAAAGGCACATGGGTCCGGCTGCTCGATGTCCCGGTTGAAGGTAAGCTGGTTCGTGGGTTTGATGGAGCAGATGTCGGCGATCGCATCCGTGTGAAGTTGACATCGCTCGACGTTCAGCGCGGGTACATCGATTTCACGAGGATCGACGCAGCGGAGCGCCGGCGCTGATGCTTTTAACGCCGCTATTAAAGGGGAAAAGGAGAATTCCTGTAAATATGCATGTAGGTGTGTGGATTGATCACCACAAGGACGTGATGGTCATCGTCACCAACCGCGGGGAGGAGATGCACGAGATACCCTCAAACATCGAGAAATCTACCCGAGGGAAGGAGGGCACGGGTTCCGGGGACGGCTCGACGCAAGACATGCGCGACCGCGAGTTCTGGACCCGTCTAAACCGCTACTATGACAGCATCATCGCCGTCCTGCGCGGTGCGGACACGATCTTGATCTTTGGTCCGGGCGAAGCCAAAGAAGAGCTGGCCCGACGTCTTGAGCGCGCGGGACTCAAGGAGCGTGTCCTGGCCGTTGAAACGGTGGACAAAATGAGCGATCGGCAGATCGCAGCCAAAGTGCGAAAAAGCATTCCGAGGTAGCGTGAGCTGGGCCATCGCCAACACCCTGACGCAGATGTAAATGGATGCATGAGGTCAAGATAAGTGACAATCGAAAGATCACAGCGAGGGAAGCGCGCACGATCGGCGCGTCGCTCGGGCTCGACTGGGCGCAAATTGACCTTGAGCAGTTTCGACACGGTCTCGAGGTCGAACTCGAACACGGCGCCAGAGATCCGGAGACTGACGTGACGAAGGACGACCTGCTGCTTACGGGTAAGATCGCATGGGCGCACCTGAAGGAGATTCACGATTACTACACCCGTCTGGATCAGCTCGAGGCCGAGGCTAAGAGCCAAGCCTAGATAGCCGGGTCTATCGGACCGGCAAGCGTCGGCCTGTTAGCGCAGCATATGACACCGCCCGCAGGCTGTCCGACCCTGCCACACCCGGACCGAACGTCGGACTCCGCTTTAAGAGAGATCGCTATCAAAGGAGATGTGATGAGAAACCTTTCTGCTCCAAAAGTCGTTACCTGGTGGATCGCGATTGGCCTTGGCGTTCTTGGGCTTCTCGGCCACACCGGCACAATCGCTGGTCTTGGCGAGTACTCGTTCTGGCTTGTTACAGCCGGGCTCGTTTTACTGGTGTTGGCAACTCTTCTAAAGGACCTTTAGCAGGTCGAGCGTGTGGATCCTGGGATTGGGAGGTGGTCCGGGCCACCCCGGGGTCCACGCCTCTTCCGCTCGGTTTGTTGCTTCAGCATGGAATACCGCCGATGAGGTTGCGAGTTAAATCATGTGCGGTCTGACCAGTCGCCGCAGTCGGGAGGGCGAGGCACCTGAACCGCCATATGGCTTATCTCGTGACTGTTTACGTATAAGAACCCCATTTCCGGTCGAATCGGTGCATATCTGGCTTCAGAACGCTGGAGTCTGCCGAGACGGGGATGGATTGTGAAGAGATCGAAGTGGCGGCGGTCCCCCTGAGACAGACCTGATCCAATTCGAATTCTTCCCGCCCCCGCGACAATCGCACCCTGGCCCCACGCTGCGGTACAATGGGAGCCTCAACTGCACGTATCCCACTCCTCCCGAGGTGTCCCCATGAACGATCCACGCGTCGACCGCATGGCGCAGGTGCTTGTACACCATTCGACCCGCATCCAGCCCGACGACCGGGTGCTGATCGAGGCTGAACCACCGGCTGAGGCGCTTGTGCGTGCTCTGTTCCGTGAGATCCTGCTCGCCGGCGGCCACCCGCATACCTTCATCTCGCTCGCCGGCCAAACGACGATGACCGGGGTCGACGATGTCTTCCTGCAGTACGCCAACGATGGTCAGCTCGACTACCCGGCCACGTTCTACGACTTGGTCTACGAGCAGTTCGAATCGCGCATCCGCATCCACTCGGTCTCCAACTCGAAGCTGCTCATGGGCTGCGACAAGGCCAAACTTGCCCGGCGCGAGAAAGTAGCCGGCGCCGTGACCGCGGTCCAATTCCGGCGTGGGGCGACGAAGCAATTCAAGTGGCTCACCACGCTCTTCCCGACTCAGGCTTTCGCCCAGGACTCGGATATGAACCTGGACGAGTTTGAAGCCTTCGTCTTCGGTGCCTGCCACGTTCAGGACCCACAGGAGGATCCGCTCGCATACTGGGCCGGGCTGCAAGTCGAGCAGGAGCACTACGTCCAGGCGCTGGCCGGAAAGAAGCTGATCGAGGTCAGCGGCCCCGCCTGTGAGCTCAAGCTCTCGATCGACGGGCGTACATTCGTCAATGCCTACGGCGATCACAACATGCCAGATGGTGAGATCTTCACCGGGCCAGTCGAGGATTCGGTCGAGGGACAGGTGCGCTTTTCGTACCCGGCCGTCTATCGCGGCAACGAAGTCGACGATGTGAAGCTGGTCTTCAAGGCAGGGCGCGTGGTCGAGGCTCGGGCCGGCAAGAACCAGGCCTTCCTGGAGGCGATGCTCGATGCCGACGACGGAGCCCGCAGCCTGGGCGAGTTCGCTATCGGTCTTAATTACGGCGTCAAGAACTACACCAAGAACATCCTCTTCGATGAGAAACTGGGCGGCACAATCCACATGGCGCTCGGCGCCGGCTACCCGGAGACGGGTTCGGTGAACAAGTCCGCCATCCACTGGGACATGGTCTGCGACATGACATCTGACTCAGAGATGCGCGTAGACGGTGATGTTTTCTACAAGGACGGGAAGTTCACGATCTAATGTTGAGGAAACTATGCGACGATCTATCTTGATTTTCACCTTCGTCATACTTGGCCTCTTGGCGGCCTGCGGGCCGGCAACACCGGCTGCCACACGCATACCGACCGATACCGTCCGGCTGAGGCCGACGAACACGCCGCCGCCGACGGCAACCGTCTACGTCACCCCGACAGCCGACTCCACGCTGGAGGGTTTGCGGCAGGGTGAGCCGCTCCCTGCCTATGTCGGTGAATTTTTCTCGGCCTCCGGCTCCTGCGCTCTATGCCACCAGAGGCAGACCGATGACACCGGCGCCGATGTCTCGATCGACGCTGCCTGGCGCAGCTCGATGATGGCCAATGCCTCTCGCGACCCCTATTGGCAGGCTTCGGTCCGGGCAGAGATTGAAGCTCTCCCCGAGTTGGCCGAATTGATCCAGGACCGCTGCACGCGCTGCCACATGCCGATGGCGCAGTTCACCGCCGAGCAAGCAAGCGCTGCCGGTATTGCCTTCGGACCTGACGGCTTTCTCAACCCTGACCACGATTTGAACATCCTCGCGACCGATGGTGTGTCCTGTAGCCTGTGCCACCAGATCCGGGCCGGCAACCTGGGCACGGAACCATCCTACAGCGGTGGTTTCCAGATCGACACCGAGCTGAACCCCCCCGACCGGGTCATTTTCGGTCCGTTCCAGATTGGGCAAGGGCAGGCGGCGATCATGGCATCGTCCTCTGGTTTCCAGCCCGAGCAAAGCGCTCATATCGCCGAGTCGACGCTCTGCGCCACCTGCCACACGCTCTATACACCCTATATCGACGCCTTCGGGCAGATCGCCGGCGAGTTCCCCGAGCAGACTGTGTACCTCGAGTACTACTATTCCAGCTTCCGCAACCGCACGACCTGCCAGGGGTGCCACATGCCCGATGCGGAGGGCGGGGTGAGAGTCGCGGTTACCAGCGAGACGCTGCGCAGCCCCTTCGCCCAGCACACCTTCGTGGGTGGGAACGCCTACATGCTGAAGATGCTCGACACATTTGGTGATGAGCTGGGTGTGACCGCTTCCAGCGAGCATTTCGGGGCTACGATTGAGCGCACGGTCGATCAGCTCCAGAGCGACACGGCCACGCTTGAGCTTGAGAATGCGCAGCGAGTGGGCCAGCGCATCTCGGCCGAATCGGTCATCGCAACGCTGGCCGGGCATAAGTTCCCGACCGGCTTTCCCTCCCGCCGCGCCTGGCTCCACATCACGCTCGCCGACGCTGCCGGCAACCTGATATTCGAGTCGGGCGGCGTCAACCCGGATGGCTCGATCGCCGGGAACGATAACGACGTTGATCCCACGCGCTTCGAACAGCACTACCAGGCCATCGTCCAGCCGGACCAGGTTCAGATTTATGAAGCGATCCTGCGCGATACGGAGAACCACGTAACAACCGACCTGCTGCGGGCTGCCGGTTATCTCAAGGACAACCGGCTGCCGCCGGAGGGCTTTGAGAAGGCTGCTCTCTACGAGGATTTCGCCGTGCGCGGTGGGGCCCGCGACGACGTCGATTTCGACGGTGGTGGGGACCGGCTGCTGGTGGCGCTGGACGTGGGGACTGCGAGCGGACCGTATACGTTGACGGTTGAGCTGCTCTACCAATCGATCGGTTTTCGCTGGATGGAGAACCTGAAGGCGTATGGCGACCTGGAGGAAGTAGCGCGCTTCCAGCGCTATACTCAGGAGGTGCCCAACCTCCCGGTGGTCGTAGCCTCGGCGAGCGTGACGTTGGAGTAGGTCGCGTTGGGCACCGGGAGTCCGGCAGCTTTGCTGTCGGGGCGGAAGCAAGGCTTCCGCACTCCACTCAGAAAAGAAATCCTTACCTTAGTAGTGTGTGTTGATTGCGTGCACTTATGGAGTCAAGCAGCTTTGCTGCTTGACTCCATAGGCTTTCGTAGGTTAGCCAGCTTCAAGCTCCAATGAGACTGATTCCCGGATTCCGTGCAAGGCGTTGAGATGTTCGTCTCAGTTAAACCAGCCATGACCAGGCTCTCAGCGCACGAATCGGTGGCCTGTGATAGAGTTCATGCGTACAGCATACCCCGCTGTACCAGGGAGTATAAAAAATGGAACGACGTCGCCGGCAGCAGCAGGACACAATTCATATCCCATGGAACTGGATCGCGACTGGCTTTGCCGTCATCATCCTGTTCTGGCTGCTGCTCTCACCGCCACGCTGGTGGACCAACATCATTCGCCATGTGAACCTCGACGACCCGGTCGCCACAGGTGAGACGCTCGTTGGTGAATACGATTGCCGCGGCTGCCACCTCATCGGTGCCTATGGTGGGTACGTTGGACCGGACCTGCGTGGGGTGACCGAACGCATGGATGCAGAAACGCTCTTCTCATGGCTTCGAAATCCCGATTCCATCAATGGCCCGAGCGCAATGCCGGATTTCGGTTTATCCAACAGCGAGATCACGGCCATAACCGCCTATTTGCATGACCAGGATGGCACTTTGCCCTGAGCAGTTTTGCTGGTATGAAAAAGCCGCCTGAAAAGGCGGCGTTTTTTCTTGATCGGATTGGGAGCCGCTCAAAGCTCCTCGCGCTCGAAGCGCCACAACCCGGCTGCGATGAAGACGATCAACGCTGTGCAGGCGACGTAGAAGGGGGTCATTGATGCTGGTGTGCGCCCGATGATTATGGCGGAGATGATCGAGAATTCGTTATTCCCAAAGGGTATGGCGATCGTCCAGGGCAGGATGTTCACCAGGGAGGGAACGATCCCGAATATCAACTGCTGGCCGAAAGCCAGCGCCAGCGGGATCCCGATCACCGCCGGCCGGGCGCTGAAGAATGTCCCCAGCATCAGCGTGAGCGAAAGGTAGAAGCATTGATACAGCCACAACATTCCAACGGCCAGGGCAAACCGGCCGAGCTCCAACCCGCCTTGACCAACTAGCTGCATCTCGAGGAATGCAAGCACGGATGGAATAAGCACCAGAGAGACCAGGATACCGAGCGCGTAGCCGATGACCTTGGAGAGGACGAACGCGGTGCGTGAGACGGGCTTCGAGAGCACCCAGGCGGCCGTACCTTTTTCTTTCTCGCCAACGATCGCATCCTGGGCGGCGATCACCACAGCTATCGATGGGAACATGCCGGCGAAAAGGACGAAAAGTGTAGCGATTTCTGGAATACCGACGCTTGAATCTTGCGTCAGGATCGTCATCAGCAGACCGTTGATGACCAAGATCCAGATCAGCGCCTGCGTCCACCAGGTGCGCGTGCCAAACCAGCGGCCAAGTTGTCCACGCAGCATGTTGCCCAGACCACCGGTCCAACCCTGGCTTATGACAGGCGTCAGGTCGCTATTGGCGGGCATGCTCGTCTCCTTCAACGATGTTCATGAAGACCTCTTCAAGTTCATAGCGTTTGCGGCCGTAGTCGACGACGATCACCTCACCCCCGCTCAAGATGGCCGGAAGAAGATCCCGCTCCGCAGCCGCCTCTTCCGACACACTCACTAACCAGCGGGTCACCCCGCTTTTTTCTTCAGACTGCAAACTTGTTACCCATGGCAAGCCTGAGATGCGTGCTTGGGCCGTGCTCACCTGCCCCTTCAGGTCGATTGAGAAGACCACACCGCCGCTCCCGGCGAGCAGCGTCTCGATTGGACCGTGAGCTACCAATTCACCCTTGTTCAGGATGGCGACGGTATCGCTGATGTGCTGCACATCGTCCAGGATGTGGGTGGAGTAGAAGATGGTGGCATGTTTCCGCAGCCGGTTCATCACCTCCAGCACATCTCGTCGGCCGAGCGGATCGAGCGAGGCCGCCGGCTCATCCAAGATGAGCAGGTCGGGGTAGTTAACCTGCGCCTGGGCGATCCCCAGCCGTTGACGCTCGCCGCCCGAAAGGCCCTTGATCGGCCGGTCGGCAATCTCATGCAAGCCAACCAGATCGATTGTCTCCTGGACGCGTTCCTCGAGTAGGTCTTGTGGCCGGCTGAAGTAGAAACGCAGTGTGTACTCGAGCGTCTCGCGCGCGGTCATATGTTCGTAGAAGCGCGGGTCCTGGGGCAGGTAGCCAATGCGGGAGCGGATCTCGACGCTCTCCTCGCGAATATCCTTGCCGAAGATCTGCGCCTCGCCAGAGGTGGGCCGGATCAACCCCAGCAAGAGCTTCATGGTCGTCGTCTTGCCGGCACCGTTTGGACCCAGGAAACCGAAGATCGAGTTCGGCTGAACCACCAGATTCAAGTCCTTCAAGGCGGCCGTGCCCTCGTATGTTTTATTCAAATGGAATGTTTCGAGTATCGGATTTCCATTCATTTAGAGATCCTTTCCTTCCAGAAAGAAGACTGTCAGCGGGAGCAGGATCAGTTCCCGGATATGATCATGCACAGCCGTGATTTTAAAGAAGAATGTAGAAAACACCTAGCGTGACGCTCCTCTCGTATGGATTTATTCGGGCATGCATTACTCCACCGGTTCATGGTGAGCACGTGTGATTGAAGGCACCTGGGGTCGGAATCAGGCTTGTTAGGTGACGTTTTCCACTGGAGGAAAAAGTGGTCAAAGATTATCCTTAATATACAGGAGACAGGCGTGCATGAACTACCAGTGACAGAGAGCATCCTTGAGATTGCGCTGCGCTATGCAGCGCAGGCGGAAGCTCACCGCATAACCGATATCTATATCGTAATCGGTCAGCTGGCCTCGATCGTGGATGACTCGGTCCAGTTCTACTGGGACATTGTCAGCGCGGACACCATCGCCGCTGGAGCCCGGCTGCATTTCGAGCGCACACCGGCCGAAATGCTCTGTCTTAGTTGCCAGGAAACCTACCAACCCGGCGAGGGTGACCTGGCCTGCCCGGCGTGCGGAAGCCGGCAGGTGAAGGTCATTGCAGGAGAAGAATTCCGTATGGATGCGATCGAGGTAGAGACGCTGGAAGAAGCTCGCGCCCGGGAGCTTGGGAGTGCAGAATGAAGGAACGTGTACAGGTAGTTGAAAATATCTTCAGCGCTAACGACCGGCTTGCCACTGAGAACCGGGCTCGGCTCGATCAACATAGAGTGCTCGGCTTGAATCTCATGGCCTCACCCGGCGCCGGCAAGACCTCGCTTATCGAACGGACCCTGGCCGTGCTCAAAGAAGAAATGCGGGTCGCCGTTGTTGATGGAGATGTCGCAACCAGCATCGACGCCGATCGGGCGGCAGCTGCCGGCGCGACCGCGATCCAAATCAACACCGGGGGTGAGTGCCACCTGGATGCCGTCATGCTGCAAGGCGCACTGCGTGAGCTACCTCTTGCATCTCTCGACCTGTTGATCGTCGAAAATGTCGGCAACTTGATCTGCCCGGCGAGCTTCTCGTTGGGCACACATTTCTCGGTCCTGATCGCTTCGGTACCGGAGGGCGACGACAAACCCTACAAGTACCCGGCCATGTATCGCGGCGTGGATGCTTTGGTGATTAACAAGATTGACCTGAGGCCGTATGTCGAGTTCAACCTTGAATACTTCCAGGCCGGGGTGGAAATGTTAAACCCAGGATTGGTGACGTTGCCGCTCTCCTGCCGCACCGGGGAGGGGTTGGAAGCCTGGTTGGCGTGGGTGCGAGGCCAGTTGAAGGAATTACGGCACGGGTAGTCATGGCAGCCAGGCGTGGGGTGAAGGTCCACATCCAGGGCGTGGTGCAGGGCGTTGGATTCCGTCCCTTTGTGTATGGGCTTGCGCTTCATCATGCGCTGACAGGCTGGGTGCGGAACACCTCTGGCGGCGTTGAAATTGAGGCCGAAGGCGATGAGCAGGCTCTTGAGGACTTCGTCAAGGCGTTGGAGACCGAGGCGCCACCACTGGCGCGCATTGACCAATTTCAATCCAAATCCTGCGACCTGCACGGTTACACGGATTTCACCATCCTGGCTTCTGAACCACACCCGGGTGAGTATCAACCAATCTCGCCGGATGTGAGCCTGTGCGAGGACTGCCGCCGCGAGCTGCACGATCCTGGCGATCGCCGCTACCATTACCCCTTTATCAACTGCACCAACTGCGGACCGCGCTTCACGATCATCACCGATATTCCCTATGACCGCCCCAATACGACCATGGCCGACTTCCCGCTCTGCTCCGACTGCGCGGCAGAGTATGAAGATCCGCTTGATCGCCGCTTCCATGCACAGCCGGTAGCTTGTCCCGTATGTGGGCCGCAGATCTGGCTTGAGACGCCCGGAGAGCCGCGCCTCGAACAGGGAGAAGCGCTTAAGAGAGCCCGGCGGATGCTTCAGGATGGGGCAATCCTGGCGGTGAAAGGCCTGGGTGGGTTCCATCTGGCCTGCGACGCGATGAACGGTGAAGCTGTTCGGAGGCTGCGTGAGCGCAAACTGCGGGTCGACAAACCCTTTGCCCTGATGATGTATTCCTTAGAAGCGGTCGTGCAGGAATGTGAGCTCGATTCAGCCGAACGCGAAAGGCTGGCCTCGATCGAGCGCCCGATCGTGATCGCCCGTCGCGGGCAGGTTTCGGTCGTAGCGGCTGATGTCGCACCCGGGCAGAAGACGCTCGGTGTGATGCTGCCCTACACGCCCCTCCATGAGCTGCTGCTTGAACCGGAAGCGGGTTATCCGACAGCGCTGGTGATGACAAGCGGCAACCTGAGCGAGGAGCCAATTGCCATTGATAATCAAGATGCGCGTGAGCGGCTTGCCGGGCTGGCAGATGCTTTCCTCCTGCACGACCGTCCGATCCGCACGCGCTGCGATGACTCGGTCGTTCGCATTTTCGAGAAGGAACCTTACCCTTTGCGGCGAGCACGCGGATACGCCCCTTACCCGATCCACCTGCCATGGGATGGACCCCCGATCCTGGCGACCGGCGCCGAGTTGAAGAACACTTTCTGTCTAACGCGGGAGCGCTATGCCTTCCTCAGCCATCACATCGGAGATCTTGAAAACTTCGAGACACTGCATGCCTTCGAGGATGGCATCGACCATTACCAGCGACTCTTCAGGATCCAGCCAGAATTGATCGCCTGCGATCTGCACCCGGATTACCTGGCGACGCGCTATGCGCGTACGTTTGCTGATCGTGAAAGCCTGCCGCTGTTTGATGTGCAGCACCATCATGCCCATATCGCCGCGCTCATGGCCGAGCATGGCCTTGAACCCGGATCGCAGGTCATTGGTCTTTCCTTCGATGGCACCGGTTATGGTGAGGATGGCGCGGTATGGGGAGGTGAACTCCTGCTCTGTGGTTACGAACGAGCAGAACGGCTTTCGCATCTGGCTTACGTACCGCTGCCCGGGGGTGATCAGGCGGCCCGGCAGCCTTGGCGCATGGCACTGGCCTGGCTGCGGCATTCCGGCCTAGCGTGGTCTGATGATCTTGCCCCCGTCCAGGTTGCGTCCCAGGCAGAGATGGATGTCATCGAACGCATGCTGGAGAGCGGCTTGAATTCACCACCCACCTCCAGTATGGGGCGCTTGTTTGATGCCGTAGCTTCACTCTGCGGCATTCGGCAGCAGGTAAACTACGAAGCACAGGCGGCGATTGAGTTGGAAGCATGTCTCGATCCGGGTGAGGACGGGGGTTACCCGTTTCAGATAGAGGGTGAGGTTTTCGATGCTAAGCCGATGTTCGCCGCGATCATGGACGACCTGCAGCATGGTTTGGATCCCGGGCGCATTTCGGCTCGCTTCCATAACGGACTTGCGGCACTCGCGGTTGAGCTCTGTATATCTGCATGCAAATCTTCGAGGTGCGTGCGCGTAGGATTAAGTGGGGGGGTGTGGCAAAACATGTCGCTCCTGACGCGTGCTGTGCACCGCTTGCAGGGAGCTGGCTTTGAGGTCTTGATCCACAGGAAGGTGCCAGCGAACGACGGGGGACTGTCGCTGGGCCAAGCGGCGGTTGCTGCGGCGCTCTTCAGGGCTGGTGAGATCGAACACCAGGTCAAAATGAACATGCTAACGAGGGAGGTCTAGACGATGTGCCTGGCTGTACCTGGTAAAGTGGTTGAACTGCATGAAGCGAACGGACTGTTGATGGGTACGGTTGATTTCGGTGGCGTACAGCGCGAGGCATGCCTCGAATACGTTCCCGAGACGCAGATCGGTGACTACGTCATCATCCACGTCGGGTTTGCTATCAGCCAGATCAGCGAGCAGGAAGCGCAGGAGACGCTAGCTTTACTCCGTGAAATCGCCGACTTTGAGAGTGAGATTGGCCCGGAGGGCGGTGTGGCGTGAAGCACTTGAGTGAATACCGCGACGCTGGGCTGGTAGGCGGTGTGCTATCCGAAATCGAGCGCACGGTCACCCAGCCCTGGGTGATTATGGAGATCTGCGGCGGCCAGACGCATTCCATCGTGCGGTCAGGCCTGGACCAGCTCCTTCCGCCTGAGATCGAACTCGTTCATGGCCCGGGCTGCCCGGTGTGTGTGACCCCGATCGAGTTGATCGATAAGGCGCTGGCGATTGCCTCCCAGCCAGAAGTGATCTTCACCTCCTATGGTGATATGCTGCGCGTTCCAGGCTCAGGGCGTGATCTTTTCAATGTCCGTGCCGATGGCGGGGATGTGCGCGTGGTGTATTCGCCCCTCGACGCTGTAAAGCTGGCCCAGGACAACCCGGACCGGCAGGTTGTCTTCTTCGCCATCGGCTTCGAGACGACCGCGCCCCCCAATGCTATGAGCGTGGCCCAAGCGAAAAAGCTCGGGTTGAAGAATTATTCAGTCCTCGTCTCACACGTGCGTGTGCCCCCGGCGATGCACGCCATCCTCGGTTCACCATACAATCGCGTGCAGGGTTTTCTTGCGGCCGGACACGTTTGCGCTGTGATGGGATACTGGGAGTATCCACCGATCGCTGAACGATACCGCGTGCCGATCGTCGTGACCGGGTTTGAGCCGTTGGACATCGCTCAGGGCATCCTAGAGACGGTGCGTATGCTGGAAGCGGGAAAAGTTGGGGTTGGCAACGCGTACGCGCGCATCGTGACCGAGGCGGGGAACCAACCGGCCCAAGCATTGATCGAACGGGTGTTTGAGAACTGCGACCGGAAGTGGCGTGGGATCGGGGTCATTCCCGACAGTGGCTGGCGGCTGCGCGAGGCCTTTGCTGAGTTTGATGCAGAAACGCGCTGGGATGTCGCCGACATCCAACCCCAGGAATCGCCGCTGTGCATTGCCGGGGAGATCCTGCAGGGTTTGAAAAAACCGCTTGACTGCCCTGCGATCGGGGTGGAATGCACACCAGAGCATCCCCTCGGCGCAACGATGGTCTCGTCGGAGGGTGCTTGTGCGGCGTACTATCGTTATGGGCGGGTGCCGGAGGCGGGTTGAGGAGGGACTTAGGGGGAGGAGATGGGGGAGTACAAGATCTATCGGCATGCACCTGCTCATTTGTTTCTTGAGGATTCTATATATTTTGTTACGGCAGGGACAAACAGGAAGGAAAATTTCTTTATTACAGATGCAATGCTTCAAGGGCTTAATCAAACCCTTTTTGAGCAAGTAGATCGATACGAATGGCAGCTTCATGCTTGGGCAATCTTTCCAAATCATTATCACTTTATCGCAAGGGCGCCTCGCAACCCGAAGACGTTGATTTCATTAATTCGAGGATTGCATTCAATCAAGGCTAAATTAGTTAATCGACTCAATGCAACTCCCAAACGGCGTATCTGGAGCAATTATTGGGATTCATGTATTACGAATGAAGGATCCTTCTTGGCGAGGTTACAGTATGTTCATATGAATGCAGTCAAGCACGGTATCGTGGATGAGCCAGAGGATTATCCTTATTATAGCTATGCCTGGTTCATGAAAACAGCAGAAGGAGCACTAATACGGGCTGTCAGCGATCAACCGTTTGAACAGATTAAGGTTATTGACCACTTTTAACGGGGTTGGCAGGTACCTATGAATCTGGAGTCCGGCGGCTCTGCCACTGGCATGAGCAGAGCTCATGCCCTCCAGAAACTGGTAGATATATAAAATTCAGGGTGTAGCTAAGCTCCCAGCTCCCAAAGAATGACAAGGCGAGGTCTTTTAGGTAAGGCAGCAAGACTTCTAGGCTCTAGTAGTTATCGTGATCCACTGTAATACAGAGTGAGGTATAAACCAATCCATGAGCGAACAATCGCAACAGGTCACCATCCACGGTCTTGTCTGCCCGCTGCCGCTAGCACATGATCAGACGATCGTACTCGGGCACGGCAGTGGCGGGAGGATGACGCATGACCTGATCGCCGAACGATTCTACCCGCCGTTTGAGAATGAGATCCTGCTGCGCGGGGACGACGCGGCGGTCGTGCCCTCGGTTGAAGGACGCCTGGCGATCAGCACCGACTCGCACATCGTCGCACCGCTCTTCTTCCCGGGCGGTGACATCGGGCGGTTGGCGGTTTGCGGCACGGTGAATGACCTGGCCATGCTCGCTGCCCAGCCGCAGTGGCTCACCGCTGGTTTTATCCTGGAAGAAGGCCTGCCGATGTTCTTGCTCGAGCGAGTCCTTGATTCGATGCAGGCCGCAGTGGAAGAAGCAGGGGTAAGGATCGTCGCTGGCGATACCAAGGTCGTCGAGCGCGGCAAGGCGGATGGGCTCTTCATCAACACTACCGGGGTAGGCGTGATCCCCCCCGGTCGACAAGTCAGCGGCGCAGGAGCAATGCCAGGGGATGCCGTTATCATTTCTGGAACACTGGGCGCGCATGGCATCGCTGTGCTCAGCGCGCGGGGAGAACTGGCCTTCGAGAGTGAGATTAAATCCGATGTAGCCCCCTTGAACGGGATGGTAGAGGATTTGTTCGCCGCTTCCGGGACGATTCATGTGATGCGTGATCCAACACGCGGGGGCCTGGCGACGACCTTGAATGAGATCGCCCAACAGAGCGGGGTCGTGATTCGCTTGGAAGAAGCGGCCATTCCGGTTGACGAGGCCGTGACCGCGGCCTGCGAGATGCTCGGGTTCGACCCGCTCTATATTGCCAACGAAGGCAAACTGGTGCTCATCCTCCCCGAAGAACTGGCTGAGAGCGCGCTAGAGGCGATGCAAGCCCACCCTTATGGCGAAAAGGCATGCCGCATCGGGCGGGTGGAGGCGGCTGCGCAGCCAAGGGTGTTGATGCAGACTGTGATCGGCGGCACGCGTGTGGTCGATGTCCTGGCCGGTGAGATGCTGCCTCGAATTTGCTAGGATCGCGCGCTATGCGCAGGGAGTAAGCCATGTTTGAAAAAATACTTGTCCCCCTCGATGGTTCGGCAAGAGCAGAAGCCATCCTGCCCCAGGTGGAGGCGTTGGCGCTCGAGTTCGGCTCCAATCTGATCCTCTTGCATGTAATTGAACCAGGCTCGAGCATGATGTCGCCCCATGGTTCACACCCAGATGTCGGTATCGAACTTACTCGGCAGAAGAAGGATGAACTTGAGGTGTACATGGCGGGCAAGAAGGGCGAGTTCCGGGAAAGAGGGATTCAGGTCGAGACAGTGCTGGCATGGGGTTCTGTTGTAGAAACGATCACCCTCACTGCCAAGGAGCATGCTGTCGATCTGGTTGCCATGGCCAGCCACGGGCGGACCGGGCTGGAGCGTGTTTTCTACGGCAGCGTTGCCGCGGGTGTCCTGCAGAGCGTTGACCGGCCGCTGTTGTTGGTGCGTTCGAGGCGGTTGTAGAGGTGTGGAAAATGGAATCCACAAGCTCTGCTTGTGGCTGGGAGCAAAGCTCCCGGATTCCAAAGAATAATCAGCCATCACTCGCCCTGGAATGTGGAAGAATTTAGATGGGATTTGACGCCCATGCTAACTTCTGAACTTCTTTGGAGTGCATGAGCCTTGCTCATACCCTACGGCTGGGCCCCTGGACTCCAGGGATGTAAAACCTTGGTTGGTTTACTCCCAGGGATTTGGAGTGCGGAAGCTTTGCTTCCGCGCAGCAGCAAAGCTGCTGCACTACAGAGGCTATTCCAGTTACAGGATGCGTGGTCAATTAGCTCTGCTGAAGCGTCGTAGTGGCGCTCCGCGTTTACAAAGTTGGTGCTATCGCTTAAATCAATACGAGAATCTGCAATCTCTCAGTGGGAGTGCAGAAGCATCGCTTCCGCGCCGGCAGCAAGGCTGCCGGACTCCCGTCGAATTCGTAATGCTTCGTCTATTGGAAAGCATCGTAGGTGTAAGACACGAAGAACAATCAGCACTCTTCATGGGTTTCAGCAAAGCTGGGGTCCCCAAAATACGCTGAATCGGACTAAGAGCGCGCGCTGGGTTACTCCTCGCTTAAAGCAGCGTACATTGCAGCGATATGTTCGGGGGTGTTCCCGCAGCAGCCACCGATCAGTCTGGCTCCCAACGAGCGCACTAGTACGGCGTGTTCCGCCATGATCCCGGGTGAGGCATCGTAGACGATCTGATCACCTGCCAATTTGGGCATGCCGGCATTGGACTTGGCGATCAAGGGCATCGGTGGTTCGAGTGCTGCCATTGCCTCGATCACGCCCTCGATCTCGGCCGGGCCGTTGCCACAGTTTGCGCCAAGGGCGATGGGCGAATAAGGTACGAGAGCGTCGATCGCTGCCGATGGGCTGACTCCCATCATCGTATGCCCACGCGATTCAAAGGTCATCGTCACAGCAAAGGGCAGATAGGTGGTGGAGTGGATTCCTTCCACGGCAGCGGTGGCTTCAGCCAGATCGCTCATTGTTTCAACCCAAAGCAGATCGACGCCACCCTCGACCAACGCCTGAGCCTGTTCGGCGAAACCATCCTTTGCCAACTCGGGCGTGAGAGGACCCATGGGCTCCATCAACTTGCCGGAAGGTCCGATCGATCCTGCGACCCAGATCTCATCCCCGGAGGCGTCAGCTTCCTGCCTTGCCAAACGGGCGGCGGCCACGTTCAATTCCTGCACGCGCGAATCTAAACCATGATGCTCGAGCCGGAAGCGGCTGCCGCCAAAGGAATTGGTCAGGACGATTTGGGCTCCGGCCTCGATATAGGCCCGGTGGATGGCTGCCACTTGCTCGGGCTGATCGACGTTCCACAATTCCGAGGCTGTCCCTTGCTTGATACCAGCCGCAATAAGCATGGTCCCCATCGCGCCATCGAGCAAAATCCAGGACTGATTGTCGATCCAGACTGCCAGATTTGTGTCCATCAAGCCTCTCTCCTTCCTATCCGGTGGCAAACGCATCCCCTGGCCATTGGACAGGGGATGCGATGGTGATGAGTGGTGGCATGGCCGGCGAGCAGATCGAGCTAAGTTCAGGCCTCCTCTGCCTCGCTCACTTCAGGAAGTTCCGTAATGCTGGGACGGGGGAGTTTGGATTCTTCAACCAGCCGGGGGACGATGTCCTCCCAATGCACGGCCATGATGTGCATGCCGGCGATGCCAGGTGTGGCTTTTAGTTTTTCGATCATCTCAAGCGCGATCTCCACGCCTGCTTCCTGCTGCGCATCCTTGTCGTCGCCAGCAGCGTCCATGCGGGCGATGATCTCGGGCGGGATGACAACGCCGGGGACATCATCGGCCATAAAATGAGCTGCCTTGGCGCTCTTGAGCGGGATCAGCCCGGCTAGGATGTAGACTTTGCCCAGCAGATCGCGCTTGTCAAGTGCCTCGAGCCACTCCAGGAAGCGATCGTAATCGAAGATCGGTTGTGTCTGGATGAACTGGGCGCCAGCGTTGATCTTTTTATGGGCCCGGATCGCTTCGTAGGCCGGGGGTGCGCCGAAGGGTGACCCTGCTGCCCCCAGGAAGAACTGCGGCCTTTGCTTGATCTTGCGGCCATCCAGGTATATGCCGTCATCGCGCATGCGCCGCAGCATCCAGAGCACCTGCACGGCATCCATATCGAACTGGTCGGGCTTGGTCATCGGGGTTGGGCCGAAGCGGTGATGATCACCGCTCAGGCACAGGATGTTATGGATCCCGAGGCCGGCTGCACCCATGGCGTCCGACTCGAGCACGATCCGTGTCCGGTCGCGTGCCTGCAGTTGCATGATCGGCTCTAAATCTGTTTCCAGACAGATGTGGCTGGAAGCCAGGCTGCTCATGCGGGCCGAGGCGGAGGCATTGTCGGTGAAATTGGCGGCGGTGACGATGCCCTTCAACCAGGCGGCCTTCTTGTGGATGATATTGCCTGATGCCCCCAGAGGGGGAGCGATTTCAGCCGTGGTGACGAACTCACCGGTTCGCAGATTCGCTTCGAGGAGAGATATGGGCGCTTCATAGGCCGGTGGGTGGTAGAGCGCATCACCCTGCCACCAATCCGGCTGGCGCACGTCGTAAAAAAACTGGTCCCACTCCTGGTTCCATTTTTCTCGGTTGGAGACGAAATCGCGCAGTCGTGGCCCAGCATCGCGCTCGCGATAGATCCGGACCAGGTCGAGCCACGTCTCCCGGCCTACGCGCTCACCATCGAGTGGGGCATTCACTTCCAGCAGCCTCTCGGTGCGCCCCAGCCGTTCGGCTCGCTCATAGATCTTGTACCAGGTACAGGGCCGGGATGGATCGACTTCGCAATGTTCGGAAGAAGCACCGCCACAAAGTCCGTTCCGCAATCCTTTGGGGCAGGTCATGGGGCAGACGAAGGCAGTCTCCTGCAGGATGCAGTTCCCACACATCCGGCAGCTGAAGAGTGTGCTTTTAATGACCTGTTCCCCGGCTGTGAACACTCGCAGCATCAGTGTTTTATCATCGCGGTGGTAGGGTCGAAAAGGGGCTTGGTATCGGCGTGGTGAAAAGAGAGACATATAGGACTCCGTGATCCACTGTCAAGCAGCTGCCGGGTAGGGTAAACGGCAGCTGCCTGCGCTTTCTATTTCGAGTATAGGTCCAATCAAAGCCGAGTCAATTTATATCGGCCTAAGTCAATCTATAACAGGAAGTTTGTCGTTCTGACTGCATGACGTATGCACCATTCTCGCTACCCAAGCGCAGATTCGAGGTTGGTGATGATCTTCTCGGTCGCCTCAACCAAGGCTGGAGCAAGGTCGTACACAGCTGCCCGATCACGATCCGCCTTACGGACCATCGGATCGTCGGGGAGAAAGCCCAGCACGGGAAGGCCGGGGGAATTCTCCTGGATGAACTCTCGATCCTTCTCATCCTGGACCTTGCACCCAACGAGGAAGAGCTTATCCAGCTTGATATCCTGAGCAAGCGCTTTGATCTGGGTTGCAGTTCCCAAGCTGCGGGCGGTTGGTTCAACGACGATCAGCATAGCGTCGACGGCATCTGCAGTTGCCCGGCCAAGGTGTTCAACGCCGGCATACATATCGAGCAGCACAACTTCATCGCGCCTGAGCAGGATATGCGTCACCAGTGAACGCAGGATTGCACTCTCGGGGCAGATACAGCCTGAGCCTCCCAGGTCGACTGCGCCCATCTCGAGCATCTTAATCCCGCGATGTTCAGCTGAAAAGCGGTCTGGTAAATCATCGACGCGGGGGTTGAGTTTAAAAAAGCCCCCCGTTGTGCCGGGTTGAGCCCCGGTGCGCTCGAAGATCAGCTCATTCATCTCCGCGATCGGTGTCAGTTCACGCAGTTGTTCTTCGGGCAGGCCAAGTGCCTGTCCCAGGCAGGGTGAGGGGTCACCATCGATGGCCAGCACCCGGTTCCCGCGCGCAGCATAGGCATAGGCAAGCAAACTGGTCAGGGTCGTTTTCCCGACACCGCCTTTACCTGTAATGGCGATTTTCATTGTTTATCCTCGCTTCCGTGGGCTGATTCTAGCTCAAGACTCCGGTGGGTGGATGCCGCGTTCAACCGCCTCGCGCTGCATGACTATCAGGATTGAGACCAGATCGAGCCCGGATTGGCAGCGCAGGGCATGATCGAGCAGTTTTTCAGAGACCCAGAGGGTCTTGCTGTTCAAGGCTAGGTATTCATCACGGCTGGCGGCCTGCATAAGTTCGGCGATGGTCAGGTCCATTCCCGGCTGCAGGTACTTGTCACACAGATCACAGTGCGTGCAGCGCGAGATATCCTGGCCGGTTGAGGCGAGGATGATGGCGCGCAGTGGTCCGCGCGCTGGCGCACCGGCTACGGGTTTCGGTTTTCCGTCGCTCGATTCCAAGCTTGATGGCTCCCTGGATGCCGAATGATGGTGAAGCATTAGGCCAACCTAATCGGCCAATTTGTATCCAAAATGTTATCCCTTGGGGAGGGCGATGCAAAGTGGCGTAAGTCACCCGGGGCGCGGGATCATCTTCTTGCCGGGTGTATTCTGGTCAGGACTTACGGGGTGTGAGCTGTAGGGCGAGCCAGTCCTGATCCACGGGCAGCCGGCGGATGCGGATGCCACAGGCGTGATAGATCCCATTCGTGATGGCGGGCAAGGTCGGCATGGTCGAGATCTCACCCACGCCTTTTGCCCCGTAGGGTCCTTCCCGGGTGGGGTGTTCGACCACGAATGAGATGATTTCCGGTGCATGTGCAATCGATGGCATGCGATAGCGCGCCATACGGTCGGTGATCACCATCCCATTCTCGAGGATGAACTCCTCGGTCAGCACATGACCGATGCCCATCACCACGCCGCCCTCGATCTGTCCCTGTAGCCCGATCGGGTTGATGGTCTGGCCGACATCTGTGGCGGCGATGACGCGCGGCACGCGCACTTCGCCGGTCTCAAGGTCGACTTCGACCTGTGCCGCCTGGGCAGCAAAGGAGAAGGCGAAATGCATATCGCCTCCGCTGCCGAGCGGTTCGGTTTTCGGAGCCCAGTATTCAAACGCGGCGTGCGCTTCACGCCCTTCCTGGCGCATGAGCTTGGCCACCTCACCCAGGGGTACCTCCAGGCCGTTTACCTGCGCCAACCCAGCGATGTAGCGTATCTTCTCTGGCGGGCAATCGAAACGCTCGGAGAGAGTTGCGCTCATCGCCTGGCGCAGCGTGCTGGCGGCGTGAAGAACAGCGTTCCCGCTCACGTAGGTCTGGCGTGACCCGGTCGTCGGGCCTCCATCGAGCGTAAGATCGGTGTCCGAAAGCAGTACACGCACCTGATCGAGGTTGGCCCCCATTTCCTCGGCGGCGATCATCTGTAGCACGCTGACCAATCCCTGGCCGATTTCGGCCGATGACGTGCGGGCTTCGATCGTGCCATCTTCATAGAGCTGGACCTCGGCGCCAGCTTTATCGGGGGCTCCGCCTCCCAGTCCGGTGTTTTTGAAAGCCACGGCAAAACCCCAGGCCCGGCGCAAGCTCGGGCTGCCGGGGACGGACTGAGGGGTAAATGGATCCTCGCCAGCAGATAGGCGGCGCATCTCGGTTTCCACTCGATCGACGCATTCAAGCAGGCCGACACTGTGGTCAAGAAATTGGCCGGTATTGGTGGTTGAGCTCTCGCGCAGCGCGTTCAGCTTTCGCAGCTCGATTGGATCCATGCCGATCTGGTGGGCGAGTTCGTCCATCGCCGTCTCGATTGCAAAGGCAGCCTGGAGCGCGCCAAATCCGCGAAATGCCCCGGAGGGCGGGTTGTTGGTGTACATCGCGAAGCAATCGGCGCGCACGTTGGGGATGATGTAGGGTCCGGAAGAGTGGGTGGTGGCACGTGTCATAACGTGTTCGCCAAGGGAAGCATACGCGCCCGTGTCGCCGTACAGTTCAGTATCGACCGCGACCAGCTCACCATCCGGCCGGGCGCCGATGCGCACCCGGATCCGGGTTGCGTGGCGCTTGGGGTGGGTCAGCAAGCTCTCGTGCCGATCGTAGAGCAGCTTGACGGGCCGGCCCGTCGCCTGGGCGAGCAGCGCAGCATGGATCTGGCCGGCAATATCCTCTTTACCGCCGAACCCACCACCGACCAGTGTGCCAATTACGTGCACCTGCTCGTGTTCAAGCCCGAGGCAGTCCGCTACCTGCTCGCGATCAGCGTAGGGAATTTGCGAACCGACGTAGATCTCCATGCGGCCGTCCTCGAGAGGGCGGGCGATGCTGCACTCGGGCTCCATGAAGAGATGCTCCATGATCGGCGTCTCGTAGGTCTGCTCGAAGACGACTTCGGACTGCGCCATCCCGGCCTCGATGTCGCCCTTGGAGACTTTGATTTCATCCAGCAGGTTGCCGCCGGCGTGAACGTGCGGGGCGTTTGGTTGGTGAGCCTGGATCGGGCTGCTGACAATCGGAAGCGGCTCGAGTTCGAAGGTGATCAACTCCAGCGCATCGGTCGCTTGTTCCCGGGTTTCGGCGGCGACGATCGCCAGCGCATCGCCGACGTAACGCACTTTCTCGCCGATACCCACCAGCGCCGGCCAGTCGCGTGTGACCAGGCCGTGATTGATCTCGCCCGGAATGTCAGCGGCGGTGAGAACCGCCCTGACGCCGGGATGGTCAGCTGCGGCAGTAATATCGAGTTTTGTTACGACTGCATGGGGAACGCCGGCGCGCAGCACGCGAGCGTGAAGCATTCCTGGAAAGTGATAATCATCGGTGAACTTGGCGCTGCCATCGACTTTGGGCAGTGCATCCGGGCGAATCCCCGGCTTGCCGATCACGCGGAAATCACCTGACGCAGCGATATCCGGCGCTGCAACCGGTGTCCCATGCTGCATGCTAGCCGCAGCAGCTTGAACAGCCCGAGTAATGGTGGGGTACCCACCACACCGACAGAGCGTGTCCTTGAGCGCGTGCCGGATATCTTCTTCAGTCGGATCTGGATTTTGTGCAAGGAGAGCGTAGGCGGTCATGATCTGACCCGGGATACAGAAACCGCACTGGACCGCGCCATGCTTCACGAATGCTTCCTGCAGTGGATGCAGACTGCCATTGGTTCTTAGCCCCTCAATCGTTAGTACATCCTTTCCATTTGCTTTCATGGCTGGCAGCGTGCAGGAGAGGATGGGTTGACCATCCAGAAGAACCGTGCATGAACCGCATTCGGCTTCCCCGCAGGCGATCTTCGTCCCGGTCAATCCAAGCCGGTAGCGCAGTACATCGGAAAGCATCGCACCTGGTTCGACATCGACTATCCGTTCAATACCATTGACGGTCAGTTTAAGCTCGTTGGTCATGATCCTGCCTTGTTGACTTCATCAAATGCACCTATCGAACGGTCTGGGTTGATCGTCACCTATGCCTGCTTGCTGAGCGCGGCACCCAGTGTGCGCTCGAGCAGGATGCCGGCAAGGTGCTGGCGGTATGCCAGGCTGGCGCGGTGTTTGCTCGTACGCAGCTGGATCTCACCCAGTAAAGCTTTGGTGGCTTGCGCCAGCGCCTCTGCGTCGGGTGTGCGGTCAGCAAGAGCTGCTTCGGTGGCATGTGCCCTGAAGGGAACAGGCCCACCGGGGCCTACCGCGATCCGTACCGATTCGAGCGTGCTGGCTGGCGCCAGCTTGACCCAGACCGCCATGTTCAGGATGGCGATTGCAACGCCTTGTGGTCGCATGATGCGTTGAAAGGCAGAATACTCGTTCGGTTCGCGCAAGGGGAGTTTGAACCCGACCAGGATTTCCTGTGAACGATCAAAGGTTGTCTCGCCAGGTCCGGCGAAGAGCTTCGCCAGAGGCTTCCAGGTTCGCCCCATCACGCCGGCAAGAAGCGCCTGTGCATCCAGCACGAGGAGACCAATCGTCCCGTCGCCGGCCGGCAGTGCATGTGCGACGTTACCGCCGATCGTGGCGACATTGCGCACTTGCGGGCCGCCGATCAGCGCACAGCCTTCCACCAGGCAGGCAGCGTGTTCCATGAGGATTGGGTTGGTTGTGATCGCCTTGTGGGTGACAGCCGCACCCAGGTAGATATGGTCCTCTTCAAGCCGTACTTCGCCCATTTCATTGATGCAGGTGACGTCGATCAGCAGGTCGGGTGCGGGTCGGCGGCCCTGGTCGATATCGAGCAGGAGATCGGTCCCGCCGGCGATGATCGCTGCATGGCCTTGCGCATCATTGAGCGCCTGCAAGGCCTGCTCAACGTTGGCCGGTTGGGCATACGAGTTCCACATTCTCATGCTTCACCCTCGGTTGAACTTATTGGTGGAGCTCGCTGGCACTTTTCGACGGATGAGGCTATCCGACGCCGCTCGCAGGTTCCCTTGACGCGACCACCAGCTCGAGACTCGATCATGGTATCAGAATATAGATCGAGGCTCAAGGGGATGGCCTGGTTTGTGTCGGTGGGTCAGAGCCAATAGCAAATTTCTCGTCAAAGTGGCAGGGTAATTTTCCCTGGGATCCATCAGTTTGCATCCTCGAATAATAGTAGATGTGGATTGCGAATAGCAGGGACTACCCTCGCTATGCGGCTACGACTCCCGAACAAGACTCAGTGCTAGGCTAAAGCCAAGCGCACTGAGAATTGCAAGCAGCACGCTCAACCATGGCCGGCGCTTTCTCAAGCCGAGTGCAGCACCTGCCAAGCCAGCCGCGACCGCGCCATCCATCTGACGAGTAATCGCGTCGGCTTGCCGTGTACTGGAGCCGCCTTCGACCAGGCTCCACTTCAATATCACGCCACCATCAAGGCCAGGGTAGGGAAGCAGGCCCGCGCCGAGGATGATGAGATTCGCGCCGAGTGCTGTATCCACGATTTCACGGGCTGGAGTATTCTTCTTTGTTCTGGAGCGTATTCGGCCAAGCGTGAGCGAGGCGGCAAAGTTAAAGAGTGGACCTCCCAACGCCCGCGCAATGTGCTGGCGGGGTGTGACGCGTTCATCTTCAAGCTCGTAATAGACGCACAGCGGCATGCCCCAGGTAATGCGCAGGGCATCCATCGGTCGAGCGACCATGCGCGCCGCGGCGACGTGGGCCAGGTTGTGGCACCATTCCGAACCCAGGACCATCAGAGTGTGAACAGCCCCCAAACCCAGGCTCACGCCCGGTTTGCGGTCCGGATCACGTCTGGAGGACCACCAGGAGAAGAACATCCAACTAGCCAGCTCGACCAGCGGAAGCCACGTACGGCCAACGACGACGACCGGGGTATCCCAGAGGTGGGTTAGTGTGTGGCCGGGTTGCTCTGGTGTGTAGACGGCCGGTTTCTTCATATCGAGCCACCTGAGCAGCGAACTGTACCGAGTATCTTCAAGCCTTTACATTTCCGCAAGCTGCATAATCGCTGACAGACGGGATTATGCTAATATGGGCTGGTATGGGCAATCACGGGTATTTGAATCCATGATCGAGATCAAACAGCTGCACAAGGTTGTGCAGGGGATTACAGTACTCGAACTTGAATCCCTGAGAGTCAGGTCCGGGGAGATCGCCGGCGTTTTTGGTCCTAGCGGGAGCGGCGTGGATGAGCTTTTCCGCCTGCTTTTGGGGCAGTCAAGACCAACAGCCGGAAGCATCCGTCTCCACGCCTCGGATCCCGCCGGGGATCGTGACTCTATCAGCCGGACGATCGGGGTGCTCTTCAGCGAAGATGGCCTATATCAATCCAAGACCGCAGCTTCCAACCTGGCTTTCCACGCTCGCTTATATGGCTTGGACCGTAAACGGGTGGGGCAGGTCTTGCATGAAGTTGGATTGGACGACCAGGGCGATGTCCGGGCAAGCGACCTGCCGACGGGACTCGCCCGCCGCCTGGCCCTAGGTCGAGCCATCCTGCACGATCCCCCGATCCTGATCTTAAGGGACCCCTTTGCACGTTGTGACCAGGCCTCTATTACGTTGATCGGGCATCTGATACGGGAGCTGGCCGAGGCCAGGAAGGCGATACTTATCCTGGCCGATGACGATGCCCACCTCCCACAGCTATGCCATGCCCTATACCGCATGAGCGAGGGCCACCTGGTCAAGGTAGATCAGGCCGCTGCGGGCGACGAGCATGACATGCCGTTCAAGATACCTGTTCGAGGCGGGGGGAGCATCACCTTGGTGAACCCGGCCGAGGTGCTCTTCGCAACGGCTGAAGATGGGAAGGCAGCGTTGCAGACCACGGATGGCGATTTGCTCAACACGCAATACACACTCAGCGAATTGGAAGGAAGGTTGTTGCGGCGGGGGTTCTTTCGCGCCCATCGCAGCTACCTGGTCAACCTGCAGCACGTGACCGAAGTGATCCCCTTCACACGCGATAGCTTCAGCCTGCGGTTGGACGATGACGCAGGGACGTTAATCCCACTCAGCAAGACCGCGGCAGCCGAGCTGCGCGAGCTTCTCGATTACTGATCCTTAAATCAATTCTCGAAAATAGGCATTCTCTGCGCCATTCAACCCCGAAAAACCGCCGTTCGGCGGTTTTTTGTTGCAGCCGCTTTCTTGATTACGTAGCCTGTAGATGGTTTTCGGAGCGAGTGTCGGCCGAGCACACGCAACACAATCGATGAGACCTGGCCGCTTGATAAAGGAGTTTGCGATGAAGAGTATCGAAGCTTTCGACCTGACCCGCACCTATAACGGACTGACCGCCGTCGATCAAATTTCATTCCATGTGGAAGCGGGTGAAATCTTCGGCTTTCTCGGGCCGAACGGAGCCGGCAAGACCACGACGCTGCGCATGCTTACCGGCCAACTCCGCCCAACCTCGGGGACTGCACGGGTGATGGGCTGTGACATCGTCGAGGACCGAGAGCGGCTCAAGCCGCAGATCGGGGTGGTATTCGAGCAGCAGAACCTTTACACGCGCTTCAGCGCGCTTGACAACTTGAAATTCTACGCCCGCCTATACGGCATACCGCAGGAGCGTGTCGGCCAGGTGTTGGAGCGGGTCGGCCTTACCGACCGCGCCCGCGAGCGAACGAGCAAATATTCGAACGGCATGCGTCAGCGCTTGATGATCGCTCGAGCGCTGCTGCACCAACCGAGTGTGCTCTTCCTCGATGAACCCACACGTGGTCTCGATCCAGGTGTGGCACGCGATATCCGCTCGCTGGTCGCCAAACTTGCGGATGAGGATGTCACCATTTTCCTGACCACGCACTACATGGAAGAAGCCGATCGGCTGTGCAGCCGGGTAGTGATTATTAACAAGGGTGTGATCGTCGCCCTAGCATCGCCATCTGAGTTGAAGGCTGAACTGGGCGGCGAGGCGACACTGGAGGATGTCTTCCTCAAGAAGACCGGATACGAACTTTACCAGCCGACACCGGTTACCGAAGAACAAGGCTGACCGGTTGACCAATAGAATGGAGGTACGTACCATGGAAACAACGATGAACGCACACCGAGGTATGCCGTTGCGGGACAAGCTCCGGGTTATCATGGCGATTACCGCCAAGGACCTTCTTGAGGGCATCCGCAACAAGAACACATTGACTGCTATCGTGACGGTGGTCATGATGATCGCCCTGTACCGTTTCATGCCGCTGATCAGCGGCACCGATCCGGCGCGTGTTTTTCTGTATGAGGCCGGTCCGGCTGAATCACTGGCTGACCTGCAGTACAGCAGCGAGATCGAAGTACGGAGCAGTTTATCCCTACCGGCGCTTCAGCGTCGGATTGGCGACGGGAGCGAGCCCGAACTCGGCCTGGTGATTCCGGCTGATTTCGACGCCCGGGTTGCAGCCGGAGAGACACCTGAACTGCAGGGATATATCGTGCGGTGGGTCTCGCGGGACGAGGCACAGGAACTGGTCCAGCAGGCAGAGACTGCAATCTATAATGAAACCGGTTTGGCGGTTCGTATCGAAGTTGGCGATAACCGCATCTCCCCGGCGGTGGACAACGATGGTACGGCCTTTACAGCCTCGCTGGGGACGATCTTTGCGCTGTGCATGCTGGGCATTTCCTTCATTCCGAACCTGATGATGGAGGAAAAATCCGCCCGCACGCTCGACGCGCTGATGGTCTCTCCTGCCTCGAGCTGGATGGTCGTCGTTGCTAAGGCGCTGACCGGGCTGTTCTATAGCCTGCTTATCGGCATCCCCTCGCTGTTGATTTACGGACCCGTGATTCAGCACTGGGGAGTAGCCGGGCTGGCAATCCTTGCTGGATGCATCTTTACGATCAGCGTAGGCCTGCTCCTTGGCACTGTGTTCCACACCCGTCAGCAGCTCATGGGCTGGGCCTGGGCTGCTGTCCTGCCGCTGATGCTGCCGCCGTTTCTGGTTGTGCTCGACGATCTGCTTCCAGGGTGGCTGGTCGGCCTGATGACATGGGTTCCGACGGTCGCCATGAGCATGCTCATCCGGGCCAGCGCCGCAGCCCAGATCCCGGCCGCCGTTATCCTGGGCAACCTGGCCATCATCCTTGTCGGCACGGCGTTGGTGCTGGGCTTTACGGCCAGTCTGATCCGGCGCCGGGATCGCTGAGGGAGGTCGATCATGGCAGAAACACAAAGGACTTCCGGCAGCGGGCTGCGCATCATCCTGGCGATTGCCTGGAAGGACATCCTCGACTCGCTCAAGAACCGGGTGATGATCGGAATCATGATCGGTGTAGCAACCCTGATGGTGGGAGCCTTCGCAATGCGCATGCTGGTCGGACAGGCCGACCAGCCACGCATTGCTTTCGCCGGGTCGTCCGGGCGCGAACTCGTTCGTGAGCTGCGCCGGGCATCGGAGCTCCCAACCTTCGCGCTTGAGAACAAGACCGCGTTGGAAATCGAGCTCGGCCAATCCTTCTCTCCAGCCCTGGGCGTGCTGCTGCCAGATGAACTGCCTTCGTCCGGTGACGTGGATGGAACTCTTGAGCTCCCGGGCTACTATCCCTACTGGATCGATGCGGAAGTCGTCCGTGATACGTTTGAATCCGTGGAGCGTCAGCTGAGCAAGTCGTGGGGTGTGACCGTAATCATCAGCTATGCTGGAAACGCTGTCTACCCAACCCTCGAGTCGACGGGACAGATGGTGATGGTCGCAACAGGCTTGGTGAACGCGCTCTTCATCATCGGCATCGTCATGACCCCGGGCTTGATCCAGGAGGAGAAACAAACCGGGACGTTTTCAACACTGCTGGTCTCACCGGCCAGAATGACGCACATCGCGGTCGGCAAGTCGCTGGCCGGCCTGACCTATTGCCTGGCAGCGGCAGCTGTCTTCTCCTTGATGGCTGCCGCGTTGATCGTGCACTGGTCTGTGATCGTGATCGCAGTCCTGGCTGGATCAGCTTTTGCGGTTGTGCTGGGGTTAGTGATCGGGACGTTCTCGGATGAGCCGGCGTCGATGAACTTGTGGCTTGGAATCCTGCTGGTGGTTCTGCTGCTGCCAGTTTTTGTCGGGCAGTTCGCAAGCAACCTTCCGGCGTGGTTGGCTACGGTTTTTGGTTTGCTACCCACCGTTTCACTTTCCGAGATGGTCCGCATGAGCATGACCGCCAGCATCGACTGGGGACGGCTGGTCATCGATCTGCTGCGCATGCTTGTCCCGGCAGTCGTTTTTCTCGGGTTGAGCATCTGGCGCATACGGCAGATGGATCGTTGAAGCAAGAAGCGGGTACGTCATGCGGGGCTGCATTCTACGCAGCCCCGTTTCTATAGTCATCCTGGGGGAGCCCTGCGACGAGGGAAACACGAAACGACATAAGTAGAGACGAAGTAGAGGGACACGGCTGGTCTGCTCCGGCGAAGCATCATGGGTATTCCTCGCCCTTGCGGCTTCGGAATGACATTAACAGATGGGCATAAAACCTCTCGTAGAATTGCCCTTACCTTTTAATGTCATCCCGAGGAGCTGTGCGACGATGGATACCCACGACATTACAAAAAGAGGCAAAGTGTAGGAGGGTTTTAGAGCCCATCCGGCCAATATCATGGGTATTCCTCGGCTTGACGGCCTGGGAATGACATTAAGGTGGGTGTCAGAACTCGGGTGGAGGATCGCCCCCTTTAATGACATCTCTAGGAACCGTGCGACGAGGGATAGCCGCAACGACACACATATAGGGTGGAGTGGAGGGGTTCGGCTAATCTATCCTGGTGCAGCATCATGGGTATTTTTCGCCCTGACGGGCTCGGAATGACATTGACGAGTGGGTGGTGGAGCCAGTTGCTAGAAGTAGTGTGCCGGCGAGGAGGCAGGTTGGCGCACCTTCCATTGACCATACCAGGCTGCGAGGGGATACAGAATCACCAGCCCAATGAGCCATAATGCATACATAACCAGCAGCGACGAGCCGCTGGGCGTGAAGATGCGTCCCAGGAGCATATATAGGAATAGATGCAGGACATATACGAAGAGCGGCGCCCGGCCGAAGACCTCCAACACCCCCAGCCAGCTCGCCTTGCGTTGCTCGAGCCAATCCAGCCCAGAGAGCAGGAACAGGTTGACACCCGTTGTCAGGAGCGTGAAAGTCATGCTGGGTGGGTATTTCACCAGGTTGAAGAAGTCGATCCATGTGTTGCCCGCCCGCGGGCGGATATTGCCAAACCCATCCAGCAGACGCAGGATCAGGAATGCCACCAAGAAGATCCCGCCCAGGATCCTGATGCGGTGGAAAGCCTGCTTTGAATCCTTCCACAGCCAGGAACCCAGCAGGAGACCAAAAACGACCAGCTCGAGCCAGGGTAGGATGGGGTAATTCGACCAGAGTTCCCCGGTCCCACCCGGCCGGGCCAGGAGCAGGTTCGGGAGATCGTTGGTTATCAACCCCCACATCTCCGGCGCCGGTTGGAAAACCTCACTCCCGACGAACAGAGTCAAGCTGATCAACGCCAACGCTAGATTTGGTAGATCCACCAGCAATCCACCTAGGATCATCGTCCCACCAAGCGCGATGAGCACGCCGATATACACGCTCGGAAAGGGCACAGGTCCCCATTCCCAGGCCCGGTTCACGATCAACAACTGGAGACCGGCAAGGATGAGCCCGCGGATCAGGAAATGGCCCCAGATAGCCCATGGCGACCAACCTTGAGTACGGCGTTTATAGTTGAACAGCGCCATACCTATGCCCATCAAGAGGAAGAACCCGGGTGCGCTGAAGTGGGTCACGAAGCGTGTCAGGAAGGTGAGCGGGTCTTTGTAGACTGGGAATGGGCCCCCCCAGTACTCTCCGCTGCTGTGCTGATGGGCGATGAAATAATTGGCGTGATCAAGCGCCATGAAGACGATGATCAAACCGCGCAGCGCATCGACGGCCCTTGCCCTCGCAACTGCTTTTAGAGGGACTTCAGCCCCCATGGTTTCCGCTGAAACGAAGTGCATCCTTGCATTCGATCGCTGGCGGCAATCCGCTCGATTGCACGTTAGACACCCGTCCTCGGCATCGTGACGGGTATTGGTCGATTGGGTGGATGGTCTGCGATGCTCTTGGTTTCATAATGCCGCCCAACCCTGGATAGCGTGCACTGCCCGTGAGGAGATGCTTGAGCGTAGACTAACTCTGGGGCGGGATCCGCTAGGGTGTGGGAGGTTTACTGGTAAACAGTTCCTCCAACCAGGCCAGGTAAGGGAGCTCGACCAGCGAACGCTGGAAGAGCCCGGCTTGATCCTGCAGCACCTGTTCACGGCAGCTGGCACTCGCCGAGCCGAATGAAGCTATACACATCGATCCGGTGGATCGGATCACGGGAACGTTTGCCGGCTTATTGAGGTAGATCAGGGTAGTTCCCTGGGGTATGCTAGAAGTGGGTTCGACGATGAGGATACCTGGCCGCAAGATCACCCACATGGCGCCGAACATAATCACGAGCAGCAGAACGATTCCCTTGCCCATCGCAACCCCTCCTTCTCAAGAACTTGCATTCTCCATGCAAGCTGGCACGAACGCAAATTCCTGGCCAACAGACCTCAGCGATAATCCTCCCGTACGGGTTGAAACACATCCATAATCCGGCAGGCTGTTATCGCCCTTCCAGCGTGAGGTGTATCGGGTGGGATCATGAAAACCAACCCGGGTTTGAGGAGGTAACTTTCTCCTGCCACCGTGAGTTTGAATTCACCAGAAAGCACGTTGGATGCTTGCTCGTGAGGATGGCTGTGCTCAGGAAGTGCAGCGCCTGCATCGATCTCCCAGTAGGCCAGCGTCATGTTCAAGCCGTGGACAAAGCGTGCTCGGTATCCCGGGACGATTTCCTTCTGTTGGAGTTCCGAAAGACGGACCAGGCTCATGGTTCGTGCCTCTCATTCTGAAGTGTGTGCCTCATATGAATGGATCCTCGGATGGTGTCCGCTTGCATATCCCATAAAGCACGAAGAAGATGGCTGGTAAGGCAAGGAGCGGCAGGATCCAACCACGCGGCAGGCTGCCATCCTGCCACCCCAACCAGCCATAGAAGGCCAACATACTAAGGAGTGATATCGACCCTCCGAGCAGTTCATACCGCCAGGCCAACAACAGCCCGAGCGCATAGATACCAGGAAAGAGGATCAGGCCGACGATATCACGTGCATTGCTGGGGAGTTGTGCTTGGGGGAAGAAAAGTTCTCCAGCGACGATCAGCAACAGAAACCCGAAGCATAATAGGCTTGCGCCGCGAGCGAACCGCCGGATTGAAGCTTGGACAGAGCGGGACCCGGGTAAGGCCATCTTGAGCTCCCGAAGGCAGATCCTGCTCACATTGTCTCATAAGCAAGTACACAGACCAAGTCCCAGAAATGGAAAGAGTATGTGGCCGAGTAATAGCCTCAGCTTGTCCGGCGCAGGTATTGCAAGCGCATGCCGGGCACGCGTTCGATCTCGCCCTTGATTTCCAGATCGAGCTTGACAGTTGTCGTATACAAGCCTAGCGACCTCAGCCTTTCAAGCTCGCCGGCTGGGATCTTCTTTCGAATCCGTTCTGCCAGCTCCCGGAATGGTACCCCTTCTCCCTCGAGAGGAAGCTCGTTCAGGATCGCTGCGCGCAGGAGATCGTATTTCCAGCAATCGATGCAGGTAGGTTATTTTCCAGGGGTCGGGGTTTCACAGACGATCTTCGTCCAGACCGCCGGTCTGGCTGGTGTAGCCGACTCTCGTTTACGCCTTTAGATTTGCTGCGAAAGTCTTGCGAAATTTGCTCAGCTTGGGGGCAATCACGACCCGGCAGTAGCCGGCGCCTGGGTTGTTCTCGAAGTAGCGCTGGTGGTAGTCCTCGGCGGGATAGAAGGTTTGCAGTGGTTCGATCTGCGTGACAACATGTGAGGAAAAGATCCTTTCGCGTTCGATCTCCTCGATCAGTGCGCGGGCTGCGGCTGACTGGACCTCATCGTGTGTGAGGATGATTGAACGGTACTGGGTTCCAACATCTGCCCCCTGGCGGTTGAGCGTTGTCGGATCATGGACGCTGAAGAAGATCTCGAGCAGGCTGTGGTAGGAAATCTGTGCCGGATCAAATGTAATCTGCACAACTTCAGCGTGCCCGGTCGTGCCATCGCAGACCTGTTTGTAAGTGGGATCTGGTTTATCTCCTCCAGCGTACCCGACGACAACGCTCTTGACCCCGATGAGGTCAGAAAAGACCGGATCAAGACACCAGAAGCACCCGCCACCCAAAGTGGCCAACTCGGAACTTCCCAATTCGTTTAACTCCTTCTGCATGGCAACCTCCTAGAGCTATTGGCATTGTATCAGCCACTGAATTTCGAATGGGCAATGAACAGCACTTTAATGACAAAGTCAGGTTTGTATTGCTTTGTGCATAACTGCAAGTGCCTGGTCTAATAAACGTTAGAAAAGATCGCCCAAGTCATTCAAGGGGGATGAGGACACTTGATCGCCCTCCTCAGGCTCGTTGTTTATTAAATCTTTTCAGGCTGTAACGAGGTCAGGATTTCTGGGGGAGATAGATGGCCACCGTGCAGGTATCGTCACCGGCCAGGACGCTGCTCACGACCTCAACCCGGACGGGCTGATCGATGATCATCTCCCATATCGCCTTGTAGTAGCCGGCGCCGCAGTAGCAATAGGTGGCCGGGATCGCAGCACCAGCGGCGACCGCATCCCGCACACGAGTGCAGTGGCAGTACATCGCTCGTCGACGTTCGGGATCCGGTTCCTCCAGGTAGGCTTGCAGGTAGCCGCTCTTGGGGATCTTCGTCGCGTAAATCGTCATGCCCTGCCGCTGACCGGCCAGACCCCAGCCGCGGTTGACGACATCTTCGACCTTTTCCGGCGGTAACTCCAGGTCTTCGCTCAGGAACCGGACGAATCGCTTCTGTAGTTCCTCAAGCACAAAATCCAGGTCGCCATCTGCCGCATAGGCTTCGCGCAGTGTCTGGAGCTGATCGGCAGGATAGCGGCAGGCACACGCGCTGAAGACTTCTGCCTGCTGCTCCGGATCGAGCAGGGCTTCGCTGCGCTGCACAAGTCCCTGGGTCCAGTGAATAACTTCAATTCGGTCGGAGGTATCGCTGAGCAAATCGCCACCGCTCGTGATCGAGATGCGGATTTCTTCTCCAGCGGCGGCATCCAGCGCTGCGGAGAGCTTCTTCTGCCAGGCCTGTTCGAAATCGAAGTCGGAGTTCATGAGCACCTTTGCCGCGCACACTTTTTACTCGCGTTCGAACACCCGGGTTCATTTTGCCGGTTGTAGCAATGGGGGTAGAACTAGATCCGCAGTTCTACCACGTCGCCATCATGCAGTTCGTAGTCACGGCTGACCATCTGGCCTTCGAATTCACCGCTCCCCCAGACCCGGGCCATTTTGAGGTTCTTAGAGAAATCCTGGTGGATCTTGGCCGCGAATTCTTCCACTGTGCCGCCGCGGTTCATCACGAAGGGTGAGTTGCGGTCGGGTTCTTTGCCCGGCGCTTTTGAGTAAACCCGGATCAATTCCAACTTGTCGAAGACGGCCTGCTTCATGGAGTCGATGCCACGCTCACCGAGGACCGAGATCGGGATCGTAGTCCATTCGCCTGCCAGCAGTTCGCAGAAGGCCTGGTAATCATCATCGAAGCTTTCATCGTCAACCTTGTTGACAAGGATGATGAGGGGGGGATAGGACCAGCGCCGGTCCTGCGGAAATTCGTCCCGGCGGCTGGCGGGGACGATGCGATTTTGCTCGAGAAAGGCGACGGTTTGTTCGACCTGTTCAACGGGGAATCCCTGTAGATCGACGACGAGCAGCACAAGATCAACACGACGGATCAGGTCGATCAACTCGGGTTCCACCATCTCGCGATCGAGGGGAGGTGTATCGATGAGCTGGACCTGGATATTATCGATCTGCATCATACCCGGTGTGGGTTTGCGTGTGGTGAAGGGGTACTCTGCGACCTCCGGTTCAGCATTGGTCAGCGCGTCCACCAGTGCTGATTTGCCAGTGTTGGCCGGGCCGATGATCGCGACCTGCCCTGCACCTTCAGGATCGATATGGAAAACAGAGGCATGCCGGCTGATCTTGCTCTTACCACCGGGGGCGATTTTTAGCTTGGAGAGCTTGCGGCGCAGGTCGGCGCGCAGGTGGTCGGTGCCTTTGTGCTTGGGGATTAAACTGAGCATATCCTCGAGCAACGAGATCTTTTCCTCGTTAGTCGTAGCTTCTCGGAAGCGTTCTTCTGTCTTATAGTATTCGGGGGTCAGATTGGTGGGCATGGCTTAGTTTGTGGGTACCCTCGATTTTCGTACTGGCCGGGCATACATTCCCAGCACTATTCTAATGGAAATTGGGGTGCTCCGGAGGATGGAGGGCTTTGCCATCCATATGCCGGGTTATCCGGGATTGAGTTTGGTGTTCTTGCGAGGCAATTGCTAGGTAGCCCGGCCAACCCGGGCGGAGGTATGTACGCCGCGCATACTACCCGCTTCAGTGGGTGGACTCTGAAAATGGAGAATCCCCCGGTTCGTAGTCGGGCAGCAGGGTTTCAATATCTCGGATGGGCCGTATGACAAAGCCCGCTGCTCCTACGGCAATGGCGGCCAACCCACCTGCCAGCATCAACAACCCCAGGCCTGAGCCAGGACCGGTCCCAACCAACCAACCGAAGGTTGGCGCCAGGCTGCCGCCTGCTTGCATGGCAGGCTCGACCCAGCGATCTGCGCTAATCCCTGCGGCAAGCTGCCCGATTGGGTAGAAAGCTGCTGAAACCAGGAACTCGAGACCAAAAATGCGACCCTGTATATCGGGTTCAACCTTGGTCTGCAAAATGGCGATGTAGAGTGAATTGATGATCGTGATCGCCATCCCGAAGACGAAGAAGCCGGTCATCCAGGTCACCCGGCCCTGACCAACACCGAGCAAGATCGCGCCAGATATGCCAGTGACGACGAATCCTGTATTCACGCCTATGATACGCTTCCTGGGACCCTTCCAGATTGTTAACAGCAGCCCGCCGGCAAGGAAACCAAAGGAACCCGCCGAGCGAACCAAACCAAGGCTGGCGGCATCATTGCCTGAGCGGGCGAGCACCATGGGGTTGATCAAGGGGAGGATGAAGCCGGCCGCGATGTTGTGAACCATGAATAGCAGAAAGATCCCCACCAGGCTGGCGCGGGTCCTGATGTAGCGGTAACCCTGAGCGGTCTCCTGCCAGACTGAACCACGGCCCACTTCGCCTTCCCGTGTCGCCTCGGGCTGAGGGATATGGATTAGTAGAAGCGTACCCAGTGCAATGAGAAAAGTGATCAGATCGATGAGCAGGATTCCGGTCATGTTGAGCAGAGCCACCAACCCACCAGCGAGCAAAGGTGCACCTATGCCGGAAGCTGATGAGATGAGTGAATTCATGCTGTTGGCGCGGGCGAGTTGGTCCTGGGGGGCGAGCGTCGTGATCGCAGCAGATGTGGCGGGGTACTGGAAAGCGCTGAACGATCCGGCGAACGCGCCGGCCAGGTAAAGATGCCAGATTTCAGCCTTTCCCGTGACGAACATTATGAACAGGAATGCGGTAGCCAGGGCTGCGCCACCGTCTGAGACGACCATCATCAATTTCCGATTCCATCGATCGACGAGCGTTCCTGCGAATGGACTGAGAATCGTGCGTGGCACGAGGGAGGCAATACCCACCAGGACCAATGCTGTAGCGGACCCTGTAAGCTCCCACGCCCACAGCGTGATGACAAAAGATGTCATCTGGGAGGCGAAGATCGAAATGAATTGACCGCCCCAAAGGACGTAAAAAGCCTGCATGCCCTTGAACCGGGGTGTATGTCCCTCGTCTACGCGTACCATCGGTCGACGGTCGGTTGGAAGCAGAATGATCTGGGATGCGAACAGAGCATGCTAGATAATCCCCCACTGGTGGTGAATGGGGCGAAGTTTAGCCGAATTCAGGCGACGGTGTCAAACTGGTTGGGCGATGTCCAGCGGGCGAGCATCATTGCCCGAAGAAGTCGATCAACCCATGCGCGTAGAACGTGGACCACGCGTCTTCCCTTTCTTGTAAAGGATAGTTCGCATCGAGCTCCTCAATCACAGCAGCCAGGATTTCTGGTGAGGGTGGTTGAGGATACCCAAGGCCGACAGGGGTTCTGGCAGGAATTTCGCGTACTAGAGCGGCCATTCTGGATCAGTGCCATCCATCGTATGAAACGCCGTGTGATGGAGGCGATTGGTTCCTTCGAGAGGCCCAGCCAGGCGTGAGTAAGGTTTTGATATTGGCCTGGTATCCATTGTTCATCTTTTATGGCAACAATCTATCGAGAAATTCGTGCCTAACGATTCACCCTGCGATCATGAATTGAGATCGATCCCCAGTACAAGCTCGGCGCCGCAGCACGGCGAAACACCCAGAAGATGGACACCCTTGGCCAGGTAGTCGCCGAAGGGTTTATCGATGTCGATGGATTGCCCGGGTGCGAGCGTAGCCTGAAACGTCCCTAGTGACACATCGATCGGACCTTCGGTTACGTTCACAACGGTAAATATCTGGCTGGCAGTGACCTGAACGCAGCGCGGGTTGGCGATCCCCGGTTCGATACTGATCGTGACCCTGTAGCCTTCAAAGGAGCCGCAGATCCCGGCTGCCGGCATGTTCGCATAGGGAGTGGCCAGTGAGGGGGGGCTGGTCAATGTTGGAGCCGGGCTGGGGATCAGGAGTACGGGGGTAGGAGAGGAGCAAGCCGCAAGGAGCATGGTTAGAGTGGGGATCAGGAGTGCAAGTTTTTTCTGCATGGGATTCATATCCTATGAAATCAAGACTACTGGGTGTTCTGGCAGGCAAATGTCTCTATCAGGAAGCCAATGTTCCATCCTGCTAGAAAGGCTATAGCCGTCAGGCACCGAAATAGGTTTGCATGGGTTCAAAGTAGTTCTCGCGCCAGCCATCCTTATACTGCATGCCGTGGGCAGGCAGGTTGCTGTGCCGAAGCGTTAACAGCGTTCCACCCTCCGCAGCCTCGAATGCGAGCTCAAGGTTCGAGTCCGGCTCATCGGCTGCAAATTCAACCGTGCGCCACGCCTGCACAATCCGTCGACCCGGCTCCAATTCAAGATTCCTGCCTTCGATATACCCGTCCCAGGCCTGGAAACTTCCACCTGGCTCATGGCTGACGATTGCGCCCGCGCCGGTCATGGCGCTGTGCGACTGCGAATCCAGCCAGGCGTCATACACCCGCTTGGGACTCGCGGGCAGCGTGGCCGAGATTTCAAATGATAGGCTCATACCAGTGCTTCTCGAGATAATTCTTTGACCGTTACAATTCTGCTGCTTGTGGGATGATTTGCTCGCCAAAGATCTCGAGCGGTTTGATCTCATGCAGGTTGGGCATGTTGAAGATGGCGTGCTGGATACCGATCTCGCTCAACTCCTGAAGGGAGGCAAGGATCTCGTCAGCGCTCATCTCGCTCGGCGCCAGGTGGACGGTTCCCAGGGTTGTGCGTTCGATCGCTTCGTACGGCCGGCCCAGGTCAAGGCAGTGGTTGCGGAGCACATCCAGCTTGTTGCGCAGCGTGTCGCTGCCAGCCCGCATGAACAGGTTGCACGCATCGCCATATTGGGCCACGAGCCGCAGCGTCTTATGTTCCCCCATGCCACCGATCATGATCGGTGGATGTGGTTGTGAGAGCGGCTGCGGACTGTTGATCGGCGCCGCCAGTTGGTAGTGACGACCGGTGAAAGGTGTGCGGTCGTCGGCCCACATCTGGAGGGCGATCTGCAAGGTCTCCTCCAGGCGTTCGAAGCGCTCACGAGTCGATGGGAAGTTAAACCCCATCCCATGTGCTTCCTGTTCGTACCAGCCTGCCCCGACACCGAATACAGCCCGGCCGTTGGAGAGCACATCGAGGGCGGTGGCCGTTTTTACCAGGTAGGCTGGCTGGCGGTAAATCACCCCGCTCACGAGAGTGCCGAGTGTCAACTTCTCGGTCATACCCGCCAGGTAGTTCAGGACGCTGTAGCCCTCGAGCATGGGATCATCGGCTGCACCCAGACCGGGCGCAATCTGATAGTAGTGATCCATGACCCACAGGCTGGAGAACCCGCCTGCCTCAGCTGCGCGGGCAATCCCGGTCAAGGTGGAAGCCGTGTTTGCGGGTGCCCCGGGCCAGTTAAAGCGCGGAATTTGCAGACCGATCTTCATAGATACCCTACCTTTGAGTGATGAGGAAAGTATATCGCCTATAACGCCGTGATGTGGATGGATTGTGCAAGGAGGTCGAGGGTTGGTGGGTTGGATCGAATTCGTGCTCAGGCCGATTCATCGAGCAAGCGGATGGTCGTCTCCAACTCGGGGTAGCGGCCGCGGATGTCTTGATAGAAAGCGCGGATGCGATCCATGTCGGCGCGTAGATCATGCGAGGGGATAAGCGAGAGTCCGAGCCCGGCTTGCTTTCGCGCATAATCAAGGTAACCACAAATGATCGGGACCTGGGTCTGGGCGGCGATCCAGTAGAAGCCGGATTTCCAGTAGTCGCGGTGGGCACGGGTGCCAGACGGTGCAACGGCGATAATCATCGCCTGCGCCTGCTTGAAGCGATCGGCGATTTGTTCGACGACGCCGTGCGCGGCGGAGCGATTGATGGGGATGCCGCCCAGCCGGCGGAGAAGCCTACCAAAAGGACGCTTGAAGAGGCTGTCCTTGCCCATCCAGGAGAGTTTCACACGCAGGACGAACGCGGCTGCCAGCATGAATGTGAAATCCCAATTGCTGGTATGCGGCGCGGCGATGAGCACTGCTTTCCCGCCCGGCGGCAGCTCGCCCGCCACGGTCCAGCCGAATATGCGCATCCACAGCCGGCCTAGAGCGTATGTGAACGGGTTCTTGCGGATGAGCATATGTGAAAAGCCTTGTTCGCCGGTCAGGGTTTCATCCTCGAAACATGAAGCTACCGATTTCATACAGGTGGCTTCTCGTTGAGCGCCAAGTGTAACCGAAAAGAGTGATTTGGATGGATATTAGCGAGGGGAATGCATTTCGATATCATCCCGAGGAGCAAGGCGACGAGGGATCCCCGAGATGATGCGCGAGGCGGCTCGGTACGTGAGCACGGGGATGCTCGATCCGTTCCCTTGAGCCATTATGGGGATTCCTCACACGTTGGACTTAGAATGACAGAGGGGGCGGGTTCGCGATGACAGTCGGCTCACCCCTATCGCCTCTCGTCCTGGTGGTTCACGAAAGGTTGCGCTCGCAGTAAACCTCGATCGCCGCCCGCATGAATCCGGCCAGACCCTCAGCATGGTCTTCGTAGAACTTGCGGAATTCGGGGTGTTCGACGTACATCGTCCCCAACCCGCGATAGACCTCGGCCGGCGCCGGATAGAAGTTCTCGATCCACACATGGTGCTGAGATATCGCCGCCTGGACCTCGTTATCATCCGCTGGTCGGCCGATCAGCGCGGCCATAGCCTGCGTGGCATCCTCGCCCTGCTGACCGATCCGGGCCCACTGTTCCTTCGAAAGCTTGCGCACCTTATCCTCGACTTCGGTCACACGTTCTTCACCCCAGCGTTCACGTGCCTGGCGCGGATAGCTTTCAGCCTGATCCGGTGTGAGACCAGTGTACAGTTCTTCGTCCGATAAACTCATCTCGTCCTCTCGTAGTTCCTCAATCGCCGGTCGACCGTCTCGATCAAGTGCCCCAACTGGCCTTGGCGTCGTACGAGCGCTTGGCGGTGTTGCTGGAGGGCGGCCAGCGGGTCGAAGTCCGGTGCTTTGATCTGGGCTTGGATCTCGGCCAGCGGCATCTCGAACTCGCGGAAGAGCAGGATCTGCTGCAGCCGCAGGAGCTCGGCCCGTCCGTACACCCGGTATCCCAGCCGGGGTGCGCCGGGTGGGCTTGAGCAGCCCGATCTGGTCGAAATGATGCAGCGTGCGCACGCTCACCCCGGCCAGCTCCGCCAGCTGGCTAACCGTGTACTCACCCATGGAAGCTTCCAGGGACGTATCCTAAACTATAACGTTACGTCAGTGTCAAGAGCCAATTCTAAGGGATATTTGTGATTGTGCTGGATCGAGTCGGGGGAAGAGCCGAGGATGTAGTGTCCTTGATAGCAAGCGGGGTTCGGGCCAGGTTCTGTCAGAACCTGATCAGGTAAATGTTGCCAGCCAGGCTCCGTACTGCTGGCGGTCACGGCGGCGGATCTGGTTGAGATCGCTCGCGGCCATATTCATCTTCGAAGGTCAGGTACGCTTCTCTTGCGGGTACTCGGCGTAGGCCAGCACATCGCGGTAGTCGATACGGGCGAGCTCGATATTCTGTTTGAGTTTCTGCGGATCACCCTCGCTCATCTTGAGGACCGCCAACTGCAAGCGCGGGCTGGGTGGATCGCCAACTGTATCGAGCAGGTTCCGCAACTCGGCCGCATCCGGGTGCGCTCCGAAGAGGCGTTCAAATACGAGATCGACCAGATCAGTTTGAGAAGTCACACGCCAGACTCCAGGCATTCATACTCGATAAGCTCCTGTACTTGAGAGCAAAGCTGCTCAGACCTCAGGCGCGTAGGCCTCCAGGAAGCCGCAATCCACGCAGTGGTAGCTGAAGATCTGGATCGGCTCGCCGGCCAGCACCATGTCCGCTTCAAGCGATTCGCCCAGGATACTGTTCACGGGTTTCGATCCGGAATCCTTGGGCACGATCCTCCACCAGGAGGCACTGCCGCCCAGCTTGACACGTACCCCGTAGGCCGGGTAGCCGGCCGGGACGGTTTTGCTGTTGTCGACCGCCAGGCCCTCTTCCGTGGAGCCGCCGTACTTGCTGCAGTTGGCCGGGGGTTGGAAGTTCGTCGTCATGGGAAGACCTCCTGTGCTCATCTTGATTGCTTATCAGCACTTGATCGAAGTTCCGGCAAAGTGTGCTTTAAGACTGGGATGTGCGGTTGATCTTGTCAGCATTACAAAACATTGTTCAACTCAGGTAATGATGCCACAGGATGCGGGCGGCGACCGCACGCCAGGGTTGCCAACCTGCAGCAATCTCGTGCAGCTCCTCCTGGTCTGGAAGGGCAGGCAGCTGCTTGACCTGCTGGACCGCCGCAGCGAGCGCCAGGTCACCCGCCGGCCAGATGTCGGGTCGGCGCAAAGCCATCAGCAGGTAAATATCCGCCGTCCACGGACCGATGCCCTTGATTTCGATTAGCTTGGAGCGAGCCTGTGAGTCGCTCAGCTCCGACAAGGCATCAAGGTCGAACTTGTCATCCATGATCGATTGGGCCAGGCCGCGACAGTAGCCCGTTTTCTGTCGGCTGAACCCGATTTCCCGCAACTCGTGATCTGAATAACCGAGGAAACGGGCCGGGGTGAGGACACCTGCCGCGGTGGTCAGCTTTTCAAAAGCGGCACGCGCCGATGCGAGCGAGACCTGCTGCTCGAGTATGATGTGGACCAACGTCCCAAAACCTGGTTCACGCGCCCAGAGAGGCGGTGGGCCGAGCCTGGCCACGCTGCCGGCCAGATCTGTATCGATCCGGCTAAGATAGGTGATGCCGGTGGAGAGGGATGCTTCGGATAACCTTGCAGGGAACATATCGATTGGCATTAACACTCTCGGATCACTTTAGCGGCTGATCATGTCTATAAATAACCAGTATATTATTAACTATCTCAGGTGCGTCGAAGACAAGGTAACCAAAACGAGCCCGCCCGGCTAACCGGGCGGGCTACGTCGGGCTAGGTTGGTGAGCTTGTAGCTTCAGTCGCCGCCGTGGTACTTGAAGGAGACCTTGACCTTAGCCCGGTAGGCGAGGACCTTGCCATCCTCGAGCGTCATGTCGAGGTCAACCACTTCGGCGATGCGCAGGTCGCGCAGCTGCTTACCGGCTAGATCGACCGCCGCCCTGGCAGCATCCTCCCACGACTTTTCGCTAGTTCCGACCAGCTCGATCACTTTATACACACTCTCTGTCATCATGCCTCCTTTGTTTGAACCAGGTCGATCTGTTTTCTAACATGATAGCGCAACAAGACTGGTTGAGCGATTCGATCCGCATAGGGCTGAATGCATGCAGTGAGACCACATTATAGTCAGGGCGTACGCGGGGATCGGGAAATACAGCGCCTAATTTATCCAGAGGATATATCGCAATTAACTGAACTTTCTTGATGCAAGGGGATTTTTTAACCTGTCGCTAGTTTCATTGGTGATCAGCTCAAAGCATGCTTCATACGCCTGAAAGGTGAGTTCTTCTGCATGCTGGCGGCCGATCTGAAGGCTGGCCGCTCTGAACGCATCGGCCAGCGCCGGACTTTCGATGATCCGCCCCAGTCCGGCTGCAAATGCAGCCGCATCGCCGACGGGCACGAGATAGCCGTTGTGGCCATCCTGCACCAATTCGGGCAGTGCCGCGGCATTGGCAGCAACGATCGGTAGGCCCGTCGCCGCTGCTTGAAGAGTGGGGATGCTTTGGACTTCGACATCCGAGGCGATGGCAAAGACATCGCAGGCCCGGTAGATCCCTGGCATGTCATCTTCCGGAACAAATCCCAGGAAATGCACCCGCTCAGTCACGCCCAGTTCGTCCGCGATCTTTTCCAGCTCATGGCGATCGTCGCCGCGACCCACGATCAGAAGGTGCGCCTGATCGAATGCTGCCATAGCGCGGATAAGGACATCGATCTTCTTATCCAGAGCCAAGCGTCCGACGGAGAGGATGCGCGGCCCGTGTGGCAGGTCGTACTTCCCCTCCAGGTCGATATCCTCGCCATCGGGAGTGTAGCGTCCAGTATCAAGCCCATTCGAGATCACGCTCGAGGGAACATCCAGGCCTTCTTCTATGAATACCGTGCGCTGGGTGCCGCTGGGAAAGATGACATGATCGAAGCTGTGCATCAGGTGCAGCGTAGCGTCCCAAGTGATGTCCTCGACCATATCTTCTATCGATTCGCCAGCGTGCAGGTAGTAGGTGACGAAGCGCGGCAGAAAGTGGCAGGTTAAAATCTCAGGGACATGGATTTTGTTCCGTTTATAACGATAGAGCTGCCAGCTTAAGAGCGCGCTATCGTGGGTGTTGATTACATCCGGTTTGACCTCGTTGACAATTTCGATCAACCGTTCGTGGGTCAGCAGCGGCAGCCGGCCTTCCGACCAGAAAGGATTTGGTGCAGAGCGAACGCGCCACAGATGAACGCCCTGATCATCGTCGTGGTAGGGTGCGCCATGGTCACTGGCAGTAACGACCGTTACCTGGTGTCCCCGACCGGCCATCGCACGCGCGATCTTTTGGACCACGAGCGTTACACCGCTGATGGTGGGCGGATACCCATGGCTAAGCATCAGGATGTGCATTTTCCACTTCCCATGAACTCCCGTACTCGGGAGCAACAGCTTGGCGCAGCAGCCCCCAGTAGAACAGCAAGCTTACAAGGTAGGGCACGAAAAAGTAGAGCACTCGGAAGAGGATCGAAGCCAGCACAGCGCGATCGATCCCAACCCCAAGTAGAGCGAAGATGCCCGCCATCGAACCTTCCTGCACGCCCAGTCCGCCCGGGATCATCGAGGCGACGCCAGCCACAATGCCAATCACGAAACCCGTGATCACCTGCCCGGGCAGCAACGTTACGCCGAGAGATTGGAAGCAGAACCAGAGCGCCACTACGCTGGCAATCCAATCGGTCAGCACCAAGAACTGGATCACGATCATCATTGCCGGCTGACGACGCATGGCCTGCACTCCCTGGGTTAGCGTTTCGTCGAAGCGCAGGAGGGATGGGGCAACATCTCGTTTGGCTAGCCTGCGGATGAACCTGATCAGGGTTGTTATCAAGCCCTGGCGCAGCCGGGTTGAGAAAAGCATCATGGTTGCCAGCACTGCGGCCAGGAATACCACCCCGGCCAATGCCGCCAGCAGGGCGGCCGTGCCGGATTTGAGTGCGGCATGCCGGCTCAGGTAGAGCAGCCCGACCGGCAGCATGCCGATCATTGCTGGCGCGGTGAGATAGAAGTGCAGAAACGAGACAGCCAGCACCTCACGCATGCTCACCCCGTGGCGGTTCATGAGCGAGTAGCGAACGGAGTATCCTGCCGCTCCACCGCTGGAGACAACATGATTGAGCACGGTCGACACGAACCCAACCTGCGTCAGGTCGCGTGTTTTCATATTGACTCCCAGCAACTTGCCGACCTGGGCGAAGCTGAAGCTGATGCAGAGGTAGGAAACCAGGGTGGCAGCCAGAGCGAAGGGGATGGGCCTGGCGCTGGCAGTAGCCAGGACTGTTCGGATCTGGCCAAGGTCAAGGGCGATGAAGATCAGCCCCGCTAGAAGAACGATGGCGATCAGGTACGGCGCAATTCTTTTATACATAGCTCACGGTCTCACTGCGGGCGTTGGTTTTCTGCTGGTGTCTTTGCTGCCTGGTATTAAACTTCATAATCGTAACCGATCCACGGCGGGTTACCATTAACGTCTCCTTTAGAGAAACTTAAAGGCATTGCACCGGTTGCCAGCCTAGGTGAGCAGTCTCAAGCTGGCCAGCGATCCGGGCATGGTGAAGTGTAGCTGGCCGTTGTCGAGGTCGAGTGTGGCGAGGTCCCGTTCGCGCGCATCGCAAAGGAACGCCTGGCGTATTTTCTGCCCATCGAGGCTCAAATGGATCGTTTCGCCAACCGCGGAGAAGGTGTAGATGCGCACGATACGACCGGACCCTCGGTCGGCCGCCTTGTCGGCCAGCAGGAAGACATCTGGCCGATCAAGAAAGACTGCCGAGCGCATCTGCTGCTGCAGGGCTTCGAAGCGGCTGTCCGGATCGGGGGTGTGGAATCTCCGGTAGGCTTTATCCGCCAGGCTGTTTTCCTGCCAGTCACCCTGACGGGTGAATTCGAGCGCATAGTCGAAAGTATAGGCTTCCTTCTCATAACCCCGGGCCGGGTTGCCCGAAAGGGGAATCAGGCCATAGGCGCGCTCGATGGCAGCATTACGCAGCGCGATGACGCTGAGCCATCCGCTTGATGTTAAAGAAACAGCACCCGGCCAGCGCTGATAGAGCGCCAACCCTCGACCGCTGGTTCTATCACGTACGTGGACGAAATGCTGGAAGGGCCAGAAGGTGGGCGTATACACTTTCTCGCGAGGCCGCATGATGATCCCTCCCGGTTGGTCCATCAGCAACCCATCGGCATCCTGCCCCCATTCGAAACGCACCGTCATCGTCCGGCGCCGGCCGGCGCGGCCTATGATGCGAAAGTAAAGGCGTGGATCGTCATCATAAAGCCACATATCGCGTTCGAAGATCTCGCCGTCAAAACCGTTGACCCAACTAATCTTTAGGCGGTGCTCCTGCTCGTGGACGGCCAACACCGCATGGCTCTCGCTGCTGCGACCGGCTTCCTTCCACCTGCCGCCTGGAAATTCATAACCCATGCGCCACAGGCCGCCGGACACTCGATAGCGAATGAGATGGTTTCCCGGCCCGGACAGCAGAGCTTCGCCGGTCTGTGCATCCTCGGCCCGGACGATTGCTCCACCGGCGGCTTCGTTGAGCTCGAGCACCCAGTGTGCTGTACGTATCTCGATCCTGCTCCCTTGTCGCGACCATGTGGGCTGCGCTCGCTTGCGGTTAACAATCGGAGCGGGTACGAAGTCAGATGCCAGCTGTGTGATCGCACGTGATACACCCTCCTCCGCTTGAATAAGCCATGGAATTTGTTCCTGGTAGACCACGCGGTCGGGCGAGGTACCGGTGATGAAATCATGGTGATTTGAGACAGCAACAGTCCACCAGGCCTCCTGCAGCACATCCCTCAGGACCAGCGCAGCCTTCTCATTTTCCGGCCGCAGCGCCAGCGATTCGGCTAATGTAAGCTTTTCGACGAGCTCGTGGGCACGAGCTTTGAGCGCCGGACGGGCGGTGTAGAAGCCGGTCCAGTAGGGATTGGGGTCGAGTTCGAGCGTGGGTAGAGCGTGGCAATGACAGGCAACCAGATTGAGGTAGTCATCCAGCCCCGCGTTTACGGCCCAGATACCCGTATGCGGATACTTGTTGCGGTTATAACGGTCGAGCAGCTCGACCAGGCCCGGGATCGGGGGGACGAAGTCAAAACCGATCGGGCAGAATAGGTAAGGCGTCCGGCTATAGGGCGAAAGCTTCTTTGCAAAGCTGTTTATGCGGTGGGCAATATGCCGATCGGAGCGGGTGGGTACTGCGAACGGGAACAGGTAAATGCGGCTCAGCCCACGGTGAGCAAGCAAGTCACCCTGTCCGTAGGTGAAGGCATTCCAGTGGGCCAGCACCTCAGCCCCAGCCCGGTCGCGCCAGATGAAATCCAGTGTGCGCTCTTTTTTCAAGAGCAGCTCAGCGCTGGATCCCGGGCGGGGGTAACGGCGGGGGTTGTTCCATTCCAGACCGATGAAGTACATCCCGTCGATGCGCGTAATCGCGGTTTGAGAGAAGCCAGCCGCTCGCAACAGGGAGGGCAGCGCTGGTGAGCTGCCGAAGCTGTCCGAGAAATAGGCTAGATCAGGTTCCTGGTTCATGCCCTGTTTCCGCAGCCACTCCTGCCCCAGCAGGAAATCTCGCAGGATCGCTTCCGGGGATGGAATGAGCGTATCCGCAGTTGTGACGCCAGAACTGGTCAGCCGAAGACGGCCCTCGTTCACCAGCTGCCGCACCACCTCCCGTCGCTCCGGCCGTCGTTCCCAGTACATGCGTAGGAAAAACATACATTCGATGGAGTACACACGCCGCGCTTCGCGCCGCAATTCATCCAGCGCTTGATCGAGGTTTCCCTGCACAAAGTGTGTGTAATACTGTTCGGAGGTGTAGAGCCAGTCGGGGTCCCAATGGCTTGATTCGGCGAAGATCAGCACACGCTCAGCATCCGGAGGGATGCCAAGTGCACGTCGGCGATCTTGCTCCTGCGGTGACATCGGGTTCGTCCCACTGGCCGCATTGTTAGCATGTGGTGTCGGGTCAAGGGTTGAGGTTTGCATAACCAGACATCATACGCCGAAGGCTCGCATAATGGAGGATATTCATCGAGGAATTTCAAACGCAAGGAATCTATTGGGTCAGGAAATCGAACTTAACGCTGGTGAATCCTTGAATCCGGCCGGGTGTCCTCCCGGCCGCGTTCAGCGCAATCCGCGGGTTAGTGTTTTTCCTAAAATTAGATCACAGGGTGTGCGGTAATCGACCATTCGGAATGAAGTTTCTGCGCCAATCTTGATCCAGTATTGAGAAGTCACGCCGGGCTGGGTAAATCAGTCAGCAAGGTCCTGCAATACGGGTTAGAAGCTCTAGCACAACCTACGTACCGCCAGTCCCGGGTCGTACCAGAGCAAATCTATCCTCAGCATGCTTGAGATGAGACGTGACCGCCGGCAAGATTTCCGGCCAGACACCAGGCGGGAATTCATGCCCCAGCCCCTCCACCAGGACCAATTTCGCTCCTGGGATCAAATCAGAAAGCCGGCGGGCATGGCCAGGTGGAATAAGTGGGTCCTGAGTACCGTGGATCACCAGCGTTGGGATATCCAGCTCCCGCAAGGCCCGGGTCTTGTTGCCATAAGCAGCAATGGCTGCCAGCTGCCGCCGGGTGCTGGCTGGACGGGGAGAACGCTCAGCTAGCCGTTTGGCCTGTGCCCGGAGATCAGCCTCATCCAACGCATAGCGCGTGCCGCGCAGCGCGCGCTTGACCCGCAGGTAGCGCTCAACCTGTGCTTCTAGCCCGACCGCGGGAGGGCTGAAGAGGACCAGCGAGCGTGGGTGGGGGAGGGGATGGCGACTTCCCAGTGGGGTAGTGAGCATCAGTGTCAACGAGCGCACGCGTGCCGGGTGTTCGATTGCCAGTGCCTGGGCGATCATGCCGCCCAAGGAAGCGCCCAGGATATGGGTTGACTCCAACCCGAGATGACCAAGCAATCCAAGTACATCGGCGGCCATATCGGAAAGATCGTAGGCTGTGTGCAGGGGGGTACCCCAGACGGCGGCTGAGCCGATCGAGAACACGCCGGGGGTCGGTGCCTGGTCGAAGCGGGTGGATAATCCGGCGTCGCGGTTATCAAAGCGGATGACGAAGAATCCCTCCAGGGCTAACTGGTGGCAGAATTCCTCGCGCCAGCTGATGAGCTGGTTGCCGAGACCGCTAATCAGCACGAGTGGGGGGAGGTCCGGGCTCCCGAACGTATCATAGGCGAGCTCGATGATTCCAAGCTGTGCTCGTTTTTCGTCGCTGTGTTGGATCGGTGGCAAGAGATTCACTTCCTTGCTGGCAGCGAAGGCTGCCCGTTATGTTCTATGAGGCAACACGCTACAAATCCCGCTGATAAATACGGTGAGTCTTGTGGAACTCGATCCCGAGGCCGCGCAGCTCGAGCTGCATGTTGGAATTCTCGACGCCGATTTGAACAAGGTCGGCGTGTTCGAACCCACCTTCCCGCACGCTTTTATACATTTCGCTGAAGAGGATCGCTGTCCCCCCCAGGCCGCGGTAGCCTTCGATCATGCCCGCCCCGTTGACGTTCACCCAGCTTGTCCGGCGCAGTTCGCGCAGCAACTGCAGCCAGCCCCAGGGGTAAAGCCGCCCGCCGCAACGTTGGATGGCGGCGTAGGCGATAAGACCCAGTGTGGATTGAAAAATCCATTTCCTGAACACTGCCTTATACTGCGTATCAAGCATGTCATCTTCCTTTTCGGGCATGATCCCGGCCACTTCTTCTCCATGCTCTGGCAATGTGCGGTGGAAATGCACAGCATGCAAAATGCAGATCGAGCGTCATGGGAGCACAAACTCCTGGATATCACCCTGGGCGTCCCAGATCCAGAGCGAGTAGCCGGGAACGGCCCAGCCGATAACAGTCAAAAGTTCGCTTATCTTTTCCCCTTCGCTCAATGTCCAGTTGGTGTGGTCGAGGCGGTAACGTACGAGCGGTGAGGGACCACCCATATCCCCTTCGCCGATCGACGCCGCCTGGACGGCGTACAAGTGTTCGCCATCCGGATCCCAAAGCAGATAGGGGATGGATACGTTCGCCCAGCGATCTCCGCTCCCGGACTGCAGGCCGAGATCGTGGGTTTCGCTGCCATCGACCTTAGCCCACACCAGGCGCGCCTCACCCGGGCCGCTGTAGTGCGAAAGGATCACCTCATCGCCGGCATAATTCCAGAATGGCCGGTCGGCGATGCTGCCAGTCCCGGACTTGTCCACGTCCGAAAGCTTGGTCTCCTGAGCTGTCCTGACATCAACCACGTAGAAACCAGGGTCGATGTCGATCTCGTACCCGCTCTCGCGTGTGAAGGCGATTTTATCTCCTGTGGGTGAGATGCCCCAGGTGAAAGTCACGTCGCTGGCTAGGATGTGGTCGGTCCCATCATCAGAGCGCCAGTGAAGTTCATAGGTTGTCGGGGTGGCCAGGATATACGCCAGCTCCCGGCCATTGGGTGCCCAGGCCGCCTCGACCACATTGTCGGTGAGCAGGGTCGTGATCTGGCCGGTGCCAAATTCCAGGATCGAGAGGTCGCTCACGGATACATTTCCGGGTCCAGCCCCGTAGACGCCCCACCGGGTGGCCATCAGGATGCGGTTCGTCGATCGGGCATAGCCGTAATATTCGCCGACATTCACAGGGAGCAAACGCTGGTGGGGTTGGCCATCACCCAGAACCCAGATGCGGTCCCCGCCGCCTCCATCGGCCAGCCAGAGCGTGATCTCGGGGGTCGGTGGTGCCGGTGTCGCCCTGGGCTCGAGTGGTGTGGGTGAAGAAATCGCCTGGAGAGTTGCAGCAACGGCGGTCGAAAGCAGGTCAGGATCCGGCTGCGAGCTCGGGGATGCGCAATCCGCGAGCAGGACGAATGTGAGAGCCAGGATCGATCTGTATAGCCGGCAGGGCTTCATGTTGCTTCTCCCGGATGGGTATCTTTAGGCGGGCTGCACCTCGCAATGTAGGCTGGGATCCGCATCAATCATACATGCTTCTCGGCATTCTTGTTGACGTGGAATGGTTATTCCAGAGTCTACCCTGCAAGCCAAGATGTTGGTTTGAGATCCCGTGTTGGGATGCTCCGGGCCTTTGCATGCCCTGGTTTTTCCGGTGGTCGGCGATGGTCGGAAGCCTGCTGGCAAGGTCACTCGAATTTGAACCGATTTCAGGCAGCGGCGGCATGTCCGGGGAGTTGTTCTTTGTTCTGGTTCAGAGTTGACTGAGGTGGTGGCTCTTCACCCAACCCGGGGGGAAGGGAGCCGAGGAGTCGATCAGGAGGGAGATGGCTTTTCTGGCTCTGGTGCGGATGGCGATGCTCGGATCCGTGGCGAGGCGGCCGATTCGGTTCAAGATCTCGGGCTGGTAGGCCGGTTCCTGCCGGGCAAGAATGCAGAGCGAGGCGATCGCCCAGCTGCGGGTGAAGACGCCGGGTTCCTCCAGCATATGTCGCAGGAGCGCATACAGGTCAGCCCGCAGTTCTTCATCGATCGTGAGATGGCCGAAGAGCATTGCCAGATGCATCTTTACCGCCGCTTCCTTCCGGCGCGCGGCTGCTGTGAGCGCAGGAAGAGCCGGGTGGATCAGGTCGGGCCGCTGTCGCCCGATTTTCTCCAGTACGTCGGCCGTCCGGGCGCGCACGACCGGGTCTTGATCATCGATCCCGGCCAACAGGTCGTCAAACATTTCATTGTGCTCAAGGATGAAGGCTGCAACTTCATTCGACATGCCATCCGATCGCAGGTCACCGACCCGCAGCCAATCGAGCACGTTTGTCATGTGCGCTCCTTGCGCCGGCGTAGGAGCAGGCCGGCCAGGAGGAACGTCGACAACGGCCAGATCCAGACCAGTTCGCCCGGCCCACCTGGTCCGGTTACGGCTTGTTCTTTACGAATGCGGACCAGCCGGTAGGTCTCAAACATGCGCTTGATGTCACCGTCGCTGAGGCGGCGCGGGTTTGCGCCGAACAACGGGCCGGCGAAGCCGGAGGCGATCAAGACCTGGCGCAGGAGGTCCACGCTGTGTGGGTCATCGCTGATATCCTCGGCGCTGCCGGCCCAACGGCCGTTTGGCAGCCAGAGCTCAACCTGCGGATCAACCTGCAGGTTGCGGTACCAATGCGTCTTTGGGCCAAACCCGGCCGTGCAGTAGACGAACTCGCCCTGCTCGAAGTAATTCACGGGTGCATAACGGATGAGCCCGCTCTTCCGGCCGCGATGCTTGATGACCATGATCCAGCCGGCGTATTTGTTGCCGTTGCCATAACTGGCCAGTCCGAGTCGCCATAGGAGGAGCATGAATTGGTTGAGGCGTTTGAAGATCTTGCGCAACCGGACTTCGGCCGTGGGTGAGATATCCATCATTCCTCGTTGGAGTGGGTTAACTCCATTGTATAGAGAAACTCGGATATTGTCAGCGCCAGCGCTGGATATACTCAGCTGCAGCGGCCACCAGGGTCTCCAAGGCTGGCCAAGGGGTGGATTCGAGCGAGTCCAGGGTCAGGCTGCGCCTCGATTTTCGATCACCGTGGAGCAAGCGAGCCGGGTCGGGCAGGAATGCACCGTGGATAAAGCCCACGTGCAGGTGGTCGCGTTGAATGGATAGATCACAGATGGCCCCTTTAACCGGTCCACCGATGTCCGCGTCATGGTAGAGGAATCCACCCCAGGCGATGTGTTCGGAAGACTGGGGTGCGGCTTTGAATACCAGGTTGCGTGCTTCGAGCAGCAGGTCCTGAAGGGCTTGCGGGTGGAACTGCAGGTAGCGCTCTATTAAGTGGAACGGGAGCCGATCGCCCATGTAATCCGTCCGAAGTTTGTATCAAGGGCAGGTTGTGCTGCCAGGATTGGGACCAGCCTACTCTATCCAATCCTGCCGGTAAAGCTGTCCTTGCTCGTGTTCGTGCAACCGGACTGCAGCAAGCTGGTATTGGGTGCCGTGCACGATGCCTCAGACGTGCTGATCAAAGAGAATAGGATTTCCATCCGGGTTCACCAAGGCAAAGCTTGCGGCTCCGGAACTGCTCTCATCTACCTCGCTGATGAGCTCCACGCCCTGCTCCTTGAGATGGCGCTGCAGCTCACGGATGTCGGTGTATGTGTCAAGCTCGCGTACGTCACGATCCCAGCCAGGATTGAAGGTGAGGGTGTTCCTCTCGAACATCCCCTGGAAGAGCCCGATGACATGATCACCATTCTTCATGATCAGCCAATTCTGTGATTCATCTCCGCCAAATACCTGAAAACCTAACTTTTGATAGAAATCCTTCGAAGCATGGATATCTTTCACCGTCAGGCTGATTAAGAATGCTCCAAGCTGTATGACCTGCTCCTTTAAGGTGAACACGCGATCCTAGCTGTTCGGAAACGACGCGCAGAGAAATCCTTCGAGTAAATAACCACGTTGTGATACGAGCGCCAATGATCCGTCACCTACGACCGTTTAATGATATCTCACAACTAGCGAGTGTACGTTTTGGGATATGCCATTGTGGACTGATTCTGCCCGGTCTACCCTTAATGTCTTCCCGAGAAGCATGGCGACGAGGGTTCCCCAGAGTGCTTATTGCGATGGTTTGGGCCGAAAGGATGAAACATTTCGCCCGATCCCTATTGAGCCATCATAGCCCTGAGGCATCATGGGGATTCCTCACCCTGCGGGTTCGGAATGGCACGATGGGGGCGGAATCACATAGCGGGGTGAATTCGGAAGGAAAGCTTCGATCTATCCATCACCCGAATACCAGCCAGGTCCTATTACTTTCCTGCGACTCGAACCGGTGGATTCGATTGAGTCCGGCCGAGGTGAATAGGAACTGCTGGTGGTTGTCCACCGGGCTGGCCCGGAAGAACAGAGCGGCGATGAGCCATTCGTCACGAAACCAGGCCATGAGCTCCTTGAGAAGTCGCAGATCAAGCTTTTCCTCCTGGAGAGACCGGCGAACCCAGAAGCGAGCAAAAGCAGCCTGCATGGGTTTGGCATCTGCCAGGTCAGTGCTTAGTTGGATCTCCTGAAGTTCCAACGGAAGAGGATTGATGTATGCGCATCCCAGAGAGCGTGTTTCTTCTGGGTTCATAACGGTGAAGGTATAGGCTTTGCCAGCATCGTGCTCACGCTGGTGGCGCTCGAGATCGTCCAGGTTGCCCTCAAGCGTGAATATTTCTGCTGGCCAGTCACTCTGGCTCCATGCCCGCAACATCGCCCGGCTGGACATCACGGCGTCGTAGTCGAGCTCAACGTCGGTCACACGCAGCGGCCGAAGTATGAATTGGTCCGTCTTAAGGCCGGATGGGATCCGGGAGGGCTCATCGGGAAAGTCAACACGGTTCATTGGATATCCTCTCCTGCGGGAATTGTAACCCTGAGTATCAACTGCAGCCTGGCTTGTTCGGGTACAGTTTATGCTCCGCCGCTCTCAAGGGTATCCCTCAGCAAAGTACGCCTCGGGATGACATTAGTGGGTTGGATCCTACCTCTTCCAGAATGTCAGCTCATCTGGGTCAAATCCACAAGTACCTCAAGAAGAAGATCGCCTCGCGACCTGCGCCAGCTCTCAAGGGGGCTTGGGCGTTACGCCGCGTCTTGAGTCGAGAGCAAGCCCTGCGGATCCATCAGCAGAGATTCTACAAGCTCGAAGTACCGCCCGACGTGCAAGCCGTCCATCAGAGCGTGGTTTACTTGCACGGAGAGCGGCATGCGGAGCCGGTCTTGTTCCTTGAAGAAGCGGCCCCATGCCAGGCGCGGCACCGAATCGGGGGGATGCATGTGGATCGGGTGCAGTATGCTGGTGAAGGAAACCCAGGGAATCCCGGTCATGAATAGCAAGTCATCCTGCCCGGGCTTGTCCTGAAGCAGGGGATCATCCCGAACCTGTTGGATGCGTGCGTGTGCCGCCTGGCTGAAGCTTGGGTAATCGCTATCGAAGGTCACCGTGCAGAAACTGAGACGCTCATCCTCGAGTAGTACGGTGAATGAGGGATGAACACGTTCATGCTCAACGACCTGGTCACCTCGTATGCGTAAGCGGAATGATGCGTTCTCGTTCGCCGCCCGTGCGAGCAAGTAAATGACCCCGACGCTGAAGGAAGCCGAGCGCTGGATGAGGGCTGCGTGAAAATCCGTGATATCGACGGTTGCCGTAAGTTGGAAATGGGGGTAATCCACCTGCCGGAAGTGTTCATAAGTCTCACGACGGGACCAGGTCTCGAGATCCAGGTTGCGCATGGTTTGCTCAGCCTTTCTTGCGCAAGGTGAAGCACAACCCGGACCAGGTTGCGTCGACAGCGCACACCTTAAAATCAACCCAACCGGTCTCCAGGCCGGCCTGCCGGACGATGTTCTGGGTGAGATCGCCCGGAATTTTGGAGCCCTTCTTAGGCCAAACGATCCAGAGTTTGCCACCGTTGCAGCGACGCAGGTTGGACTGCAAATCCCGCTTGAGTTTAGATTGGCTGGTTACGAACCAGATTGTGAGTTGGGGTGTGCGCAAGCCGTAGTGGTCAAGTTTGACACCTGCGGGAAGCGGGGTGAGCGTCTTTTCGAAGTCTGGCGGGGCATCGATGAGGGAAACCCGCATGTCGGGCTTGATCCCCAGCTTGGCAGGCAGCGGGCGACCGCTATAGCCGGCGAAGACCGAATTGGGGACGACCGGGTCGCGGGGAGGTTTTACCAATACGAGTTCCAGGTCGTGGATAAGGTCATCGTCATGAGTAAAGATCGCGTCGGGGAGCAATAGCTTTATCTCTTTGACCCGGGCTGCTTCCCCGCCGAGATAAATAAGTAGGATACGACGGGTTACCGTTTGCACACGCAGGAATAGGTCGAGATCCCGACCGGTCGCCGGTGCCTGTTCTAGATCGATGATGATCACCTGCGGTGGATGTTTGAGCAGCTGCTGGCGAAGGGGCTCGTTCATCGGTCCAGCCTGGACCCTGTGTCCCATACCCTCAAGCGTTTCGGTCAGCGCTTTGGCGCGGCCCCGATCGCTCGTGATCACCTGAAGAATTGCCACGTCCGACCCCTATTGCACCAGTTTATGCGGCAATCATACCTTTAATGGCGAACCGGTAAAAGTCTGGCTCGCCTGAGTGGGCAAGCTCATCGGAGTAATTGATTACCAATAAAATGTCAAGGAAACTTGACAATTGGTAAAGTATCATTTACACTCACATTAACTTTGAGAGCATCAGGAGGAGGTTGATGAACACAAGATCGGAAATTAAAGGCGAGAAACCGGGAGCGCCTTGGAATTTTGCCGGAGGCCTGATGATGGGGCTTGCAGTGGGTGTGATCGTTGGTCTCATCCAGGGGGATTTACTGGATGGGCTTGGTTTTGGTTTAATCATCGGTCTGGCGCTTGGTGCCGCGTTCGAACGCAGGGACCAGTTTATGCAGTATCCGCCGCATCGCGCCCGACAGGTCATAATAACCGTGCTCTTGTTTCTCGGGGCACTCTTTGCGTGGTCCACCTGGATCGATGATGTGATCAAACCAGAGCTACGGCTGGCATTCACGCTTGCGCCGGTGATCGCGTTCCTGCTCTTAGTGCTTGCAGTTGGGACGGCCATTGCTTGCCTGGACGAATTGCAGCGTCGGATCCAAACCGAGGCAATTGCGATCGGATTTGGACTGACAGCAATGATCGTATTCAGCGTGGGACTGCTGAATGAAATTGGCCTGGGGCAACCTAACTGGCTATTCGTCGGGTTGGTAATGATCCTAAGTTGGGGGATCGGGAAAGCCTGGACCCTCTGGAAGTATCGATGAAGAACAGGCTCAAAATCCTACGTGCAGAGCGGGATTGGTCTCAGGCAGATCTGGCTGACCGCGCCGGTGTCTCGCGCCAGACGATCAACGCAGTGGAAACCGGTAAATACGACCCCAGCCTGCCGCTTGCCTTCAAGCTGGCAAATATCTTCGGACAGACGATTGAGGATATCTTTGATCCTGGAGATGATCGCAGCATCTCTGACTGAGATTGATTTTGATCTGGGATTCGAGCTTTGCTCTCTCCTAACCCCTGTTAATTCAGCAGGGGTTAGGAGATTTCCCTCTATCTCAGATATGTGCTCTTCGCTTGTAGAGCGAGATCAGAATGATCCCCCCGACCATTGCCAGCGCGATCGTTGGAAATACACGTGCGTTCCGCCAGTTGAGCTGGAAGAATGACCAGGTTTGGTCGGGCAGGTAATCAAGGAGCGCGATAACCAGGCTATGTAAGAGCGCCAGTTTAATCTAGGGGAGGGGGAGAATGCATCCTTATTCTTGGGGATTTGGTGGGATGTAGAATTGGAATTCAGCGCTCATCCTGGCCGCAAGACCATGTGACGCGCACATCGCTTGGATCGTAAGATGGGGGAGCTCGTCCGGTTCCATCACCCGTAAGGCTTATCGGGCGCCAGTTCACATGAGACTATGGCGTGGTTGGCGTCAGCGAAGGCATGCCCTCGACCGAGATGTCATCCACGTAGATAGGTGAGAGGTTGCCAAGTGCATCACGAAACTGCACCTGGACATAGAACCCAACCCAGTTGATGGTGAGGGGAACTTCGAATGACACACCTGGGAGGTAAGGCTGCCATGCGATCTGGTCGAATTCCACTGGTGCGAGCGGGCTCCCACCGGCGTGCACCCGCATCGCCGAGATCTCGGCAAATGGGCTCTGGGCGCTGAACGCGACCTCGATTGTCGTGGTATCTCCCGCGATGCCACCCACACAGCAGAGTCCACCATCAATCTCGATCGTTCCTGTGAGTGGATGGTATGGCGTCGGGGTGATTGCCCGGTCGTTGCGTGGGGGGAGAGCCGGTCCTCGGGTAGCCAGGTAATGTATGAACGTGGCCTGTGCCTGCACCTGTTCCTGCAGACCTCGGACCTCGGCCGCAAGCGCTGCGACTTGAGTTGCTTGTACTGCGATATGGCGCTCCAGGCTTCTGGCGGGGTCTGGTTTGGTAGGGATTGGATTCGCGTTGACCGAACCGTCTCGATCCGGATTGGTTGGGATGGAGATGATGCAGGCGCTGCCCGCCACAAGGATGGCACAAGTGACGATCCCAAGCGATCGTTTTCTGCGCAGAGCGAGCATCTTGTTCTCCATCTTAACCTCTCCCCCGGGCATGGCGTTCACCTGCTCCCGGTTTGTTTGCGGTCAAATTACGAGAAATCGTCATAAGGTTTGATGTATTCATCATATTGCCGGACAAGCGTCATCCCCAGTCGCTGGTAAAAGTTGATCGCATTCGGGTTATCGGAGGCGACAGAGAGCGCCACTCGCGGCTGACCCCTGATATAGAACATAGAAAATGCATCACTGAGGAGCGCCGATCCAAGGCCATGCCGACGAAGCTCTTTTGCCACGGCGAGTTGGCGAACCCAGCCTTCCTCGGAGTAGTCGAATGAAAGACAGGTCCCCACCAACAACTCGTCTGAGAAGGCGAGCTTCCACAACTCAGGGTGAAAATCATCAGGACGCATCATGAACTCCCGCCAGGCATTCAGTGTGGGAGGTTCTCGATCAGGTCGGCGAAAGGCTTCCTGGACGAATTGGTAAACAGCTTGATCGTCCTCCCCCGGGTTGAACGAACGCACCTTGATCCCCTCTGGCCATTCGATCGGCAAGGATAGTCCATCCTGGATGTGGCGCATCTGGAAGTAATACCTGACCGGCCTGTAGCCGGCATCCTCGAAAAAGGCGCGATCACGAGCGTTGCTATGCGCCAGGTGGGTCATGAGAAAACCGCGTTTGGCAGGCGGATCTGTTTCCAATCGCTCTAGAGTGCGTCTTTCCAGGTCCGCCAGCAGGCTGGCCATCAAGTTGTCGGCGCGCCCCTGCGGGTCGAGGTACAGATCGAGGCGCAGGATATCGGCATGTGGGATCAAGGCGGCGTAGGCGATGAGCTCGCCGGTGGAATCCTCTATAAGCGAAGCGTCATGGGCGAGGTCAGCCTGCTTCCAATCATAGAGCAGGTCTTGCAGATCGGTGTCATGCTCACCATAATCAGCGACGTCGCAGGCACGGATGAAATCCAGGACGCGTTGAGCGTCCTCAGGCCGTGGACGTCGGGTTCCGCGGTTTTTGGTTTTCGAGGGCATCAGCAACCTTCAAGGTGGTACGCGGCACTCAGATCAATGACAGCCCCCGAGATCGAACCCGAGAATCTGATCCGTCTCGGCATCGGCCACCCAGAGCTGACAGGATGAGTCGAATGCAACTCCGCTAGGGCGCGCTATGCCCGGGCTTACGATCCCGTGCAGGAATTGCCCCACCTGGTCAAAGCACAACACGCGGGCGCCTTCTGGGTCACTGATACAAACCTGGCCATCCGGGCTGACGGCGATGTAGGGTTTGTTCTCGATCGATTGGCCGTACCACGCTTCCACCGGCCATTCACTCTCGACCTCAAAAAACCCGGTTCCGCGTTCGTGAAATACCTGCACACGCTGGTTCCAGGTGTCGGCGATGTAGATACGACCTTGCAGCCCTACTGCGATACCTACCGGCTCGTCGAGTCGTCCGCTCTCAACGCCACCGCCGCCGAATTGGGCAACGGGTGTCCCCTGTGTGTCAAAGACCAGCACGCGCTTGTTTCCGGTATCGACGGCGAAGATCCGACCGTCCCCGTCAAGTGCGAGCGAGCGCGGGCCGTAGAAGCTCATCTCACCCCCGTCCGTTCCAAACACACCGAAACTTCCCAGGAACGCACCTTGGCCATCGAAGCGTTGAATTCGGTGGTTCCAGGTATCGGCGACGAAGATCCCTGCCTCTCCGGAGGCGATCCCCCAAGGCTGGTTGAAAGTCCCACCCGGGGCGGCCTCCACACCCACATCCGCGTACTCACCCCAGACGCGGATCAGCGTGCCGTCGGGTGAGATCTCCTGGATGCGGTTGTTTTCCGAGTCGGCAATGAGCAGGTTACCTTCCTGGGTGAAGGCAATCTGACGCGGCGCCTGGAAACTCCCCGGGGCTTGGCCAGGTCCGCCGAGGATCCGCACTGGCTGCAGCGTGAGCGTGCCATCCGCATACGCATCGCTGAAAGCGATGTTATTTGAAAGTTCACCGGTATAGGTCCCGCCCGGATAGCCGGCGGCGAGATCCTCGCGCACGTACACCCGCATCCGGCTGGCGGGAGACCAACCCCTGGGCGAAAGATCGCGCCCAGTCACCTGCTCGTAGGGCTTGTAGTTGCGGTTGAACCACAGCTCCCAGAGCGCGCGCCGCATCTCCGGGGAACTCAGCGCGCTTCGCACCCGCTCCCAGGTCAACCCGACATAATCTTCGATCGGCCACCATAAGCGTTCGTACTCGACAGATTGATATCGGTCGCCAAGATAGGCTTCAACCCGGGCGTAGTTGGCTTCGCCGGCGATGACGATCGGGTAGCGCAGGAGCTCACGGCTTGGTGAAACTCCGAACGAATACGCCTGGGGGTAGTCCCGGAAGTACCACCAGTAGGGGTAGGCAGCATCATTATCGTATGCCACCGGCAGGTCAATGCCGCCGGTCAGATTATAGGAGAGGCGTTCGATCTCCTGCAGTGCGATTGCCGGTCCTGGCGCGGCGTGCGCGTAGACAAGAAATTCCTTAGTGCTGTCGGCGTTGGTGAAAGCTGCCCGCAGCGCGGTGCGTGCGGTCTGGATGGCCAGAAGAGCAATCAGGGTGAGGGCACCCAGGCGCAGCACGCGCGATTGGGAGTCACGTTTCAGTAGCTGCAAACCAAGCCAGATCCCGAGGCCGGCAATGCCAGCCGGGATGATGGCACCCGTGAAGCGCCGGGCGGCTGAATTCCCGGCCAGGCCCCAGCCAAAAAGGTTGCTCAGTGTGGCGGCAATCCCGAGTGCGGTAAGCACCGTCAAGAGCACTACCGCAGCCGCCCTCCAACTCCAGATTTCAGCCAGCGAGCGGCCGCCGAAGAACTGGTCGAACGCCCAACCGCTGAGCAGAATCAGCGGCAGAACAATGTGAACCGTGAGCCACGGCATGCGTTCGCCAGCAAAGGTGTAGATAAAGAGCGCGCTGATCGCCCAGAAGATGAGGAACAACACAAACAACTGCTGCACATCCAGGCCCTCACCTTCATCGGAGTGCTGCAGGCGGTTCCCTGCACGCCCCCTTGACCAGGGAGGCCGTATGACGACCAGGATCACTGCAGCTGCTGCGCCGAGCGCAGCCAGGAATTCGTAGAGCGGGATCTGTAGCAGCAGGTAGTAATACCAGGGTTGGGAACCACGCTCCACGCCTTGCTGGACGAGCCAGTACCCAAGCGAGCGCACGAAACCGGTAAAAATCCCATAGGGGTTGGTGAAGAAGGTCGTGTAGAGCGGGATGAAGATCAGGCAGAATATGGCGGCTGATATCAACCATTTACGCCGGCCCCATGCCACCCCGAGCGCGATCGCGATCGCGCTGAGTACGAGTAAGAGCGTGACTGTGCGTCCGTAGCTAAAGGGATCGGCCGTATCAAGCGGATCCCAGCCCATGGCCTGTGCGGGTAAGGCAGTGAGCTGAGGCAGTGTGAGGGTGGCGATCACGACGATTAAATCAAGGGTGGGGAAGCGGGTCTGGAGTTCACGCCCGAAATTGCGGATAAGCGCAACGAGCAGCATGACCGCCCCAATCAGGCCAAACGCAACGCCAATGAAGACCAACGACGAAGCCATCGGGACGGCAGCCTCGCCGGCCTGGGTGCGATCGCGTAGGAAACTCCCCAGTGCTGTCCCGAATCCAAGCACGGTCAAGCCAAGGCCAACGGCAAAGACCGACTTCATCTGCTCCTTCTTCCAGGCCAGCTGGAAGAGCTCGATACACAGGTGTAAACCGAGCATGATCAGGAGCGGGGCGGTGAAAAGGAAATAGGTCTCCTTCGTGGCCGCATGCAGCGCGAGCAGGCCGGCCAGCGCGTAGAGCATCCCCGGGCGACGGGTTTCCAGGTATCGGAAAACGGCCCACACGGTGAGCAGCACTTCGGCCACGACGAAGATCTCATTCCGGGCGTAGCGCGAGTAGTAAAGCATGTAGGGGCTGATCAGGATCATTGCCGCTGCTGCCAGGGTTCCTGTCCGGCCCAACCAGCGCCGGAAAAGCCACAGAATCCCCAGCACGGCGACCCCGGTCAACGCAGCCGGGAAGCGCGCAGAGAAATCAGAATCGCCGAAGATCAGGTAGCTCAAAGCCAGCATGTGGAACTGGAATGGCCCGTGCGAGAGAGGGTCGGCAATATACGAGCCGTTCTCAGAGAACATCCAGGCCCAATACACATGGTTGATCTCGTCATGGCTCATCACGCGCGCGCCAAGGTCGACCATGCGCGTGAGTAGCCCTAGGGCTACGATGAGAAGCAGGACCATGACCGCCAGGTTGGGAGTTGAGAAAAGCCGGCGGTTCGATGCGGTAGGCGGTAAAGATTCACTCATGCGAGCTCCTCTTGGGTTTGCCTGTATTGGGACGAACAGAATAAAGGGCTTTATACCCCGTCTGGCCCACACTTCCAAGTGTTAAATTCGGGCGAGATCGCCGTTCCAGGACTTGAGAGGCTCAACTGCTCAGTCAAGGGTTCGGGTGTGGCTACTTCCGATGCAGCTCGGCTTCAATCGCAAAGTGTTCGAGGAGCAGCGGGTTCAGGGCTGCCCACAACTCATCACGGGGAAGGCCAAGTGCTTCGGCGACGATGTCCTCTTGTGACCGATCTGAGCCCTTCGTCATACAATTGGTGAGCTTATCGGGATATTGCTCGTCGAGCAATCGTGTCAGCCAGTACCCGCGAGCATACTCGTACACGATCGACTCCTGGTCCTTCAGACGGAGGTTGCGATAGCCGAGCGGCTTGACACCGGTGTCAGGACTTGAGAGCAGTTGGAGCGTATCGGCTCGAATGGTGGGGTAACCTGCAAGATGATCAACTGTGCGGGTGGCAAAGCCTTCGTTGAGCCACATGGGGAGTTTCCGGGCCGCGCTGGCAGCATGGGTCAGCTCGTGGCAGGTGATCTGGCGGACCTTCTCGCGGGGATCGTCAATTGAGACGAAGATGCGTTCACCAATCCGCCGGTCAGCCCCGGCTAGGAGGGAAGGCGGCTTTACGCCGACAGCAACACGATGGCCAAAACGGTTGGTCCAGCCACCTGCGACGCGCCACATTGCCTTCACTCTCCAGACCCAGAGCGGTAGGCTGATGACCAGGCCGAACCTATAGGCAAGGGGCGCGGCATTGAAGAAGAATTGCTGCCAGGAAGTCATTACAATCAGATGACAGTCGGAGGGGATTTCCAGCGACCAGCGTGAGCGCAGGATCCAGCTGGTTTCATCGATAACCCCGGCAACGAGGTCGGCCGTGGACTCTTCGCTTGGATCAAAATAGAGTGTGATGTTTCCGATCTGGCGCTTTTTCATACGCTCCCCAGAGATTGATGGTGATGAAAGCCCAACCCCTATTCGCAGGATGATACCTATCTCCTTCCTGGCAGGCCAGGGAGGTGGATCCCTATAGCCTACCCATCCATGAGAGGAGAAAACAGCCTGAATCTTCTCTCATTAGGTACTACCAGCGGAGCGACGAGGGTTCATCCAATTATTCCTGATCGGTGGGGTGTATAGGATCTGGCCCGAGATCCCTTGATCCTCGAGGAAGACTTATTCGTATAGATAGAGGGGATGGCATCGTTCGGATTGGAAGCACGATTTCCTTACCTAGGGGATGTGTGATTCCCAACTCCTTTAGAAAGCTGATGTCGGTCCTCAAGACCGCCTTTCTCCTGGGTCGCTGTACCTGGAACTGTGGCTAAGGCTTCGCTTCTCCTTCCTGGAGCCAAGGGTACAACTAAGTGCCCTTGGCTGGAGGGGCGGGAAACTGATCATTGATCTCAGTGAATGTCAGCCGGGGTCGTTCAATCGTCAGCGCACTCTCAGGAAGGAATTGAGCATAGGGTGCAAACTGATGGGGCCACAACCGACGCCCGGCAGTGGCGGAGAAGCAAGAGGTGCAGCATGATAGCTTTTGTCTTAAGCGGTGGAGGGAGCAGAGGCGCCCTCCAGGTGGGCGCGTTAAAGGCGCTGCTCAAGGCAGGGATTAAACCAGACATCGTCATCGGTTCTTCGGTCGGGGCAATCAACGCCACTGGCCTGGCCGTCGATCCGAGCATCACAGGCGGTCAACGGCTGATCACTTTCTGGCGAAATGTTGAGACGACGCGTATCTACGACCCAAATCTGATCACGATCGCCATGCGCATGCTCATGCGTCGGGATAGCCTGGTCTCGAATGATCAATTCCACTGCTTTGTTCGGCGCCACGTGCTCGCCCAGGCTCGAACCTTCGAGGATATTCAGGGCGCGCAGCTCTATATCACGGCCGTCGACCTTCAAACGGGGCGGCTGGTCATCTTTGGAGATGAACGGCAGATGAACCTGGTTGATGCAATCATGGCGAGTACCTCAATTCAGCTCTTCTTCGCTCCCTGGGAGATCCAGGGTCGTAGATATATCGATGGTGGATACTTATCGAATCTCCCGATCCTAACCGCTCTTGAGCGGAGGGCGGACGAGGTCTTTGCGCTCGACCTGACCGCGCTTAAGATAAAGGAAAATTGGTTGCGCGGGGTCATCCCGATCCTTTTACACGAGGCGGATATTGTTCTTTATCATCTGGCGCAGTTTGAGATTGAGCAGGCCCGGCAGACGCTTGGGGATCGTCTCCATCATATCGCCATGACGGACTACGATGGCCACTCGCTGTTTGATTTCAGCAAGACGGAGGCGATGATCCACAGGGGTGAAGCAATAATGCGTGCGTATCTTTCCTCAAAGAGATCAGAACGAGTGGTGCGAGGGGCCTATTACGCTCGCGAGTCGATAGTACGGCAGCGCCAGGAACAGAACCGAGTCGAGACGCTGTCCCGGTAGGGATATACTCAAAATGGAGAAAACACAGCCATGGACGTGATTAAAGTCGAACATGTTGCCAAGTCGTTTGGGACAACGCAGGCCGTGTGCGATGTGAGTTTCGAAGTGCATGAAGGTGAAATCCTGGGTCTGCTAGGCCCGAACGGCGCAGGAAAGACGACCACGATCCGGATTATTCTCGATTTGTTTAAACCAGATACTGGCCGGGTTGCGATCCTGGGCGGACCCATGGATCAGTCCAAGAACAATCGTATTGGGTACATGCCCGAGGAACGCGGCCTATATCAGGATTTGCCGCTGGGACGCTGTTTGGTGTACCTGGCGACATTGAAAGGCCTGACGGCAGCCGAGGCAACCGCTCGGCTCGGTGGTCTGCTCGAGCGCTTTGACCTGGCTGAACACCGCAAGAAACCAGTAAAGACTCTGAGCAAGGGCATGCAGCAAAAAGCCCAGATCATCAACACCATCATCCACGAGCCCGAGTTGATCATCATCGATGAACCCTTCACGGCGCTCGACCCAATCAACACCCAGATGGTTAAGGATTTGATGCGTGACTTGAGCCAGGCCGGCACGAGCATACTGATGTCGACGCACCAGATGCATCAGGTCGAGGAACTCTGCGACCGCATCGTCTTGATCGACAAGGGGGTCACGCTCCTTTATGGTGAACTCCAGGCCATTCGTAAGAAGTATTCCGGCGAGGAGGTCCTTGTCCGCACGCACGGTCCACTCCCATCGCTGGACATCGTTTACTCGATCGAGGACCATAACGCCACCAGCAAGCTCAGCCTCAAACCAGGCGTGTCGCCGGATTCGTTACTGAGGGCGCTGCTTGACAATCATGCGGTGGTCGAACATTTCGAGTTAGCTGTTCCGGAACTGGACGAAATCTTCATCCGGGTTGTCCAGGGAGATGTGCGCTGATGTCGAAGATCCTGCTGATCGCACGAAATGAATACCGCACGAACGTCATCAAGCGCAGCTTCCTGCTCACGCTCCTCAGCCTGCCGCTTTTCCTGACCTTCTCCATCGGCATCGGGGTCATCACCGATGTGTTGAGCACCAGCAAGACCCCTGTTGGATATGTCGATGAGGCCGGTGTGATAGAGGTCAAACATGATTACCATTCGGTTCTTGGAGATGATGCAATCGAAATTCGCGCCTTCAAGAGCAGTACGGAGGCGCGGACAGCCCTTGATTTGGGAGAGATACAGGGTTATTACGTGCTCGCGACGGATTACCGGACGTCGGGCGAGGTTACGCTGACCTTTGACAAAGAAGTCTCCCAGAATGCGCGTTCGGATTTCTACGACTTTCTACAATTTCACTTGATGCAGAGCTATCCTGAGCCCGTCGTCGAGCGGGTAATCCTTGGTACGCAGGCGACCGTAACCACACCGTACAGCGGTCGTTCGTACCCGGATGGTGGTCCACCTTTCTCGGTAACCTTACCCTTGATTATCAGCGCCGGCTTTGTCTTTTTACTCATGATGTCTGCGGGATATGCGATGGGTGCTGTGGCCGGTGAACGCGAATCGCGGACCATGGAGGTGTTGATTACCTCCGTCTCGCCTGGCACGCTCGTGCGGGGGAAGATGCTGGGCATCATCGGCATTAGCCTGACATTGCTGGTTTGTTGGGGCTTGATTGGTTTTGGGGCCTTCCTTGTCGGCCGTGAGCTCCTTGACCTGCGTTGGTTAAAAGATGCACAGGTTGATTGGGGAGGTTTGGTGACGGTGATGCTTATTGCGCTGCCCAACTACATCTCGGCGATCGCACTGATGGTGATGATTGGGTCAACAGTCGCCGAACTCCAGGAAGGGCAGGCGCTCTCCGGGTTTTTCATCCTGATTTTCTTCCTGCCGATCTATGCACTGACCGCAATTGGCGACCACCCTCAGGGGGCTTTCTCCGTCGGTCTCTCAATGATCCCTTTCACCTCGCTCATGACAATCGGGATCCGCAACCTGTTTATGGTGATCCCGCTTGGGCAGCTTTTGATCAGCTTCATCGTCCAGGGGATCGTGGCGGGAGCAGCTGTCTGGCTTGCCGGGCGCGCTTTCCGCCTTGGCATGCTGCGTTACGGCCAACGCATTCGCTTGCGGGAACTGCTCCCCCGCCGCATTTTCTCCCCGGAAGAGAGGGTGGCGTGATGCAGAAGACCTTCCTGATCCTGAAGCACGAACTTATTACAACCCTTTCACGCAGATCATTCCTGTTCTTCGGGGTGTTGCTCCCGATCGTAGCAATGCTCGGTTTATCAGCCTTCAACCGCTTCTCTACCTCCAGTGTGCAATCTTCAGATGGCGGGCAATCAAATCAACCAGCAGCCTCTCCAGAAGGGTTTGTGGATAACAGTGGGTTGATCACTGCCCTCCCTGGTGATATTGAGGCTGGTATGCTGCTGCCCTATGCAGATGAAGCGGACGCACGGGCGGCCCTGGAAGCAGGCGAGATCGGCGGCTACTTCCTCATACCGGCGGATTATCTGCAGAGCGGCAGGCTTGACGTTGTCCGCAAAGAGTATTCACCCTTCTCCTCCGATCCGCGTGATTGGGTGATGCGCTGGGCCCTGACCTACAATTTGCTGGGAGCTGATCTGGAGGTGGCGCAGCGGGTGGTGAACCCGATGGTGTTACAGGTTCAGGATCTGAGCGTTGACCAGGCTATGGAAGGCGCTTGCACGCGCCCCGGTCCAAACTGCGAATCCAACCCGGTCCTGCGCATGCTGCCGCTCTTTGTCACAGTCCTTTACTTCGTGATCTTGATGAACGGAGCTGGGATCCTGATGCGCAGCGTGAGCAGCGAGAAGCAGAACCGGGTTATGGAGGTGCTGCTGGTTTCTGCGTCGCCCCAGCAGCTGCTCGTGGGCAAAATTATGGGGCTCGGGCTGGCAGCGCTGGCGGCTGCCGCGGCATGGGTTGTTTCTGGATACCTTGCGCTTGGTGTGGGCGCCGCCATTCTGAACATCCCGCCCGGGTTTTCGATCCCGCCCTCGGTTGTGTTGTGGACGATCGCCTTCTTTATCATGGGGTATGCGGTATATGCCTCGCTCATGGCGGGTGCCGGGGCACTGGTGCCGAATCTGAAGGAGATATCGGCTGCAACCTGGGTAGTGGCCTCCCCGCTCTTCCTGGGGTACTTTGTGTCGATTATGGCCATGGACGTGCCTAACGGTCCGTTAGCAACAGCGATCAGCCTCTTCCCGTTAACGGCCCCGATCGGGATGGTCATGCGATTGACCAGCGGAGGCGTCCCTGGCTGGCAGCTGGGGGTCTCAGCCGGGTTGCTGGCGCTGACGGCTGTCCTGGCAGTCAGGATTGCGGCACGGATGTTTCGCGTCCAGGATCTGCTCTCCGGCCAGGCCTTCACGCCCCACCGATTTTTCCTGACACTGCTGGGACGAGGATAATCCGAATCCCGCTGTAATTGTCCATCTGATTATCGTAGGGGCGACCGGCCGGTCGCCCCTACATGGGAAATCTGAAATCTCGAAGGGACAGATGGTAATGCGCATCTGTTGTAGTTGGGTGAGATGGCAATATTAAGAGGCAGGAGGTCGCAAAGGACAGCGTAGGGGCACGATGCATCGTGCCCCTACAAGTTGGGAAATTCCAACTACCGCGACAGCCAGGGACTACCATTCCCATACATGTGATGTGTCATCTGGATACCGTAGGGGCGCATCGCCATGCGCCCCTACATGATCTGTGTCTTTTATTTACAGCTGCAGCAGGTACTCGTACGCCGAGAGGGCGGCTTTTGCACCCTCCCCGACCGAGATTAAAACCTGCTCGGCGATGACATCGGTCACATCACCGGCGGCGAAAAGCCCCTCGGTTGACGTCCGGTTGCGGCCATCGATCATGATCCTGTTGCGGTCATCGCGCGCTACCATTCCGGAGACAATCTCGGATTGGGGCTCAAGCTCGAGTTCAACGAAGAAAGCATCTGCCTCCAATTCGGTTGAATCGCCATTTTTGCTGACCAGGATACGCCGGGCATACTCGTCGCCCTTGACCTCATTCACACGGTAGCCTTCCATCACCCTAACATTTTCTGCCTTGAGCACGTTGCGCCCAAGTGAGGTATCCAGGTCGCCGTGAGATGGTGCAACAAGAGTCACTTCGCGGGCGATGTGCGCCAGTTCAGCAGCGGAGCGCAGCGCAAGCTGCGTGTCGCCGATCACGACCACGTTGCGTTCGATGAACAAAGGTGCGTACGAGACAGCGCTGTAGCACAAGCCGCGCATCATGTATTCTTTCTCGCCCGGGATATTGAGCAACCGTCCCAACGCACCAGTGGCGACGATCAGGGCCTTCGATTCATACTCTCCGCCTTCGTGCGTCGATACCTTGAAGCCCTCTTTCGTTTTTTGCACCTTCTCGGCCTTGTCGAAGACGCGGGAGAACTCGAGATACTCGATCTCGTTAGCGAAGCGGCTGACGACCTCGGCGCCAGTAATCACGAGGTGCTTCTCGACGAACGGCAGCTGCAGATGGTAATTCGTCTTTCCGCCCAGGTCGCGCGTGATGAGCAAGACATTTAAACGCTTCCGTAGGGCATAGACGGTGGCGGTTAGCCCGGCTGGGCCGCCGCCGAGGATGATCAAGTCATACATAGTATTTTCTCACTCCTTACCCTGCGCATCAGAGTTCACAGGCTTTTATGAAGCCTTCCTGCATCATGTTCGCTGTAAGATCGCGTGAGCGACGGATGATCCGCTCGGCATTCTTCAACTCTTCCTCGTAGGTCATGGGAATGCGTGCAAGCCCTTCTTCCACGGCTTTCGCAGCCACAGCGGCTGCCTCGCGCGGGAAGACCTCCCACTCATCCATATTGGGCATGATATAGTCTGCCCGCAGGCCGTTCTCCTCCGCCATGCCAGCGAGGGCATGCGCAGCAGCAATGCACATCGTATCTGTAATGGTAGAGGCGCGCACATCAAGGGTGCCGCGGAAGATGCCCGGAAAACCGAGCGAGTTGTTGACCTGGTTCGGGAAGTCCGAGCGGCCAGTAGCGACCACAGCCGCACCCGCCTCGATCGCCTCCCAGGGCCAGATCTCGGGCACCGGGTTAGCGCACGCAAAGACGATAGCGCCCTTGGCCATCCCCCGCACCCATTCCGGCAAGATCGTACCCGGCCCGGGTTTGGAGAGGGCGATTACAACGTCGGCGCCTCGCATCGCATCCTCGATACCGCCCTCGCGTCCTTCCTCATTTGTGATCTGGCAGAACTTCCACTTGTCGACGTACTCCGCTTTGCGCAGTTCGAGATCCTTGCGGTCCTTATGCAGGATGCCCTTGCTGTCGACGATGCGCGTCAGGGCCGGGTTAGCCCCGCTCTGGAAGATCAGACGGGCGCAGGCCACATTCGCTGCACCCGAGCCAACGAAGACGATCTCGGCCTCGTCGATGGGTTTGCCGACGATTTTCAAGGCGTTGATCAAGCCGGCCAGTGTGACCGTGGCCGTACCCTGCTGATCGTCATGCCAGACTGGGATCTCGGCCTGCTCACGCAGCGTGTCGAGGATGCGGAAGCATTTCGGCTGCGAAAGATCCTCCAGATTTACCCCTCCGAAACCGGGTTGGATCAGGAGCACGGTCTGGATGATCTGATCCGGGTCCTTCGTGTCGAGCATGATCGGCCAGGCATCGACGCCACCCAGGTATTTATAAAGCAGCGCCTTGCCCTCCATCACCGGCAGCCCGGCTTTGGGGCCGATATCGCCCAGTCCGAGCACCCGTGTCCCATCCGAGACTACCGCCACTGTGTTGCCCTTGTGGGTATGCTCGTAGACCAGTTCGGGATCCTCGGCGATCGCCCGGCAGGGTGCAGCCACTCCGGGCGTGTACCAGATTGCGAAATCGTGGAAATCGCGGACACAGCACTTCAGTGCAGTTTCAACTTTCCCCTTGTAAAAAGGGTGAAGCACCATCGCGTCCGCTGAAGGCTGCTGGGCTTTCGCCAGCAGTTCCTCCACATTGAGCGGTTGGGCCTTCTCGGCCATGGGCATTACCTCCTTCAGTGCGGCAGCCAATGCCGTACTAATCAGATCAAAAAGGGCCTCGAGAATATCGAGGCCCCAGTGTGTCAGAACTGCAGATAGGAATCGGTGTATATCACTTTGTTCAGCAGTACCTGCACCGTCTTCCAGATCTCGGCCTGGGCGGGATCGGACATGTCCACCTGCTCAACCTGTAGCTGCTCCATCGCTGCGACGGCGTCGAACAGCTTCAGGTAAAGCGCGTTCACGGGTGTGCTCTCATCACGGTCCTGTACGGCTTTGATTACATTCATCAATTGCCGATCGAGTGGATCGAGGATGGCCGCGTCCAGCCCAACAGCCATGAGCATTACCATGTATACCCGGTTCAGGAGCGGCCGCATCTCATTCGGCACAGCATTGGAGACGTTCGACAAACCGACGACGGTCATCGGCGGCGGATCAGCAACCATCTTTAACATGCGCACGGTTTCGATCGCTTCCGGCACGTATTCCTGGCAACCGGAGACGGTCAGGATAAGCGGGTCGACCAGCAGGTTCTCGATCGGCATGCCCACTTCCATTGCACGCGGGATGAGTTTCTCCATAGCGATGGCGACGCGTGCATCGGCGCTGACCGGAATGCCGCTCTTCTCCATGCACAGAGCGATCAACTTGGCGCCGTACTTAGCGGCGACTAGGGGTACTGCCTCCAGGCGTTCTTCCTCGGCTGAAGTGCTGTTGATGATGGCGTTCGAGCCCCAGCGCTGTAAGCCAACCTCAATCGCGGCCAGGTTGACCGTGTCGAAGGAGATGGTCATGCCGGGAATGGCCTCCTGCATGCAATCCACCAGCCACTCGACGACCTCTGGGCCGTCCTTCTTACGTGGGCCGATATTCAAGTCGATGGCGTCTGCGCCAGCAGCTTTCTGCTTGCGCGCCAGTTCGACGAAGAAGGTCCCATCCCGCTCAGCCAGTGCTTCTTTTACGCGGGGTGAAATGATGTGAATGTTCTCGCCGATTTTGTACATGGATCCTCTCCTCGGTGGCCCCGAGATCAGGGCACACCCTATAGCGATCGCAGGATCGAGTCGGTCAGTTCCTGGATAGCTCGCAGGGCTGGTGAATCGCCGTTCAGTTTGATGAGTGGTTCGCCAAGCGCATCAAGTTCATTTACGCGGGAATCGGCCGGGATGATCGCCCCGATCTCAATCTCTAGGTCGTCAACAGCTGCCTGGAGCGGTGGCACGAGATCTCCAACCACCCGGTTCAGGATCAGCCAGCGCTGATGGACATTGACACCGATGTCATACGACATTTCGAGGATGCTCCCGGCCGCTATCAATCCGCGTAAGGTCGGGTCGCTCACGATCAGCAGCAGGTCCACATCGCGCGTGGTCCGGCGGCTTATGTGCTCCATCCCGGCTTCGTTATCGATGATGACGTAAGGATAGTGCCGGCCCATGTCATCCATGATCGTGCGCAGCAAATGGTTGGCAGCGCAGTAGCAGCCCTGGCCTTCCGGGCGGCCCATGGCGAGCAGGTCAACCTGGTCACCTTCTTCCAACGCCATCTGTAATTCATGCGTCAGATAATCGTGCCGGCTTATGGTGACGCCAAGCTGCTGGTTCTGCGCCTCAACAGCCATCGTTTCGCGCACATCACCGACGGTGGTTGGCATGGGGAGGCCAAGCGCCAGGTGCAGGTTCGTGGCCGGGTCAGCGTCAATCGCAAGCAGCGGCCCAGGCACACGCCTCAACAAGGCTTGGATCAAGAGCGCGGCAACCGTGGTCTTTCCAGTTCCGCCTTTTCCCGCAAGGGCAATCGTCTTCGTCATCGTCACCAACTCCTATACCGTTGAGAAATCATTCTGCCGGCCCCGCTTCTTCGTCCACGGCTGCTCCCTCGTTCTCTCGCTCCCAGATTTCCGCCATACTCGGGAAGAGCGTGATATCAGTATGGGGTAGGAAGAGCGCAGCCGTAAAAGCATCGAAAAATGAATTATCAGCAGACAGCTCGACATAGGTCATGCTCTCCGCCACTTTGCGCACCTGCTCCCGTGCAATGCTTGAAGCCAGAGCCATATACGCACCCATCACGGATGTATTTCCCAGAAAGTGGAATCGGTCCCAGGGCAGATCAGGAAGCAGCCCGATCTTGATGGCGTTTTCCACGTTGATGTATTTTCCGAACGATCCGCCCACCAGTACCTGCTCGACATCGGCCAGATCGACGCCAACCCCGCTGGCAAGGACGCTGTACCCGGCGTAGATGGCGGCTTTCGCTCGCATCAGGTTATCGACGTCGACCTTGGTCAGGGCCAGGTCGTGGCCGGTTTCGGTCTCATCTGCCCAGGCGATGACATATTCGGGCCCGTGTCCGCCCATCCGGACGCGAGGTGTGTCCAGGTCGAGCTTGACGCTGCCACCCCGATCGATCACGCCGGTCACGAACAACTCAGCCAGGGCGGAGATCAAGCCAGAGCCGCACAGGCCGCGCGGCTTACCACTGCCGATGACACGGTAGGTGGGCTCGAAGGTCGTAGAGTGAATCCATAACTCTTCGATCGCACCCTCTGTTGCCCGCATACCATCCACCACCCCGGCCCCTTCGAATGCTGGTCCGGCCGAACAGGCACAGGTTAGCATCCAGTCTTTCGTCCCGAGCACGATCTCTCCATTGGTTCCGACGTCGATGAAGAGGGTCAGTGCTTCGCTCGAAGCGAGACCGGAGGCCAGTACCCCGGCGCTGATATCAGCGCCAACGTAAGAAGCCACGCCGGGCAGACAATCAACCGAGGCCAGGGGGTGGATGGGCAGTCCCAGGTCCGCCGCTAGATAGGGCGGGGGCTGGTTAACTGCCGGGATATAGGGGGTGAGACGGATATTTTCCGGGGGGATACCCAGGAAGAGATGGATCATCGTCGTGTTCCCCGAGATGGTGAGCTTATGGATCGATCCAGGTGAAACACCCGTACGGCGCTGGAGGCGTTCCAGCAGCATGGAGAAAGTTTCACGCACCAACTCACCCAGTTCGAGAAGACCCTTCCCCTTGCTGGCGTAGATAATGCGTGAGATTACATCCTCCCCGCGCGCAATTTGAGCGTTGTATTCTGCGGCAGAGGCACGAACCTGACCGCTGACCAGGTCCACCAGGTAGGCCGTGACGGTGGTCGTCCCGATATCCAGCGCAATACCTAGCGGATCGATCGGATCGGCGCTAACCTGCAGAACCCGCACCGCTTCACTTGGGCGACTCGAGCGCTCCAGCAGTACATAGGGTGACCAGTCGCTGCCCCGCAACACGGATCCCAGCTCCCTCAGGATGGTGAGCGGGACCTGAGCTGGGCTATGACCGGCGCCGGCCAGGGCGTCTTCCAGGCGGGTAAGGTCGTCACGATAATCTTCGATGGTGGGAGGCTCGAGCTTGACCTGTAAAGCGAGCAGCGGCTGCAGTTCCAACGGATCATAGTGAAAGGGCAACTCGACCTTGCGAGCCGTCTGCTCAGTCACCAGGCGGCGTTCAACGCGTTCCTGTTCGGGGATCGTGATGCTGGCATCGCCCTCAATCACCGCCTGGCAGGCGAGTGCCCAGCCGGAAGCAAGGTCATCGGTGGAAAGGCGGATCGTCGATCGGCGGCGGATTCCACCATCCACTTGCACCGCACAGCGGCCGCAGCGTCCCTGGCCGCCGCATGGCTGGGAGATCTCGAGGCCGGCCGTCTGCGCTGCTTCGGAAACGAGCGTCCCGGTCGGTACCTCGAGCGCGATACCCCCAGGTTGGATGGTGATGTGGTGTAATGCCACGGTTAATTCCAGTCCGGCTCGATTACTTCACCGGCGGTGAGAAGTACTCTCGGTTATACGTGTCGCAGATTGCATCGGTGATCCGTGCAGCCTGTACACGCTCTTCATCCCAGAACCAGCGTGAGAGCGCCAGGCCCTCACATGCCGCTTGCCCGGCCATGCGCATAATGTGCGGGATATCAGCCTCCCGACTGCAGGCGAGCGTGCACGGGGCAGGCGAGGCGCACTGCAGGCAGGAGGCGGCCAAGCGCGCGACCTGGCGAACGTCATACCCCAGGTAGGGGTCACGCGGGAGGTTGGAAATACGGGTGGTCATCTCTTCCTACCTTCATGAACGGGCACCTAGCCCATGATCAGCGCTGTTGAAATGTCTCCGCGCTCTGCTTGAACACCGGAAGACGCGAGTCGAACTCCTCGACGCTCGTTGCGAAAGTCAACCCGTAGATGATGTCCCCCAGCTTTAGAACATATACGATTTCTTTAATGGCCAGCCCATCATAGCTGGTTTCGAGGACGATACGTCCGGTCTCGAACTCAGTCGCGAGGGTGACCGGGCCCGAAACGATAACATTATAGGAGTCTGGAAAATGCGATTGTGCTGCTTCCAGGTACTGCCCCACTGTGATCCCGACCGGTACGATCTCCTTGACAATCGTTAGGTTGGTAAGCACTGCCGATGCGCTCTCAGCCGAGTCGAACATCCAGAGCAGAAAACTCCCCGGGTTAGATTCGAGGATCTCGGCTGCCTCGGCGAAGTGCCCGCCATCGGCGCGCATCTGGTCGATCAGGGCGGGGATGTCTTGCTCGGGATCCCCCCCTTTGAAGCTATCCGGTAGCCAGATCTCAACCTCCTGCGAGTCAAACAGTATCCACCCCGCAGGAGGGGCGAAGACTGGCTTTGTAGTTGGGGTCCAGGTAGCCGGTAGAGAGGCCGGAGTAAGCGGGATGTCGCTGTAGAACGCTGTATCCCGCCCGCAGGCGCTGTTGAGAAGGATAGCGCCCAGGAAAATGAGCAGGGCCCCTACCCGCGTTACACGCCGGAACGTACTGGTGGACGCCTCCCGGTGGGCCACCCGGTCCATCACTACCCTCCCTTGGGCCACATCGTCTTCAGATAGGATCCGATATCAACCGCTTCACGCGGCCCGACCATGATCTCCCAACCCGGCAGCTCCTCTTCCAGCTCACCGGAGAGCACGGAAACGTGGCCGGGAATGATCAGCTTCTTGTGATTGAGCTTCTCCTCGATCCCGAAGTTCTTGACGTCCTTGGCGATGCGTTCGGCGTCGAATTTGCCTGCCGCCCACGCAGTGAGCACGCTCATGCCTTCCGCGTCGGCTACGAGCAACCACCCAGGCAAACCCGAGCCTTCAACCTCGTTTGCTACAGAAAAGTACGTGATCGAGAAGTTCGTGGTGACGAAGAGCGGTGCACTCGGATCTGGATTGTTGATCTCGTAGATTCCCGGTTGTACCTGGATCGGTTTCTGTGGATCGGTGAAAATGTTCTCGCGCAGCACGAGCAGGGCATAGGTTGTGGCCGGGTTGAATGTATCCAGAACGACGAAGCCGCTGTATTTGGCGATGTACTGTGCGGCCAGGAGCGTTTCATCGCCGCCCTCAACCGCGCCGGGGAAGCTGATGATGGGGTACCCTAATGAACGGAGGTTCTTCTTCAGGGCCAGACGGCGCAGTGTGGTGTAGGCCTGCAGATCGTCCTTGTAACCCAGACTCTGCGGGTCGAGCACCAGATCTTCTAGGCCCAACTCGCGTAGTTTTCCAGTTAATTCGTTCAGACCATCCACGTCAGCGGCGCTCACGACAAGCGGCACACCAGCAGCTTTCGCTACCTCGCCCATGGCCTGCCAGTTCTCGGCGTTGGCTGTATAGAGCAAGGGTCGTCCCTTAGCTGCTTCAAGGCCGGCTTTTGCCAGTTCGGGTGTGGGTGCGAGCAGGATCAGCGAGCGGTCGCTGATCGCAGTTACGGCTCCAACCGCGGCCGCAAACCTGGCAGCATCCCCGGAAGCGGCTTCCACAGCAAACCCATCGAGGTGCAGGTCGATGCCCACATAGTCGACGGAGAAGTCATTCGCTTGCTTGACAGACTCCGTTATCGCCGAAGGTTCAAGCGTGTCGACTACACGCAGGAAGAGACCTGGTTTGTGGTAGAAGGTCTTTTCATGCCTGAAGAGCACCGTCTCGTTGCCGACGGCCAGCTTGCCATTTCCCCCCTGGATCTCCACCAACCGGATCGGCGGTGCGGAGGCGGCTTCGAGCTTCTCGGCTGCTTCCGCGGTGACGTGGGGGCAGTCTTTCAACTCAGCCTGTTTGGCGGCGAGCTTCATCGCGAAAGCCAGACAGGTCGGGAATCCGCAGTCCTTACAGTTGGTCTTCGGAAGCATTTTGTAGATCTCAAGACCTGACAGTGCCATCATCTACCTCCACACGCTAGGCGCCGTTCGTCAGGGCGTTAACCACCGACCTGACCCGTTTTAGGGTTTGAGGGTGCCGCAGGACGATGATATCGGCTCCCGAGTGGATGAGTGTGGTGGCGGTGACTGCTTCCCATTCCAGGGCGCGCGTCTCCCAATCACCCCACTCCACAGGGACGCCTTCACCGACCTTAGACTCCTTGACCTTCCAGGCTTCCTCGCCTGGTGTGACCATCATCGGCTGCTGGGTCATCTTGTCGTCCTGCAGAGCAGCAAGCCGCAGCCGCTCCATCACGGAGTAGCCGTATTCAATCCCGTAACCCAGCGCCCCCGTTGTCGGGTCCATGATGATGCGCTCAAGGGGCAAGCCCATGTCGTTGATCAGGATCACGAGCTGCTTGGAAAGGTTGACGTCCATCGGGGTGCGGGATTGTACGAGGTGATTGTGTGCCAGTGCTGCAGCGACGATCGTGCGGTAATTGCCCTCCTCGCAGGTCCCTAGCAGCAGGCGTTCGCCGACAGCTTCTTCTGCCACGGCGACCATCAACTCGTTATCGATCTCGGCCTGACCCGGGCCGACCACAGCCAGTGGCAGGCCACTTGCCTCAAGCACAGCTCGCACTACAGCCCGTGCATTCTCGGCAGTGTTGGGTTTCCCATCGGCGGTTGTGAGGCTGAGCTTAAGGTACAGCAGATCAGCCCCGGCTGCTTCAGCCGCCTTCGCCCAGGCTGCTGGATCTTCGGCCGCATCTCCCCAGGCCTCGAGCAGCAGTTTGGACCAATCCTCGGGTTTCCGGTCGCGAATTTCCAATGCCAGGGCTGGCGGATGTGGGATTTCGCCTTCGAAGTACAGATAAGGTAGGGTCGTCTCTCCGCCAACTGTCAGCGTGCGTGCCCGGGTACCCCCTTCATTCGCGCTGGCCCCGAGTGTAACTTCGCGTACATGCCCCGACCACTTATCCTTGGGGATCTCGATCGTCATAGGGTGGGTTCCTCCGTTCGTTCAGGTAGACAAGCCACGCACACGCGCTATGCGTGTGCGGAGGGTGCCATCGATTAGAACATTGATGCCATCTCTAACGCCGGGTGGCCTTTCTCCGTCAAGTGCGCCACCAGGCCTTCAACATCGGTGCAGATCGTTTCGTCGGCGATTTTTTCGATCAGATCGGGATCGCCTTCGCGCTCGGCGACAGTCTTGAGTTGGTCGGTCATCTGCGTTTTAAGGACGGAGGACATCCAGACTACTCGTTTGAAGCCTCCATCGGCGGAGATGAACTTCGGGCTGAGGATGTAGAATTTTCCATGGCCCATCACGCCTGGGGTCTGCAAACCACCGCCGGCCATGCCGGCCAGGGTGGAGAAGGTCATGCCGGCCGGTGTCATGCTGGTGTCCTCCCTGCTGACGATCATGATCCCATTCGCCTCCGGGATGAGCATGGCGATGCACTCGAAGCAGCCGCAGGCGGTCATCGGGTTCTCCATGATCGAGTACATGGAAACTTCGGTCACGGTCCCGTGCGAAGCGGTAACCGCGAACTCATTCACGCCGGTGAAGTAGCCCTTAAGGGAATCGGTGTTCTCGCCCTTTTTAATCGGCTGGTTCGGACCGGTCGGGTTGATCCGGTAGGAGGCCTTGCAGTCGAGCCAGTTGTACGCACCGCACAGCCCGAGCCGTTCTGGGCTGACGATGCAAACGTGATCGGGAGCGAAGGACTGACACAGCGTGCATGAATAAAAAACATCGACGCTGGTGTCGTTCATCGAGCCGATGCGTTCGTTGCGCTCCTCGTAGGCTGCGCGTGCATTGGCCAGCCATTCCTCATGCAGTTTGGGATCGGTAATGATCTGCACCTCGACCTTGTCGACGATGCTGCCAAAATCATCGTGGAAGCGGGCGTGTACGATGTCGCCGAAGTGCTTCAGTTCGAAGCCTTTTTCCACGGCGGCTTTACTCAGGCGGATCCAGGTGATGTCACGCTGGCCGATGTGCTGGATGCCGGAGGCGCCGTTGATGAAGTAGTGGATCTGGCGCTCGAGTACGGGCTCGAAATCTTTCTCCATCTTGCGGCCGGCGACCTTGATTACCAATGCCAGATCCATATTGCCTTGATCTTCGATCTCGGAGAAGTCGGGCCCGATGAGTTCGATCTTGCCGTCCTCGACCTGATCCATATCGTCCATCAATAGGTATTCGAAAGCCCGGCTGTGCTTACCGCCGAACTCGACCCGCATGTCCGCTTTACGCACGACCTCGCCCTCGAAGGCCGATCCGTAGGGGACCGGGATCGGAACCTCGGAGATTTTGACTTTGACGCCGCGCACCTCGATCGCTTTCTGGATGAGCTTGCGAGCTTTATCAGCCTCGGTCTCTCCCTGGATCTCGTTCCAGGGCATGGAAATCACGTGCTCGTATTGCGTCACGCCAGTGGGTAGGATCTCGGGGATCACCGTGTCGGCTAGAACGGGGAATCCGTAAGAGATCGCACCTGCCGCTGTGGCATATTTCAGGTCGTCGACCTCGCCCAAGGCAAGCACGAAGGCGAAGACGCGGTTCTTGTTATAGAGCAGGATGTCGCGCCATTGGCCACCCTTCAATCCGCCGAAGGTCAGCGCGGAGCGGGTGGCAAAACCAAGCGGGTAAATGGCCCCGATGGTGTCCTTGCTGAAGGGCACGATGTAAGTGTCGTACCCCATCTCTACACCCTCCTCGACGAGTTGGTCGATGATCGAACGACCGTTGACATTCCCGACGAGAAAAGTAAGGATGCTGCGCTGCTGGAGTTCACGCACGATGGCTACTGCAGCTTCGTTTGAATGGGCTGCACCGACGATGGCGGCGAAACCAGGCATTCGGCCATCGACGAGCTGTATGCCCCACGAACGCAGCTGTATATCGTCGATTGGGCCGTTCAGGTGTCCGTCCGCTCTTTCTCCTCCGCCGTTCCCGTCCGGGCTGGTGAAGGAGGTGGCCCCGGCGAGCTCCAATCCCGGGTAGGGTTGAGGTTCTTGGTTATAGGCGAAGCGTATTGCCTCGAGGACTTCTTCTGCCAGGAGTGTAGCCATGCCGGAATCCAACGTTTCGCCCAGGTATGGCGTCCAGAGGGCTTCATCAGGCACGGCGTGGAGTAGGGATTTTGCGTGCTCCAGTACGAGTTCAAGTTCGCTGATCTTGGTCACCTCATGACCGAGCATTCCCAGGGTGACGGGTAAGTAGTAAGCTGTGTTGGGGAAAGCGATGGCTGCTTCGGGACCTTTTTCTTCGATCGCACGGGCGTACAGGGCTTGAGCTTCCGCGACAATCCTGTTCGCTCCCTGGATGGCACGTGTAGCGATATACCGTGACATAGTCTGCTGCCTCCCTAGTTCGATGAATTGCCGTAAACCGCGCCGATTTTTTCGGCCAACGGGAGCTCGATCAGTTCATCGATCCTCCAGTCGCCACTCTTGCCCCAATTCGATGGATCGTATTCGGGCAGGCCTAGCTCGGCTCGTTTCTTATCGATGTGTGTTAGCGAACGACGTACGATTTCATCGCCGTCGTTGGTGAATTCTAATCGTCCACCAACTTTACTTTCCCACCCGTTCGTGAGGATCTCAGTAACTCCATCGACCCCTGAGACCGGGCTGGAGTGGCCCATGATCACGTAGGCGCCGGAGGCGACGCAGTAGGTCGCGATCGAGATTGCCTTTTCACTCATCCACTCCGGAGCCATGCCGACGGCCGGGATGTCGCTGATGTCTTCGCCCAATCCGCCCTCTGTGGCCATTTGCGCCAGAACGGTCAGGATGCGGGAGTTGTCGACGCAGGATCCCATATGGAGCACCGGCGGGATACCCACTGCCTCGCACACCTCGCGCAAGCCCGGTCCTGCGTGTTCGAGGGCCGCTTCGGGCCGCATATAGCCTTGCTTAGCGCTGGCGATCGCGCCGCAGCCCGTCTCGACAACCAGCACGTCGTTCTTGATGAACTCGGTCACGACATATCGATGCAGTTCATCATGGCAGACACGGGCATTGTTGCAGCCGATGTTGGCGACAACGCCGCGAATTCGTCCAGACATGATGGCGTCGTTGAGCGGTCGCAGTGAACCGCGGTAGGTGCCGCCGAGCGCGTAGTTTATATACTCATGGGAGAAACCGGGGATCAGCTCGCTGGTCATATCTGGGATGTTGATCTCTGTTTTACGATCGGGAAAACGGTCGCATGCTTTCCGGACGATGTCTTTGGCGATCTCCATCGCCCGATGTTCGTCGAATTCCATATGCGTCGCACCGGTGATCTTGGCCTTCGGGGACGTCGTGATGATTTCGGTGTGGAACTGATCTGCCAATTTGACGATGCCCTGCATGATGCATTGAATGTCGACGACCATCGCGTCGACGACACCGGTAATGATCGCCAGTTCCTGCTGCAGGAAGTTACCTGCCAGCGGAACGCCTTGGCGCATCAGTGTTTCGTTCGCCGTGCAGCAGATGCCGCCCATGGTGATGCCGTTGGCACCCTTGCTCTTTGCATATTCGATCAGCTCGGGGTCTTGCGCTGCAGCGACGATCATCTCCGATAGGGTCGGTTCGTGACCGTGAATGATGACGTTAACATTCTCCTTCTGCAGGATACCGAGATTCGCCTCAGAGGCCACCGGGCCCGGCGTGCCGAAGAGCACGTCAGACAAATCGGTCGCCAGCATCGACCCGCCCCAGCCGTCGCCGAGCGCGGCGCGCATGGCGTGATCGAGGATATGTTCAGCGTCCTGATCGTTGCCGACATGGGTTCGATGCATCATCTCGACAATCTCGCGGTCGACATTACGTGGTTCGATGCCCGCTTTCTTCCAGATCTCCTGGCGTTTCTTGGGGGCTCGTTTGAGGTAGATGATCTCACCGGTTGGTTTCCCAAATTCATTCAATGCCCCCAGCGCGACATCTCGGGCGAGTTCATTCACATCTTTCCCGTCGACCTCGATCTCCAAGTAGTGCGCCATTTCTCTGAGCTTGGCCGCATCGCGTACCTTGTAATCCGGTGCGTTTCCCTCTGCGGCTGCAAGCAGCGTATAGGCCAGGTCGCGACCGTGGTCGGAGTGTGAAGCAGCGCCCCCGGCGACCATGCGTGCGAAGTTCCGTGCGGCTACAGTCTCACGCGTGGCGCCGCAAATACCGGTCTGGCCTTCTTTTACCAGTCGACACGGTCCCATCGAACAGACCTTACAGCACAGCCCGTCGCTGCCGATGGGACAGGCTGCCATGTTGTCCGCACGCGAGAACGATGTTTCATACTCGTTGCTGCAAGCAAATTCAAGCATAGATATCGACGCCGGGTCCCGGCTTGCTTCCTCTGGTGAGCGAACTTTTTTTGGAGACATAGATTTACTCCTCAACTCTGGAATTAACGAAGATCAATAAACTACTTCAGATCTGCCGGGTTGGTCTGAGTAACCCGAACGCCGTGAAGCTCCCACTGCGGGTCGCGTTTAGTGCTTGTCATGTGCATGAGAAACGGTGCCTCATCTTCGTTGGGTGGGTAGCCTGCTTCGGTGAGAACTTTCTCAATCTCGGCCGGATTGACAAGCTTGGGATCATACGAAATCATGAGTTGTTTCCAGGCCGAGCTTGCATAAATCTCCTTGATCCCCTCGATTTCGGTCAGGGCTTCTCTCACCTTCAGCACGTGGTGGTCGCCGTACATGGACGGCATCTCAAAGATGAGCTCTTCCATCAACTCGTCCTCCTTCGATTAACTCTCATGGTGGCCTTGCGGACGAATGTAACTGACCTCAAGGTACGGTTTAAGTGCTTCCCGAACGGTTTCTTTCAGCAAATTCCCCGAAACATGCATCAAGGTGTCGTGGTAGTCGCCGTCTTTCTGCATGTCGGCAAGACATGGGAAGTGGTGATGAAGCAAACCGGCCGCTTCGACTGCATCGCTAACCGCTGTTCCTAACAGGCCTTGTGCGACGTGGCCGGCGCATCCGCACCCGGCGTCCCGCAGTACATCGATGGTGGAGATATGCCCGTCCTCGACCTCGACTTTGAACTGGGGGCGGCCGAAGTGATGGGCAAAGCGCTTCAGGATCTCGTCCTCCAGTGGCTGGACGAGCGGGGTGCGGTTGTAGCTCGTCTCGGTCAGTGAGCAGAAGGGTTTGGGGAAAGCGACGGCGACATCCATCGCCTCCAACCAGCCGGCGAGCTGTCTTGCCAGGCCTTCAGGCAGCGACGCATTACGGTCGATCGGCGCCAGTACAGCACGCGCGCCGGTCATCCTGGCGATGTCGGGGATCAGCTGTGCGAACCCCGACACTTCTCCCAGCGCAAGGATCATCTCAACCTGGGGCAGTTCTTCAGGTAGGTAGTCATCCGGGTAGTCGACGATCGGCGGGATAACGCGTGGCGCAGCCCAGGTGTGGACGATCCAATCGGATGGGGCGTTGGCCGTGATGTTTTCGGCGATTCGCTCCCCCCACTGACCCTGGGTTGCCGCTAAGATTGAAAGGGGAATCTCGGCATGGCCGGTATCCCGCACCTACACACACTCCCGCTTCATGACGTCTGGAACTCCCCTTGATCATGCTTGCTGGGTAGTGAAACCCATAGTGGGGAAAGTCACAGATTCGCACGGTAAGTCTTCCTTTATGTGCACCATTCTTACCCAAATTCAACGGTTGGGTTTGAAAGGGGCATAAATTCAATTTGGCTCTTTGAGGTCTAATGTTGGTAAGGTGTACTTAATTCTGCCAAAGTGGGGGTACACGAACCGCCCAGGACTGATTTTGGGCGGTTTTTGTCTATGATTCGGTTCGACACTAGGCAAAAGTTAGGTGATCTTCCAGATTTCCAACTAGAATCCTAAATATTTTTTCAAAAAACGTTCGAGTCGCAGGTGGTTTTTCAATTCTAGAAGGGAAAAACTTACCTCGATAGACTTCGTCAAGAGACGAATCCATAATTTCAACTGCAAAATCTAATCACGCCTTTCCAGAAAACATGTCTTGACATTGGGAGAAATTTTATATACAATGACTTTGTAAGTTCATCAAACAAACTAAGTTCTGATCCTGAAACAGGTTGCCCCAGATGGAAAAAGCGACTCGAGAACAAACCAAATTTCACAATAAAACGCTTATTCTGAACACTCTTTACAACGCCTCGGGTGTTTCGCGGGCTGAGATTTCCCGCATTACCCATCTCACCCGCAGCACAGTCTCTGATATTATCGCAGAGTTGATCGACGAAGGCCTGGTCGCAGAAACCGGCATCGGGAAATCTGCGGGCGGAAAACCACCCGTTATACTCGGCCTGGTTGAAAATGCCCGTCAGGTGATTGGAATCGACCTGGCAAGCGATGAATTTCGCGGCGCACTGGTCAACCTGCGTGGGGGTATTCAGCACCAGCTCCACTACTCTATTGATGAGGGGACAGGCAAGCAAGCACTTAAAATTGTTTATAAATTG
>DAOUEJ010000203.1:0-76225 GCA_034430615.1 Anaerolineales bacterium | reverse complement strand
ACGACTATCGAGCGCCTGCGGGAATTGATGATCTCGCTGCCGGCAGTTTCGGATTCCCCGGTCAATGGGGACGAGATACCGATCGAGAGCCAGGTTGTCTCGGCGCCGAGCGTTGTCGAGGGAATTGTTTCTGCCGGATTGGAAGGCGACCTGGTTTTCATTGGTGCATCTGAGGAGAGCCTGATTGACCAGGTGTTGTTTGGCACTCTGCCGGAACAGGTCGCCAGCGATTGCTCAACTCCGGTCGTGATGGTTAAAAGCTATCGCGGACTGCCGCGCTTCTGGCTCCAGCGCCTATGGGATGGTCTTTTTAGTTCTCTTCCAACGGTGACACCCCATGAGCAGGTTGAGATCTACAAGCGGGTGCGGCGTGAATCTCGACCCGATACGGATTTCTTCGTGATGATGGGCCTGGCAGCGATCATCGCCACCTACGGGCTGCTGCAAGGCAGCACGGCCGTAATTATCGGGGCCATGCTCGTCGCCCCACTCTTCACCCCGATCCTGGCCACCAGCCTGGCGATCGTCCAGGGCGATATCCGCCTCCTGCGCCTTGCGGTTGAGGCCGCGGTCAAGGGAATCGTCCTCGCCATTGGGCTGGCGCTGGTGCTCACGGTCCTCACCCCGCTGCGGAATGTGACCCATGAGATCCTCATCCGCACCACCCCCAACCTGTTCGACCTGGCGGTGGCCCTGGCCTCCGGAGCGGCCGGTGCCTATGCTATCGCCCGCAAAGATGTCGCCACATCATTGCCAGGCGTTGCCATCGCAGCGGCCTTGATGCCACCACTGTGTGTGATCGGCATCGGGTTGGCGCTCAACAACGGAGATGTCACCTGGGGCGGATCACTACTATTCATCACCAACCTGATCGCGATCACCTTGGCCGGGGCAATCACGCTGATCCTGCTTGGTTTTCGACCGGCCCCAGGTGCACAACGCGCGGCCCGGCTTCGCCTGGGATTGGTAACCTCGCTAGTTATCCTGACCGCGATAACGATCCCGCTCGCGCTCGTTTTCATCGACAGCGTGCGTGCTTCGACGACCGAGCAAACCATCAATCGAACGCTGGCTGCAGAATTCGACGGGCGCAACGGAGTAGAAGTGGTCAAGTTCGACTTCACTGATCTCGGCCCATCGCTGCAGATCGAGATTACCGTCAATGCGAGCACGGCGATCGACGAGCCGCTCGCCCGGGCTTTGCAGGAGAGTCTGCAGCAGGCACTCGCCCGCCCAATCGCTCTTACCTTAATCAGCGTGCCGATCATGGAAATTCGACTGCCGACGCCCAACTAGGCAAACACTGCCCAGCACGCTTTCAGGCAAATTATAAATTGACAGGATAGAGGAGAATCTTGAGAGCCGGGGACGCCGACCCCGGCTCTCTCATAAGGAGGAGAAGAAGAGATTCCGCCCTTCCATACATACTATAGCGGAAGACGGGCCGTGCGATCCGGTCCCATGTGCGGCGGAATCCCTACGGAATCCCTACGGACACCAGGACTTAAGGGTTAAAACAACCCCGAAATGGCCCTTTTTACAAAATTTTCGGCTCCCGGCCAGAAAAACCTGCATGCTATAATCACCCGCCTCACCAAGGATACGCATGGGATTAACCTGGATACTGGCCGCACTCCCTGTACTGTTCATCCTGCTGCTGATGATCGGTTTCCGCTGGAGTGCAGTTCGTGCTGGACCCGCGGCATGGGCCAGCGCGGTTGTGATCGCGTACATCTATTTTGGCGCCCCGGTCGAATTGCTCGCGTGGGCCCAATTGAAGGCGCTGCTCATCACGCTCGATGTGCTCATGATCGTCTGGAGCGCGTTTCTGCTTTACAGCGTGGCCGCCGAAGCGGGCGCGATCTCACGGCTTGCAGCGTGGGTGCCCCGCCTCACCCGCGATCGCGGCCTGCAGGCGTTGCTGATCGGTTGGGCTTTCGCCTCCTTTCTTCAGGGCGTTGGAGGCTTTGGGGTTCCCACTGCGGTCACAGCGCCCATCCTGCTCGGCCTGGGTTTCTCGCCGGTGGCAGCCGTGGCGATCCCATCCATCGGTCATGCCTGGTCGGTGACTTTTGGCTCACTGGCCTCCTCATTCCAGGCGCTCCAGGCAGCGACCGATTTCGCCTGGCAAACACTCGCTCCTCCCTCAGCTCTCTTTTTGGGAATTGCTTGTCTGGCCTGTGGTCTATCGGTCGCCCACATGGCCGGTGGCTGGGATGTGCTCCGCAGGCATGCTTTCAGTGTCGTTTCAATGGCCATTGCCATGGGTGGGGCACAGTTTTTACTTGCCGTATCGGGCGCATGGGTTATCGCCGGGCTGGGCGGTGGAGCAGCGGGGATGGCGGTTGGTTTGCTCATCGCGTCAAACCAGCGGAAACGAGACGGTATAGAGAAGGGGGCCCTCTTCGATCGAGGTCTTGCACTTTCACTGGCGGGTTTCGCCGCCCTGGTTGTGATCACTCTCCTCTTCCAGATACCTGCGATCCACAAAAGCCTGGGTGGGGTCGTGCTGCGGGTCGCATTCCCAGCACTGACTACCCGCCTCGGCTTTCAAACCCCGGCGGGTTACGGCCGCCAGATCTATTTTCTGCGCCATGCCGGCTCGATCCTCGTGTACAGTTCAGCCTTTGCATACTGGATTTATCGTAAGACAGGATCTCTCAAGGCCGGGGCCTGGCGTGAGATCCTTTCCAGCACCGTGAAGCGCATGCTGCCCTCCAGTTTCGGCATCCTGACCCTGGTGAGCATGGCCATCATCATGAACCATGCCGGGATGACGGATGCGCTGGCCAGCGTGATTGCCGCCACGGCTGGCACGCTCTATCCACTCGTCTCACCCTGGCTGGGCGCACTGGGCGCCTTTATGACCGGGTCGAATACAAACTCCAACGTCGTCTTCGCCCAGCTCCAGTTGCGCACCGCCCAGTTGCTCGGCCTCAGCGCACCTATCATCCTTGCCGCGCAGACTTCCGGTGGCGCGCTGGGTTCGGTCATCGCCCCGGCAAAGATCATCGTGGGTACGGCGACTATCGGTATTTCGGGCAAGGAGGGACCTGTGCTGCGCCGCATGGCGGGATATACCGTCCTGCTGCTGGGTTCGATGAGCCTGATCGCGTGGCTCATGCTCGGATGAGTTTCGGGTTCACGGATACACTAGATCGACAGAACTCGAGGATTGGAAAAGACGATGCAGCTCAAGGACAGCGTGATGATCGCAGCTCCGCAGGAGCGTGTATGGGCCTTCTTCACCGACCCGCACGCCGTCGGCGCCTGCGCCCCGGGCCTCGAATCTTTAGAAGTGCTCATCCCGGACGAGAAGTTCGAAGTGAAGGGCTCGGTGGGTTTTGGAGCAGTCCAGGTTCACTTCATAGCCACAGTCGAGTGGCTGGAGCTGGAACCCCCGGAGCGGGCGACGATGAAGGCGCATGGAACAGCACCGGGCAGTGCGATGGACGCAACCGCTTCACTCGTCCTGCGAGCATCATCACCCGAGGAGACTGTGTTGGATTGGTCAGCGGAGGTCATGGTCTCAGGCACAATCGCCAGCCTGGCTTCTCGCATGATGGGCAGTGTGACCAAGAAGCTTGCAGGGACGTTCTTTGACTGCGTCAAGCGCGAACTTGAGAGCTAGAGCGGCGCCAGACGATTCGGTCGCCCCGGTGTGGGTGGCTCTCAGACGCCGAAGATATGCGTGAGGATCGTCGTCGCCGCGCCACCCACGCTCTGCATCATACCAATCCGGGCATTCCTTACCTGATTCTTCCCCGCCCGTTCGGTCAGCTGAAGCACGATCTCGCACGTCTGGTATATGCCGGTTGCCCCGATCGGATGCCCGCGGGCTTTCAATCCCCCCATGGTCGTAATCGGGATATCGCCCCGCAAGCGGATGCGCTTTTCGTCTGCCAGCCGCCAGCCTTCCCCTGGCTCGGCAAAACCCGCGGCTTCTAACTGCAGGCAGGCCATGATGCTGAACGCATCGTGTACCTCGAAGAAGTCCACGTCCATGCGATTGACATTCGCTTGTCGGAAAGCCTTAAGCGCCGAAACGTGCGAAGCATCGGACCAGAGCGGGTCTTTTCGGTCTTCTACCCGAAAGCGGTCAGTGACGACGCTTGAGCCAAGCATCCGGACCGGGTGATCTGAGAAGGCACGCGCTTCCTCGCTCGGGGCCAGGATCACCGCTGCCGCACCATCACAAATCGGTGAACAATCCATCAAACGCAGCGGCGGGTGGACAAGACGCGAGCGGCGGACCTTGCGCGGCGTGACGGCCTTCTGAAAAAGCGCATACGGGTTGGTGACCGCATTCCCGTGCGCGATAACAGGAAAATTGACGAACGCGTCCTCTGGGACCTTGTAGCGATCGAAATACATCCGCATAAGGTCTGCGTTGCGGCTGATCATGGTCGCACCGTCACGCACCTCACGCTGGACGTCCAACGCTTTCGAAAGCGCCGGTTCGGCCACGCCCTCGCTCATCTTCTCGGCGCCCACGGCGACGGCCAACGTCGCCTCGCCACTGGCGACCGCCAAGTAGGCCAGTCGCAGCGCGGCTGCCCCGCTGGCCATCGCTGCCCGCACCTGGAGTGCCTCAACTCCGTACAGGCCTGCTTCATCTGCGATCAGTGCCGCGATATGCTTCTGGCCCTGTAATTCATCCGAGAGCATGTTTCCGGCAAAGAGCGCATCAAGACGGTCGACGCCGGCATCCTCCATCGCGCTGCGGACAACGCTCGCCCCAAGCTCCGCCAGCGAGCGCTCTGATGATTTCTCAACCGGAACCTGGCCAATTCCCACGATGCTAACCGCTCTCACGAGACCCTCCTCGATGTGGTTGCTGCGATTTTACAAGGCCAAATGAAGCCCTTGCTGAGTCCAAGCGTTAGATCACGTTCTCGTCACGTAGTTCTTTGATCTTCTTCTGATCATAGCCCAAGATCCCTTGCAGGATCTGTTCCGTGTGTTCACCCAGCGAAGGCGGCCCAAGACGTATGCGCGGAGGTGCGGTTGTAATGCGCAACGGGGAGGCCACCATCGGGATACGGCTGCCGTCCGAACGTTCGTGCTCGACCCGTAACCCGCGGGCTTTCACTTGTGGATCACGGAAGACGGCTGGCATATCGTTGATACGGCCCGCCGGTAACCCGATCTGCTCACATAGCTCGCTCCATTCGGCCACGCTGCGCGTTTGGAAAAGCTCATTCAGAAGAGGGATCAAGGCCTCCCGGTTTTCGTTGCGGGCCGGGTTGGTTGCAAAGCGTTCATCTTCGATCCAAGCCTCCTGTCCCACGGCCCGGCAGAAGGTTTGCCATTGGCGATCATTACCAGCAGCAAAGGCCAGGTAGCCATCGCTGGCCGGGAAAGCCTGATAGGGCACGATGTTGGGGTGGGCGTTTCCGAACCTACCGGAGCTTTCGCCCGAGATCAGGTAGTTGCTCGCCACGTAGGACATCAACGCCACCTGGCTGTCGAGCAACGAGATGTCGATGTGCTGGCCCTTTCCGGTGCGCGTCCGGCCGTAGAGCGCAGCCAAAATTGAACTGAATGCAAAAGTACCAGCGGCCAGGTCGGCGATCGCCACCCCGGCCCGGTAGGGTTCGCCCTCGGCAGGCCCGGTCACGCTCATGAAACCGCCCAGCGCCTGGACGATGAAGTCGTAGCCTGGCCGTTCACGGTAGGGCCCGCTCTGTCCGTAACCGGTGATCGAGCATACGATAAGCCCGGGGTTGATCGCCTGCAGTGACTCGTAATCTAAACCCCAGCGCTCGAGCGTTCCGCTGCGGAAATTCTCCACCAGCACATCCGAGACCCGGATCAGTTCACGCAGGACCGCCAGGCCCTTCTCCTGCTTGAGATCGAGCGTGAGGCTGCGTTTATTCCGGTTTGCCGCGATGAAGTAGGCTGATTCGCCGCTTTCGGTAAACGGCGGCCCCCACTGCCGGGTATCATCACCGCTCCCGGGAAGTTCGATCTTAATCACATCCGCCCCTAAATCCCCGAGCATCATCGTGCAGTAGGGACCAGCCAGGATCCGGGTGAGATCGACGACACGCACGCCATCCAGCAGCGCGCTGTGGACCGGACCTGAAGCACTTTCTTCTGCTGTGCTCTGCTCGTTTGCTCTGGCTGCTTGATCTTTGGTCACATTGCGCCCCATAGGTTAGGATTGTGACTTCATAATTTGGCGGATCATTATACAATTGACGCACAACGCGGACACGGCCTCTGGTGTTATCTTTCCTTGCCGGAGCATGGCACAGGCTCGCGGATCGTCCACAAGCGACCTGTGCGATCTGTCCCGGTTATTGGAATAAGAGACGCTGTGCTCTTGCGATCGATCGTAAAGACCCTTCGCAACCAGATTCGCTCAGAAAGGCACCGGCATGAAACCACCCCCATTTGAGTACCTGGCCCCGGGCACTTTGGAGGAGGCTCTGGCCCAGCTCTCGGAGCACGGGTGCGAAGCCAAAATCCTGGCCGGCGGCCAAAGCCTGATCCCCTCCATGAACTTCCGTATGGTTCAGCCAGCGATGCTGATCGACATTAACCGGATTGCCGGCCTCGATTCGATCCGACGGACGGGGCAAGGTGGCCTCGCGATCGGCGCCATGGCCCGTCAGAACAAGGTCGAACGCGACCCTTTGGTTGCGCAGCATGCCCCCTTGCTGCATGAAACCATCCCCCACATCGCACACCCTCAAATCCGCAACCGCGGTACGGTCGGCGGCAGCCTGGCTCACGCAGACCCGGCCTCCGAACTCCCTGTCTACGCCATCGCACGTGACATCCGGCTTCGCCTGCGTTCCGCTGCTGCTGAACGTTGGGTGGACGCCCAGGATTTCTTTCAGGGTATGTTCACCACTGCTCTGGCGCCGGACGAAATGCTGGTCGAGATCGAGATCCCACCGATGCCAACCGGCGCCGGCTGGTCATTCCAGGAGATCACCAGGCGTCGCGGTGACTACGCTCTGATGGGATTGGCTGTTTACATCGAACTCGCTGGCGATGGGACCTGCAGCGCGGCACGACTGGTGTACTTGAACGCGGGTGATGGACCACAGCGAGCCCGGGAAGCCGAGAATATGCTGATCGGTGAGAAACCGGCCGCCGAGCTCTTTGAACCCGCCGCCAGGGTGGCTGCCGAATCCGAGATTGACCCTTTCGGAAGCATCCATGCCACGATCGAATTTCAACGTCATCTTGCCCGTGTTTTGACCGTACGGGCGCTTGAAATTGCCTCCACACGTGCCCGGAACGGAGGGATCGCCTGATATGACCGCCAACCTGCATTCGATTTCTGTCACGGTCAACGGTCAATCCTTCCAGCGGGAGGTTGAACCACGCCTGCTGTTGAGTGATTTCCTGCGGCACACCCTCGAGCTTACCGGGACGCATGTCGGCTGCGAACACGGCGTATGCGGAGCCTGCACTGTGCTCCTGGAGGGAGTCCCCGTGCGATCCTGCCTCATGTTTGCTGTTCAGGCAGATGGCGCATCGCTCACTACTGTGGAAGGCCTGGGAGACGACCTTGATGCTCTGCACCCACTTCAGGAGAGTTTTCGAGAAGCGCATGGTCTGCAGTGCGGCTTCTGTACACCCGGCTTCTTGATGACACTGCTGCCGTTCCTTGAAGAGAACCCGGATCCGAGCGAGAAAGAAATCCGTGAAGCGATCTCCGGCAATCTCTGCCGCTGCACCGGCTACCAGCATATCGTGGATGCCGTTGCTCTCGCTGCCAAAAATATGCAACGTGGGTAATGCCCTGAAATCCGCGACCCCCCTCGGGGCTGTCTGTGAGTGCTGCGGCATAAACAACCCCACAGAGGCACGCCACCCATGAAGCCGGCCTCCGGGAACCAGGGGCTGCTCCCCAAACTGGCCGCATCCCTGCGCTCCAACGAGGGGGCTCTTCCACGCTACCTCGATTGGCTCGAAGCACGGTTCGACGCGCTCGAACCCGGGATCCACGCATACCTGGGTGAGGCAGACCGCTTTAGCAGGCTCCGGCAGGAGGCTGAGCATTTGCTCACTGAATATGAGAATGCTGATCTGCGACCAGCCATGTTCGGCTTGCCGGTCGGGGTGAAAGATATCTTCCATGTGACTGGCTTTGAGACCCGAGCAGGAAGCCGGCTTCCAGGCGAAATTCTGAAGGGCGAACAGGCGGAAAGTGTCAGCCGCTTGCGGCAGGCAGGTGTGCTGATCTGCGGAAAAACTGTGACCACCGAGTTTGCCTACTTCGCCCCGGGGCCCACCACGAACCCCCATAATGTCGAGCACACACCGGGCGGGTCGAGCAGCGGATCGGCGGCTGCCGTGGCGTCTGGCCTGGCCCCGCTTGCGCTTGGCACGCAAACGATCGGCTCGATCAACCGGCCGGCCGCCTTTTGTGGGACGGTTGGCTTCAAGCCCAGCTCTGGCCGGTTATCAACCCGAGGCGTGATCCCGCTCTCACCCTCGCTCGACCATGTCGGGTTCTTCACGCCGGATGCCGGTAGCGCGGCCTGGGCCGCAGCAGTCCTCCTTGAAGAGAACACCCCGACTGCTCCTGCGCAAGGTCAACTGCGCTTCGCCATCCCGGTTGGGGACTACCTCGATCACGCCGAAAATGAAGGCCGGCAGCACTTCGCGATGATCATCAGTGAATTGCGAGCCGCTGGCCACACGGTCGTTGAGATCCCCTGCATGCCGGATTTTGAAGTGATCGTCGCACGGCACCAATTGATCCTGGCGGCTGAATGTGCTCAGGTACACGCCGCCTGGTTCGAAGCGTATGCGGAGTACTACCACCCCAAAACCAGGACGCTGATCGAGCGCGGCCAGGCCATTCTGTCCGCAGACCTTGAGCAGGCCCTACCCGGGCGGCAGGCCCTTCGGACCTATCTGGAGGGCTTGATGGATGAGCATAATGTCGCTGCTTGGATCATGCCCTCTGCACCAGGCCCCGCACCGCGCGGGCTTGAGAGCACCGGCGATCCGGTGATGAACTTGCCCTGGACTCAGGGCGGTTTGCCCTCAGTGACCCTGCCCAGCGGATATAGTTCGAGCGGATTGCCGCTGGGGCTCCAGGTCATCGCCCGCTTCGGCCAGGACGGCTCTCTGCTAGAATGGGCCCAGTCGTTAGAACCGATCCTCAACTTCCAGCCGATCCATGGTCTGGATGAATGTCTCGAGGAAATCACATGATTCGCTCCATGGCCCACTTTCAACTGCAGGCGATAATGGAATAATGAGCTCAATCGAGCACGAGATCCGGCGCGGCGCTTACTATGACTCGGTTGTCCTGATGCAGCTCCAGCGTTCACTGCTTGAACTGGAGGGGGTCGAGGATGCCGGCGTCGTCATGGCCACCGCGGCCAACCTGGAGCTGCTGGACGACTCTGGATTGCTGGTTGGCGGATTGGAGCCGCGCCCGGAAGATCTGTTAATCGTCGTCAAGGCTGGCTCCGAAACGATGGCCGCCCACGCCATCGGACAAATCGACTCGATTTTGAACCGCCGGCGCTCGGCCGCGGCCAGCGCCTACCGGCCTCGCAGCCTGGACTCAGCCGTCAAAGACCTGCCTGAGGCTGCCTGGGTGTTGATCTCGATCCCCGGCCGCTACGCTGCATCCGTAACCCGTCAGGCTCTTTCGCACAACAAGCACGTTTTCCTATACAGCGATAATGTATCGCTTGAGGAAGAGATCGAGCTCAAGACACAAGCGCGCGAACGCGGGTTGCTGGTCATGGGCCCGGACTGCGGTACGGCGATCATCAACGGGATCGGGTTTGGATTTGCGAACCACGTACGTCGTGGAGCGATCGGCCTGGTTGGCGCTTCAGGTACGGGGCTGCAGGCTATCTCGAGTTCGATCCACGGCCTGGGTCAGGGCATCTCGCACGCCATCGGAACCGGTGGCCGGGATCTGAAGCATGGTGTCAACGCTATCACGGCCCGCCAGGGGCTGGAGTTGCTGGCGCATGATCCGGACACAAAGGTCATCGTCGTCGTCTCCAAGCCACCTGATCCTGCCGTGGCGGCTTCATTGCTGACCACCGCCCGTCAGACCGGGAAGCCAACCGTGATCAACTTTATCGGGTATGCCCCTCCGGTCAGCGAGTTTGAGAATTTGATCTTCGCCAACACCCTGCTTGAGACCGCCGGGAAGGCAGTTCAAGCGCTCGTTGGCGGGGTAAAGCCCGATCCGAACCAGCCGCATGTCCAGGGTCAGGTTAAGCCCGGCTTCTTGCGCGGCTTATTCTCGGGGGGTACGCTCGCGATTGAGGCTGTGCGCGGGCTGCAAGCTTTCTTGGGCCCAATCCATACCAACCTATCCGTCCCAGGGGGACTGGTCCTGGAGGACCCCCTGGTCAGCAAGGGCCACACCATCCTCGATCTTGGTGAGGACATCTTTACCGTGGGCCGGCTCCACCCGATGATCGATAATGATCTTCGACTGCGCCGCATGGAGCAGGAATCTAGCGCCGAGGAAGTCGCGTTGATCCTGCTGGATGTGGTGCTCGGGGAAGGCTCACATCCCGATCCAGCCTCCGAGCTTGGCCCGGCGATCGAGCATATTCGCCAGCGCGGGGTTGATGTGGGAGTGCTGCTGATCGGGACGGACGAAGATCCCCAGGATATGGTTGCCCAGCGCAGCCGGCTTGAATCAGCCGGCGCAAAAGTGGTCACCGACACGATCAGCCTGGTGGCCTATGCCGTTGCGCTGCTGGGCGATTCCACGGAGCAGGATCAGCCAGCCATCTCCACGACCGCGCTCGCTGCGCCCGTGGCGGCGATCAACATTGGGCTCGAATCGTTTTATGACAGCCTTCTTTCCCAGGGCGCTGCGTCAATCCAGGTCGACTGGCGCCCGCCTGCGGGCGGGAATGAGAGACTGATAGGGATCCTGAGCAGGATTAAATCCTCACAGCAAGCAGGGGACCAAGACGAACCAGTAAAGAAAGGTTGAGCGAAATATGGATATTGATGCAGCCAATCAGATCGCCGTTGAACGCATGATCACCGCCCGGCCGATGCTTACCGGCATCGCCACGGCGCGCGAGGTCATCCCCGGCATGCGGGATAATCTCCTGCTGCATGCAGGTCCACCGATCGAGTGGGAGCGCATGTCGGGCCCACTGCGCGGAGCGGTGATTGGGGCGTTGATCTTCGAGGGACTGGCAGAGAATGAGTCCCAGGCCCGTGAGTTGGCCGCCAGCGGCGAGATCGCCTTTGAGCCCTGCCATCACCACAGCTCGGTCGGCCCGATGGCCGGTGTAATCTCAGCCTCTATGGCGGTCTACGTGATTGATAATGTCGAAGGCGAGAACCATGCCTACTCCAATCTGAACGAGGGCTATGGCAAGGTGCTGCGGTATGGCGCTTTCAGTCCGGAGGTCATCTCAAAACTGAGATGGATGAACGACACCATGGCTCCGGTGCTCGAGGAAGCCCTGACATCCATTGAGGGCATCGACATGCGGGCGCTGCTAGCCGAGGCCCTGCACATGGGCGATGAAGGCCACAACCGCAACAAGGCCGGTTCCCTCCTATACTTGAAACAACTGGCGCCGGCCATTGCGCGAGCGAAAGTCTCGGATACTGTCAAGGCGGAAGTGCTTGCGTTCCTGGGGGATAACGCACTGAGCGTGCTCAACCCCGTCATGGCGGCCTGCAAGGCCATGGCCGATGCCGCCCACGGTGTCGAAGGCTCGACCCTGGTGACAGCGATGGCACGTAACGGCACCGATTTCGGGATCCGGGTCAGCGGATTGGGTGATCGCTGGTTCACGGCTCCGGCACAAATCCCGGACGGTCTCTACTTTCCAGGCTACTCAAGCGAGGATGCAAACGCGGACATCGGCGACAGCACCATCACCGAAACCGCCGGGATCGGCGGCTTTGCCATGGCCTCCGCACCGGCCATCGTCACCTTCGTCAGTGGCACCCCCCAGGATGCGCTCAACGCCACGCTTGAGATGTACGAGATCACAGTCGCCGAACACAGCCATTTCAGCATCCCGCCGCTCGATTTCCGCGGCACACCGACGGGCATCGACATTCGCAAGGTTGTCGAGCTGGGTATTGCCCCGCGGGTAAATACGGGGATCGCACACAAAGATGCCGGGGTCGGGCAGGTGGGGGCCGGGCTTGTCCGTCCCCCTATGGAGATCTTTGAGCAGGCATTGGTCGCCTTTGCCGAGACCTACGGGTTGTAAATGCTCTGGCGTGGGTAACAGCCCGCGCCGTCGAGCAGATATTTTATCCACGAAACCGTTCGCTTATCAAGCATGGAGGAAATCATGAAGATCCACGACCTCTCACAACCACTAAACCAGGACGCTCCCAACTGGCCGTTCTACCCGCCCTTCGAGGTGAAGTTTATCAAGCGCAAGGCAGAGCAGGGTGTGAATGCGCAATATATTCAGACCTCCAACCACATGGGTACGCACCTCGATGCGCCGCGCCATTTCGTCACCGGTGGGAAGACCATCGATCAAATCCCGCTGGAATGGCTGTACGGCGAGGGGGTGATCGTTGATTTGAGTGACGTGCTCGATGAACTGGACATCTTCACCCCGGCCATGATCGAGGAGCGAGTCGAGGTACGTGAGGGTGATATTCTTTACATCCACACTGGCTGGCATAAGCATGCGCAGTTCGGCTCCAAGCCAGACGAGGAAAAATATATCCTCCGTCACCCAGGTCCGCATTTCGAGATCGTCGATTGGCTTCTGGAGAAGAAGATCCACATCTGGGGCGTAGACATGATCTCGACCGACCACCCCATGAACCTGCCGATCGGCCGCTTTCTCGGCAAAGGTGGACTCGAGCAGTGGCAGAAGGTGACCGCACAATGTGAGGCGAAGTTCGGTAAGGACAAAGTCCCCGAATTGTTCCCGGAGATGGCCTACCAACTAACCCATAACGCCCTCTTCCCGCACGACTGCATCCACGTCGAGAACCTGGGCGGGATGATCGGGGCGCCCGAACTTCAAAATCGCCGGTTAACCCTGGGCTGCTTCCCGTGGCTCTTCAAGGGCGGCGAGGCTGCCTTCTGCCGAGCCGTGGCCTTCACCGAGGAATAGTAAGGGTTGTACATGATTTCTGATCCATAAAACACGGAGGGCATCGATGGGACAATATATAGGCAAGAGAATCCCACGCAACGAAGACGCACGCCTGCTGACTGGGCAAGCGCTCTTTGTTGACGATGTGCACCTGCCGAACATGGCGCACATCGCCTTCCTACGCAGTCCTTACGCACATGCGCGCATCCTGAAAATTGATGTCTCCGCCGCCCTCGAGATACCGGGTGTGATCGATATCCACACCGCAGAAAGCCTGGGGGAGTACTGGACCAGGGGACCACTGCTGGTCTCACCTCCGCCGATCGAACGCCTAATCTTTAACGCACGTACCCAGCCGATCCTGGCCCAGGATAGGGTTCGCCACGTAGGTGAACCGCTGGCCGCCGTCATCGCCGAAGACCGCTACATCGCCGAGGATGCGGTGGCCCGCATCATTGTGGATTACGAACCACTGCCGGTTGTCGCCGACCTTGAGAATGCTCTTGACCCGGAGACGATACCGATCCATGAAGATCTTGAAACCAACCTGGCTGCCCACGTGATCCAGGAGATCGGGGACTATGAGCAGGTGCGCCAGTCAGCCGATCACATCATCCGCCGCTGCTTCACGTACGATCACGGGGCCGCGGCCGCCATGGAAAACCGGGGCATCGTCGCGCACTGGGATCCAAAATCGCAGCGCTTGACGGTTTGGGATACCACCCAGGCGCCGATCCCCATCCGGAACGGTCTGGCTACCATGCTTGGCTTGAGCGAGCACCAGGTGCGGGTTGTCGCACCCTTCATCGGGGGTGCATTCGGACCTAAAATCATGATGTTCTACCCGGAGGAGATGCTCCTGCCCTGGCTCTCGATCAAGTACCATCGGCCAATGAAATGGATTGAGGACCGAGCCGAGAACTTCGTCGCCACCACCCAAGAACGATCCCAGATCCATGAAGCCGAAATAGCCCTGGACAAAGATGGCCGCATCCTCGGCATCCACGACGTCTTCTTGCACGACAGCGGAGCCTACGACCCCTACGGCCTGACGGTTCCCATCAACAGCCAGTGCACGCTGCTGGGCTGCTACGACATCCCCAATTACTACAGCGAGTTCAAGGCCGTCTTCACAAATAAGATGATCGTGACCCCGTACCGCGGCGCCGGCCGCCAGCACGGCGTGTTTGTCATGGAACGCCTGTTGGACCTGGCAGCCAACGAACTAGGCCTCGACCCGACCGAGATCCGCCGCCGCAATTTCATCCCGACTGATGCCTTCCCCAAGGACAACAAGATCATCTACCAAGACTTCACCTCGCTGGTCTACGACAGCGGCAACTACGAACCGGTCCTGGCAAAAGCGTTGGAGATGATTGGGTACGAGGACTTCATCACGGAGACACAGCCCAGGCTGCGCGCCGAAGGCCGGCACGTCGGCATCGGCGTCGTCACCTACGTGGAAGGCACCGGCATCGGCCCCTACGAAGGAGCTCGGGTGCAGGTGCAGCCAAGCGGAAAAATCTCGGTTGTCACCGGGGTCGGCACCCAGGGCCAGGGACATTTCACCAGTTTCGCCCAGATCGCAGCCGAACAACTGGGCGTGGAGGTCAGCGAAATCTACGTCGTCACGGGTGACACTGACCAGTTCCATTGGGGGACCGGGACCTTCGCCAGCCGGGGGACGGTGGTTGCTGGCAACGCGATCAACGAGGCCGCCAAGGATGTCCGTTATAAGATCCTCGCCTTGGCGGCTGAGATGTTCGAGGTCGAGCAGGAGGCGCTTGAGCTTCAAGGCGGCCGGGTGTACGTGAAGAACGAACCCGAACGCGGGATCGCTCTCGGGGAACTGGCAGCCCAGGCCAACCCGCTGCGTGGGGCCGTTAAGCCAGGCACGGAGCCCGGGCTCGAGTCCACCAACTACTTCGGCCCGGCGACAGGGGCGACGGCCAACGGCGTACACGCCATGATCGTGGAAGTAGATCCAGAGACGCTGATGATCAACATCCAGAAGTACATCGCCGTCCACGACGCCGGCAAGGTGATCAACCCGCTCCTGATCGATGGCCAAGTTCAGGGTGGTATAGCCCAGGGGATAGGCAACGCCTACTACGAGCATTTGGTTTTCGACGAGAACGGGCAGCTGCTCAACGGGACCTTCATGGACTACCTGCTGCCAACCTCGCTGGATGTCCCCAGGATCGAGATCGGTCACAAGGAGACACCCTCTCCCCTCAATCCACTTGGGGTGAAGGGTGCGGGCGAGGCTGGCGCAATTCCAGTTGGACCGCTTTTCTGCCAGGCGCTCGAGAATGCGCTCCAGATCGAAGGTCTCGAGCTGCTCGAGATCCCGCTCAGCCCGAGCCGGCTCTGGGAACTGATCAACCTGGCCCGCTCCGGATGAATTGGGGCTTGAACCGGGAGCAATACCCGGCTCGCACACGCGGAGACTGATCGTGATCCTGGTCACTGGCGCGGCTGGCAAGACCGGGTTAGCGCTCCTACGCGAGCTTGCCCGGCAGGAGCGCTCCTGCCGGGCTCTCGTTCGCCGCGCAGAACAGATCCCCATCGCTCTCCAGTCCGGGGCCAGCGAAGCCTGCCCCGGTGATCTGCTCGATCCGGGTTCGCTCGAATCGGCTTTCCGCGGCATTTCCAGCATCTACCACATCCCACCCAACATCCACCCACAGGAAGTCGAGATCGGAGAGAACGTGCTTCGCCTCGCTGATCAGCATGCCGTCGGCCACTTCGTATACCACTCTGTGCTCCACCCCTACGTTCAGGCGATGCCCCACCACATCAAAAAGGCCAAGGTGGAAGAGCGGATCTACGCCAGCGGGCTTCCCTTTACGATCCTGCAGCCGGAAGCCTACATGCAGAATTTCCTTCCAGGCTTGGCCTCGGCCCGTACCGAAGGTATCTTCCCGGTACCCTATCCAGCGGACTCAAAACTAGGCATGGTCGATCTGGAAGACGTCGCTTGCGCAGCGGGATTCGTTCTTGGCAGGCCGGAGCACTTCTGGGCTACCTACGAGTTATCTTCCGGTGAAACCTGGACCCCGGCCCGGGCAGCCTCGGCAATCGGTAAAGTCCTGGACAAACCCGTGCAGGTGATTGAAATCGATCGAGTCGCCTGGGAACGACAGGCACAGCAGTCTGGTATGAGCCGCTACCAGATTGAGACTCTGCTGAAGATGTTCGAGTACTATGCGCAACACGGTTTCTGGGGAAACTCGCGTGTTCTGGGAGGGTTGCTCGGGCGTCCACCCAGGACCTTCCTCGAGTTCTTGCATGAGCAAGTGAATCTGAAAACCGGTGAGTAAATCCCACTTTGATGATCGGCAAGGAAACCCGTCGCTAGAGCTGCCGGAGGTAGAGATCAATCTCCGTGCAATATCAGTTGCCCCGGGCGCGCTGACCTTGCTCCAGCAAGGGCGCACATCCCGGATCCTACATGTATTCAAGACCACCTGCAATCTTATCGATGATCAAGACAAGATCCTCTCGCTGATCCTTGATCCCGGGCAAATGGATCCGTTCGCCATCGCTCTTGAGCGCCATCCCGCCTGGGATAGTTTCACCGGGTATCTCGACGCCGATAGCCCGGTCAAGATCACATCCGATGAGATCAGGGTTGGCGTGCTGCGGGTGTCGATCAACGACGCCGAACTCTGGACCAGTTGCCCCGATTGGGGAGCGATTCGTGCTGCTTTGAGCCGCGCCTCAGGTTGGCTCTCTCAGATCGAGGAGCAACTGCTGCAAGACCGGTCGGCGGATGGGCTTGCTGCACTAATCGACAATCCAGCTGCAGCCTGGCAGGGTGCCCGATCGCCATGGTGGACGAAGGCAGCCGCACCCATCAAGATTCTAATGGACGGTCTCGCCTTCCGGGATGGGCGCAAACTGGGGCAGGGCGCGGCCAGGCTGGCCGGGCTTGGGATCGGGCTTACACCGAGCGGTGACGACTTCCTGGTGGGCTTGATGTATGCGATATGGTCAATGTTCAAATCCAGCGAGGCGAAAGCGCTGTGCGGTGTACTGGAAAAGGCCGCAGCCCCGCGCACGGGGTTGTTCCCCGCCGCACACATCCGAGCCGCTGCACGGGGTGAAGCGGCCGCATACTGGCACGGGCTGCTCATGGCCTGCGTGGAGGGCGATCCTGAAGAGATCGATGCTGCCCTCGATACGCTGCTCGCGGTGGGCCATACCTCTGGCGAAGACGCGGTCAGTGGATTCGTGCTCGGTACGCTCCGGCTCGCTTCCCCCGTAGACTAAGCATAAGATCCATCCATTGCCGCTGTGCCCCCGGCCTAACGCCAGGGAGCAGCCGGTTGGCTGCTCCCTGAGTATCGCAATCCGTCTCTTCGGGGATGTTACTTGTTGCTTGGTTTGAAGATCAGGAAAACTGCGTTAAGCAGGATCCCGGCAACGGCGCCGGTGGCGATCGCCGGCCAGCCATTGGGGAAAACGCCGGTCAGCGCATTGATCGGCATCAGCCCATTCGGGTAGCCGATGTGGCCACCGATGCCGATGACCATGATCGTCGCACCCACCGCCAGCGTTCTCGGATCGAACAAGTTGACCTTGTGTTCGACCATCAAGGCCACGCCCTGCATGCCGATAACGCCGAACAGGTAGATCGCCAGCCCACCGCTCACTGCCAGAGGTACTGTCTGCAGCAAACCGGTTAATTTTCCGACGAACCCGAGCAGCATGGAGATTGCCCCGGCCGCGATGAGCGCTGGGCCGGAGTAGTTAAGCGTAATCGCCATCAACGAGTTGTTCTCACCGTAGTTCGTCCCGGCCGTTGAGCCAAAGAGCCCGTTGATGAAATCGCCGATGCCATCCAAGATCAGGTTGAAGCCAAGGTACTCATCGAGATGGTACTTCTCACGCCCGGTCTCCTCGGCAAAGCGATCGACGTACAGGCTGATCTGGTACAGGTGGGCGGTCGATTCGGGGATGGTGGCGATAGCCATGATCGCGACGCTGATAATCGCCTGTCCAACGAGTGCGCCTGTAAAGCCGGGGAAGGTGAAGTGCGGCACCTCGATCAGCGCGTGCTGCGCGATCGGGGAAAAGTCCACCAGCCCAACACCCCAGGCGATAAGATAGCCCACAATCGCTCCCAGAAGGACAGGCAGCATGCCGATGAAGCCTCGCCCCTGCAGGTAGACCGAGAACATAACCGTGACGAAGAGGGTGATGATGGCAACGCCCCAATGCGCTTCAGCCATACCAAGTGCCGCAAAACCGAGGGCGAAGCCGATGACGGCCGCAACCGAGCCTGTGACAACCGGAGGAAGGACCTTATCGATAGCGTCCTTGCCCACCCAGCGGATGATGAAGCCAACGGCGATGTTGACCAAACCTGTCACGAGGATGCCGGCCTGGATCACGCTCAATGTGGCATCCGAGGCTGGTACGCCCCATTCAGCGTTGGTGAGCGCCAGGTAAGCCGCCATGTAGCTAAAACTGGACCCATAAAAGAGGGGGATAAATTTTCCAATGCGCCATTTGGAAAGCACGAGCGCGACGATGGTCGCCATACCTGCGACAAACAGAACTGTGCTCGTATGGAAACCGGTGAACAGGGCTACAAAGACCGTCGCCGGGAACATCGTCAGGACATGCTGGAAACCCAGCAGGATCAATTGTCCGAATGGCGGTTGGTCATTAGGGAGGTAACCCATCCGTCCCTTGGTCGTATCCATGTATCTCTCTCCTTGGCTCAAATTCTAGATGGGTTGCCGATGGTTCGAATGTGAATTGGACGGAGTCGTGATCAGGGGCAGTCTCCCTCCTTTCGAGGCGGCCAGGGGTGGAGGGTGCGGCTCGCAAATGCTCACCAACCAACATTTGCGAACAATGGACGATGTCCTGACCTGAAATTACATTTCTGCGCAGCCGTTTGTGGACAGCCTGCTCGTAATGAAAGGCTTGCGCATCGTATGTGGTAACCCCACCGGAGGCAGGAAGTCACGCAGGGAAGGGAAACTCCTTCGCTTCCCGGAATTGCCTGGCAAATCTTGGTTTCGCTAAGGGGATGGGATAAAGGCTCGGGCGAACGCTTGGAAGGCGCCCAGGTGTTCATCCACGGTTTTAAAACCACAGCCCATTGTGTTGAGGGAAACCTTCGTCGCACCGGCCTCTTGCCACGCCCGCAGGCTTTCTTCGATCGACTCGAGGTCTCCATCGGCGTATCGGATCCGGGCTTCAATCCCAAACGATCCGGGCTCCCTGCCTGCTTCCTCAAGATAGGATGCGAGACGGTCGAGGGAAGGGATGGCCTGATCGGCCTGGCGGTAGTTTGGCATCCAGCCATCTGCCAGCCGCGCCGCACGCCGCAGGACCGCATCCGCGCCGCCGCCGATCCAGATCGGGATCGGCTGCTGGACCGGCCCGGGGTTAAGGCCGACGTAAGGAAGAGTGTGCCACTCGCCCTGATAGAAGATGCTGGATTGAGTCCATAACGCTCTCAGGATCTCAATCTGTTCCTCGCTGCGCTTTCCACGATCGTGGAAGTTCTTCCCAAGAGCAATGTACTCGGCCTCATTCCACCCGATCCCGACACCCAGCCGCAGTCGGCCACCGCTCAATCGATCCAGTGTGGCGGCTTGCTTGGCAACAAGCGCTGTCTGGCGTTGGGGCAGGATCAAGATCCCTGTGGCAAATTCGATTCGGCTTGTCACAGCCGCCATGAAGGCAAATACCACGAAAGGTGATAGGAACGGGTGCTCAAGCGTATAAGGACCACGTGATCCGCTGATGTGATCAGAATCCACACCCAGCACATGTTCGTAGGCCAGGATGTGGTTGAACCCTTGCTGCTCAAGGTCCCGGGCAAATCTCAGGATACCTTCCGGCTCGGCTTCAAGGTCGGTTTGGGGAAAAACTGCACCGTACTCCATGAATACCCCTCCGGGGCTATCTCTCCTCACCCAGTATAGCCTACCGGCCGCATGGCAGTCGCTCGAGAGTGATGTACAATGGGCCGCATGACGGAACGCAGCGAGCGCAAGATTCACCTGCTCCTAACCATGACCTTTCCACAGCCGCTCTTGGATCGTATCCAGGCGGTCTCGCCCGATCTCAAGCTGCATATCACCCAGGCGCGGGATGCGGCTGCTATCCCTGAAGATTTGCTCAATCAAGCCGAGGTGCTCTACACCATCGCCGCACTGCCGGAGCCAGACCAGGTGCCCAACCTGCGCTGGGTCCAGATTCACTATGCTGGGCTGGATCACTTCAACGGAAACCCACTGCTCTCAGCCGATGTGGTTTTCACAACGATGAGCGGTGCATCCGCGCCACAGATGGCGGAGTTCGCGTTGATGAGCATGCTCGCCCTTGGACACAAGGCTCCAGAAACCCTACGCAGCAAACCCGCAGAACAATGGGCGGATGGCCGCTACACCCGTTTCCAGCCAACGGAACTGCGCGGGAGTACGGTCGGAATCGTTGGGTATGGAAGCATAGGGCGGGAGATCGGTCGATTGTGCAAACAATTCGGCGCCAATCTACTCGCCACGAAACTGAACCTGATGCAACTCCAGGACCCCGGCTACCTACCGGAGGGGTTGGGCGACCCGTCGGCAGATCTTCCAGACCGCATCTACCCTCCCGAGGCTTTGCGCACGATGGTGCCGCTGTGTGACTTCCTCGTGATCTGCGTCCCGCTCACGCCAAAGACACAGGGCATGGTCAACACCGAGATCCTGAAAGCGATGAAGAGCACGGCCTACCTGATCGACATCTCGCGTGGGGGCGTCGTCGACCACGGAGCGCTGGTAGAGGCGCTGCGCGGCGGACGCCTGGCTGGCGCTGCCCTGGATGTATTCCCGGTTGAACCCCTGCCTGAGAGCAGCCCTTTGTGGGAGATGCCGAACGTGATGCTATCTCCACACCTAGCGGGTGCATCCCCTCATTATCTTGAACGTGCTGTGGGTCTCTTCTGTCAGAACCTTCAGCGCTACCTTTCTGACCGGCCCCTGCTCAATGTTTATGATCCACAGCGCGGCTATTGAACCGGATCAGGCGTAATGATTGAGGGCATCATCTTCGATCTCGGGTCAACCTTGATTCGCTTCGATGGCGAGTGGGAAAGTGTATGGCCAGAAAGCTTGGCGGCGCTGGAAGGGGCGCTGCACGAGACCGGCGTAGACTGGGGAAGACAGGATCTGATCGGCGAGTTCGCCGGGCGTATGCAGGAGTACCAACGGAACCGCCTTGGCGATCATGTCGAACACACGACGCGGGCGGTGCTGGGTGATGCGCTGGCCTCGGTGGGAATCGATGGAGTCGATCCGCAAGTGGTCGCGTTCGCGCTGGAGCGTATGTACGCAGTCACAGAACAGCACTGGGTAGGTGTTCCGGGACTTGAGATGACCCTCAACATCCTGCAGCGCCGGGGTCTGCGCCTGGGCCTGTTATCCAATGCAGCTGATGAAGCCAATGTCCAACGATTGATCGATAAGGTTGGCATCCGCAGTTTCTTCGATCCGATCCTGATCTCAGCTGCCATCGGCTCACGCAAACCTGCACCCGGTCCTTTTCTGCAGATTCTGGAGCATTGGCAGCATGAGCCGGAGCAGGTCGTTATGGTGGGCGACAGGTTGGACCAGGACATCCTTGGCGCTCAACGGGTTGGCATGCATCAAATCTGGATGCGCAGCTTCGCTGAACCCGATCAACCTGGCGAGATCAAACCCGAGCATACCGTCGACTCGCTTATGCAGCTGCCATCGTTGATTGACGATCTAATTCTCTGAAAGGGTGATGCATTTGGATTTTCAACAGGTTACGGACCATATTTACCGGATCGAGTTGCCTATCCACATCCTCGGCCCCGTGACCGTTCCCGTCTCGGCCTTTCTCGTGGAAGACAGTGATGGATGGACACTGATCGATGCGGGGCCGACAGAAACGGCACAGGACCTGGTAGTGGCCATCAATGAGCTTACCGAAGGCGAGGGTCCGCGTCAGGTTTTACTCACCCACGCCCATTACGACCACAGCGGTGGACTGGGTGATGTGCTGCTTGAGTGGAATCCTCCCCTAATCTGTCATCGCGAGGAAGCCCGTTTCATCACCGGACAATCCGATTACCGTTACGTACCTTCACGCAACCTGCTCTTCCTCCTGGCTCGCTACATTATCCCGCAAACAGGCTGGGGCTACCCGGTCGCACGCACGCTCGAGCGGGGGGAAGCGGTTGCCGGGATGGTTGTCATCCAACTCCCCGGACACTCACCCGGGCAAGTCGGTTTTTTGCATCCACGTGATCAGGCCATGCTCTGTGGTGACGCTGTCATGAATATCGGTGGGCGGCTATCTCCACCCTATCGCGCCTTAAGTTCAGACCCAGTGCTGGCACAGCAATCCATCCGCCGCCTGGCTGAACTTGATTTCCTGCACCTGCTCCCCTCCCACGGTGATCCGATCCTCGAGCGCGGGCGTCTGGCAGTGCTGGACTACCTGGGGCTGTCCCTCTCTCCCGATCCCCTCGATCATTGGCAGGAGTAGCAAGCAACCCCGAATGCGTTCCGGGGTTGCATGGATGATGGCTTCCGACCCGAGCACGATCCCCTACTCGTTCACTCCGTCGATCACCTATCCCCGGCGTCTTGCAATCCGAGGAATCCTACGCGGCTTGATTCGTGCCGCACTCGGTATCCTCACACGGCTTGAGATCGTGGGCCTGGAAAACCTACCCGCAGGCGGACCGCTGATCGTGGTCGGCAACCACTTCAGTTTCATCGACCCGGTAGCGATGATCCGGGCTTGTCCCTGGCCGCTCGAATTCCTGGCCGGGGCGCGCATGCCGAATGCCCCCCGTGTCGTAACATGGCTCCCTGCATTGTGGGGTGTATTTCCCGTCTACCGTGGTGCCGTTTCGCGCCGGGCGCTGATGTCGGCCGAGCAGGTCCTGCACCAGGGCGGGGTCCTGGGTATTTTCCCTGAAGCCGGGAACTGGGCGACGGTTTTAAGACCGGCGCGACCTGGGGCCGCCTACCTCGCCGCCAGAACTGGCGCCCCGATTCTGCCCATCGGATTGGATGGCCTTACCGATATTTTCCCCGCTCTGCGGCACGGCCGAAGGGCTGAGGTCAAGATCCGCATCGGCCGCACCTTTGGCCCGTTCCGGGTGGAGCGAAGCAGGACGGACAGGCGTGAGCAATTGGACCAGATCGGGCAGCGCATGATGCAGGAAATTGCAGCGCTCATTCCAGAAGAACGCAGGGGGCACTACGCCAACGATCCAGCCATCCGCGCCGCAGCCAAAGGGACGGAGATCTACCCCTGGGCTGAAGATCCTGACCTGTAAGCTATCACTTTGATGCTTTCATCATATCCAGGTTTACATGGAGCGAGGTATTAACATGGCCGAAGTACTCGCGCAGGGCGTAAACCCACAACCGGGGCTCTCAAACCGGCGGGAACGGATCGCATGGTATCTCTATGATTTCGGTAATTCGGCTTATGCAGCCGTCGTTCTCCTGGCTGTCTACTCGGCCTACTTCCAGGGAGAGGTCGTCGGTGGACCAGAGGGCTCGCGTTTATGGGGGTATGCTGTCGGCATCGCCATGCTCGTCGTCGCTCTAACCGCGCCTGTCCTGGGTGCGATCGCTGATTTCTCTGGCGCTAAAAAACGCTTCTTGTTCTTCTATACAGCTCTGGCCTGCACCTTCACCGCCCTGCTTTTCCTCGTTGGCCCGGGCGATGTCGTCACCGGCATGATATTCTTCATCCTGGCCGAGATCGGGTATCGCAGCGCCCAGGTTTTCTATAACGCGCTGCTGCCCGAGATCGCCAGCGAAGATGAGATTGGACGAATCTCGGGCAACGGGTGGGCAATCGGCTCTGCGGGCGGGATCCTTTGCCTTGTCCTTGTCCTGGCCTTAATCCTGCTTGTGGAAGGCGACCAGATCATCCACTACGCATTCTTGATCACTGCTGTCTATTTCTCACTTTCTGCGGCACCGATCTTTCTCTGGCTGCGGGAGCGCGCCCAGCCGCAAGCACTACCCGCCGGAGAGAACTTGCTCTCGATCGGCTTCAAGCGCCTGGTGGCCACTTTCCGCTCCGTGCGCAAGTACCGCGAATTCATCAAATTCATGATCGCCTTCCTGATCTACAACGATGGGATCATTATGGCGCTTGATTTCGCCGCCATCCTGGGCGCCGTCCTGTTTGGCATGGAACAACAACAGTTGATCATCTTCATGATCATCGTCCAGGTCACGAGCGTCGCCGGCGCCTACCTGTTCGGCCTTGCAGCAGATTCCATCAACCCCAAGCAGTCGCTGCTGATCTCTCTGGTAATGATGACGGCCGCAGCGGTCTGGATGTACTTCAACCAGACGCTGACCGGTTTCTTTATCATCGGTGGGCTAGCAGGTTTCGCGCTGACCGGCGTCCAGTCCGTCAGCAGGGCAACCGTTGGGCTGTTTGCGCCAAAGGGGAAGAGCGCCGAGTTTTATGGCTTTTTCTCTGTGGCTGGCCGGACCTCCTCCTTCATCGGCCCGGCAGTCTATGGGTGGCTCGCATTCCGTGCCGCGCTCTGGTTTCAGGAACGCGGCTTAACTGCGGTACTGGCAGAACAGGAAGGGCTACGGGCAGCAGTTCTTTCTATTATCGCCTTCCTGGTGATCGGCTTAGTGCTGCTGCTATCGGTGAACATCAAGCAAGCACAAAGACAATCCCAGCGAGCATGACAACTTGATTATCCGATGACGACCAGGAATTGGTCTGCGTTCCTCCTGCTGGGATTGATCTGGGGCAGTTCCTTCCTGTGGATCAAGATCGGTTTGCGCGAGCTGACCCCGTTGACCCTGGTCGGGTTCAGGCTGCTGTTCGGGTGGCTGGCGATGACGATCGCCGTTGCCATCCGCCGGCCATCCTTTCCCCGCTCGAGGCGCACATGGTTCTGGTTGATCCTAATGGGTGTTACCAACACCGCTCTGCCCTTCTTGCTCATCACCTGGGGTGAACAGAGCGTCGACTCGGCCGTGGCCTCAGTGCTCAACAGCAGCGTGCCGCTTTTCACCCTGATCATCGCCCACTTCTTTCTTACCGACGAAAACATGACCTTGCCCAAGGTAGCCGGCTTGGTGCTTGGATTCCTCGGAATCCTGCTGCTCTTCAGTCGTGACCTAGGGAAGGGCGGGGTCACCCAGGGTGTGTTCGGACAACTGGCGGTCGTCGTTGCCGCTGTATCGTACGCGGCCAGTTCTGTGTATGCACGAAGGACCTTAAAGAACGTGCCCACTTTTGTGCAGGCGCTTGTGCCCATGCTCAGCGGTGACTTGCTGGTCTGGATTGGGGCAATTGCTGTCGATCATCCGTTGACCCTCCCGGCCCAGCCGCTCACCTGGGTAGCCTTGCTCTGGTTGGGACTGCTTGGATCCTTTATCGCGTACCTGCTGTATTTCTATTTGCTGCACCAGGTCGGGCCAACCCGCACCACGCTCGTGACCTATCTTTTCCCGGTGGTCGGGGTCGCGGCCGGCGTGATTTTCCTTGGTGAGCATTTGGATTGGCACTTGGCCTTGGGATCGATGCTGGTCGTGTCCGGGATCGTGATCGTCAACCGCCGATAACTGCGACCCTGTGAGATAAGTGCATCCAGGTCCTCGTATCAACGGGGTGGTTCAAGCGGTGATCGACCCATTCAGCCAGAAAGTGTCATTGCCGGAGGTCGGCCGTTCAAATTGGATCCTGCAGCGGTTCGTTTCTTGCAGGGTTGGTCGTGAGCTCGGAATGCCCTCCGAGCGCGGCGGCGTCTACGCGGAGAGTGGCCTTGATCACGTTTAGTTCACAAGGCCCTTGGCTTGGACCTCAGTAGGCACAAGATGGCGGGCAATTGTAAAGCGTTCGCAATGTCCATTCATCCAGTTCTATGCCAAAATAGGGCTGATGGCCTGGAACTGATAAGGTAGAGGGGACGCGATGTATCCAAATTCAGATTCAACAACGAGCATCGATCCGCGCGTGACGGCGTTGGAAGAAGCCCTGCGCATACTAAAAGCGCCTGGCTCGGATTTCCGCTGGGCGATCCTGATGGATTACGACGGGCTGATCCTAGCCAATTACCCGGAAGACATGGGCAGCGGCCTCGACTTAGCGATCGCAGCCAGCGCACACATCATGCGCATGGGAGAGAAGGCCCAGGCTGAGGTCTCCTTTGGAAAATGGCGCTATACCCTCATGGCCGGCGCCGAACTGCAGCAGTTGGTGATGCGCATCAATCGTGAAGTTGCTCTCAGCATTGGCTACGGCTCAAAAACCCCGATCCACAAGATCTTCGGCGCCCTAAAGGATGCCGTACCAGCATTAATGCAAGCACTTGATATGAGTTCAAGGAAATTTTCCGAACCAAACACACTGCTAATGCGGTCGGATGATCTTAAGAAATACATCGAAGAAGGCTGATTTTTCAACGACTACCACATCGAATCCCCCCTGGCCCCATCCGTGTCGGATGGGGCTTTTTTGTCTTTCCGGTAGAGCCACTGGCTGCTCACCTCCTGACCTGCTATCAATCCCTCACAAGGGGTCCAGGTGACAGCCTTGACTGATCGGCCCGGGTCCGGTCTAATCCCTGCTGCAGGCGCGCTTCACCGGAGGCGCGCTTAGGAGGGAGTACACGATGCGAAATGCAACGCTGCTGGCCGGACTGGGGCTGACCGCCATGGGGGTCGTGCTGGCCTATGCTTTTATCCAGGGAGATTTTGCGGCCGAGGGCTCGACCCTGCTCTCGATGCCGTGGGGGATCGTCTCGCTGGTCGATCTGTACGTGGGTTTTGCGCTCTTCTCGGGCTGGATCGTATACCGTGAGGCGAGCTGGCCCCGCGCGTTGGTCTGGATCGCGCTGGTGATGGTGCTGGGCTTTTTCGCCGCCAGCTTGTATTCGCTTATTGCATTGCGCGGCAGCGGTGGTTCTTGGCCGCGCTTCTGGATGGGCGCTCGCGCCCCGGCGTAAAAACCAAATCAACAACCGCCTAGCGCGAGCGGGCGACGTCCGCCGTCCGCGCTCCTGTCACGCGCAGCAGATCCTTTGGCACGAGCATGATCTCGAGCCCGTGCGCACCTGCGCTGATCCCGACTTCATCCCACAGTTCGACCGTCTCGTCGATCCAGATCGGGTAGCTCTTCGCCATCGCCAGCGGCGTCACTGTGCCGCGTTCATAACCCGTTAGCCCCAGCACATCACGCTGTGGCGCTATATCGACCCGCTTATTGCCGGTCGCGTCCGCCAGGCGGCGTAGATCAACCTCTGTCCCAGCCGGGACCAGGACGAGAAGCGGACCGACCCGATCACCGATCGCTACCAGGGTTTTAAAGATGCGCTCGGGTGCGATACCCAATGCCTTCGCCGCACGATCGGCGAGTTGGTCTGCCCTTTCCAGTTCATAGGTCTCAACCCGGTAGTAGATCCCGGCCTGATCGAGCACACGCATGGCATTCGTCTTCTGGGCCATGAGCCTTCCTTGGGTCGATTTTATCAAGCCATGGTTTATCGGGAGGCATCAGCTCCTCCTACGAGCTATGATACACTTTTGAAGATGCTGGGGGATGGCATTCTACCAAGAAATCCTAGAAGGGGAACAGGTTAATCCATGGACTCGGTACTTCAACTTATCGTTTCGCACCTCGGCGGAGGTGCGGTCTCAAAGATCAGCGACCAGCTTGGCATTGATGACGGTCAGGCGCAGCAGGCGATCGGCCTGGCGCTGCCAATGCTGATCGGCGCCCTGAACCGCAACGCCTCCTCGCCCGATGGCGCACAGGCGCTGACCCAGGCCCTGCAGCAGGACCACGACGGCAGCATCCTTGACGGCCTCATCGAGAAGGTCTCACAAAAAGACACGATCAAGGATGGCATGGCCATCCTGGGGCACGTCTTCGGCGAGAAACAAGGCTCAGTGGAGAGCAATGTCAGCAAGGGCAGCGGGCTGGATCCCCAGGCCGTCTCCACGTTGCTGGCGATCCTAGCACCGATCGTTATGGGCGCGCTCGGTAAGATCCAGCAGAATAATTCGCTCGACGCGCAGGGCGTGTCGCAGGTGCTGCAGCAGGAGCGTGACACGGTCGAGAAGACGACCTCCGGCCTGGCGCGACTCCTGGATATGGACGGCGACGGCGACATGACTGAAGAGGTCATCAGCCTGGGTGCGAACCTACTCGGCGGTCTGTTTGGCGGGAAAAAGTAACCAGAGGACTGCATCGCTAAACGATCAACCTGGCCCGGTCTAATGACCGGGCTTTTTCTATAGTCCACCGCGTTCGACGGGAGCGGCTATTCATCATTCGTTCCCAGATTCTCCCCTGTGCACCCTCCCAACCGTTTGACATTCGGGCATTTCCGACATAATATAATTTCAAAGTACTTTGAAACACAAAGACAAGGCATTGAACCCAAGATTGTAACTACTCCAGGAGGTCTCCCGTGTCTCAACCAATCAGCCTCAAAGATGCAGAACGGAAGGTTTTTAGAACCGCTACCAATGATGGACTCTGGGATATGTTCCTGGGGTGCTTCTTTATCATGTTCTCGGTTGCTCCCTTGCTCAGCGCACGGCTGGGAGATTTCTGGAGTTCGGCGGTGTTCCTCCCCGTCTGGGGGCTGCTTTACCTGGCGATCCGGCAAATCCGAAAGCGCGTCATTCTGCCCCGTGTCGGGTACGTGATCTTCGGCGAAACCCGCAGAGCCGCACTGGGCAGATTAAGCTTTCTCATGCTTGTGGTGAACCTCCTTGCTCTCGTTCTGGGCATCCTTGCCGCGCTCAACTACAGATCCATCCCTGGCCAATTGACCTCGATGGCCTTTGGGCTGATGCTCTTGCTCGGGTTTAGCTTTGCAGCTTACGTCCTTAACCTACCGCGGCTGTATCTGTATGGCTTGCTGGCTGGGCTTTCCCCGCTGGTTGGTGAGTGGTTGTTTTCCAGAGGGCTTACCACCCACCACGGCTTCCCGGTCACCTTTGGAGCCGTCGCGGGGGTGATGATCCTGATCGGCCTTGGCCTGTTCGTGCAACTTCTGCGCAGCTATCCCGCACCGGAGAACGGCCTCCCCGGGAGGCAAGCCTGAGATGGCCAGAACACTTCCAGATCAGGATCTGCACCCGCTTGCCGACATCGATCAGGTCATTCACGCCTCCGCCAGGCTAATGGTCCTTACCTACCTTTATGTCGTCGAGAGTGCGGACTACGTTTTCCTGAAGAACCTGACCGGCTTAACCTGGGGCAACTTGGCCACCCATCTGGCCAAGCTGGAGCAGGCTGGCTACGTCGAAATCGAGAAGACCTTTCTGGGCAAGAAACCCCACACGCGCTTACGGCTTACCGAACTGGGAAGGAAAGCCTTCCGGGAATACAAGCGGAGCATGCAGCAGGTCCTGGACGACCTGCCTGATTGACAGACAACTCCACACGGTTTGCGACTGCGCATAGGCTTCCAGATCTTGCGGGCAGACCAAGCCAGCATTTATACGGTGACTCGGTTTTTATCCACAAATACAATACCTGCCCGCGTTGGTTTCGCAAAAAAAAGCTCCCACCATTAACAAATGAGTCCGGCCTGCTTTGCGACCGGACTTCTATGACTCACACAACGATAACTGCCGGAATGCGGAGCCGGAAAGGCAGGGAACAAGTAATTCGCGTGTAAGTGTTCAGGCCCCTCACAACGCCCGGCACCCCAACTTTGCCGGGTTGCGATCTAACACGAACTGTTCGAAGATATGCACCTCGCATCGAACCCAAGCAGGGAAACGGTTTTCAAAGGTCTGGGCAGGTCCGCCGCATCCCTGTACGAGGAGCGCAAGATGAAGATCCAGCGCGTGGAATCAAAGGCTGACCTTAAGCTGTTCATCGATCTGCCCTACCGCCACTACAGGGATGATCCGCTCTGGGTGCCGCCGCTGCGCGACGAACAGTGGGGTCAATTCGACCCGAAGCGCAACCCGCTGCTCGACCACTGTGAATATGCGCTCTTCCTGCTCCTGGAGGGGGAGCGAGTGATCGGGCGCATCGCGGCCTTCATCGATCACCTGGCGCTCGACTTCTGGAACGAGCAGGTTGGGCTGTACGGGTATTACGAATGCCCGGACGATGAAGTTGCCGCGAACATGCTGCTCGAAACGGCCGCCGCCTGGCTGCGCGGGCGCGGCATGCAAACCGTGCGCGGCCCATGGACCTTTGTCTCCCAGGAATGGGGGCTGGTGGTCGAAGGATTCTCGCCCCCGCCAACCATTATGGCGCCCTACAACCCACCTTATTACATCGGGCAGATGGAGAGTTTCGGCCTGCGCAAGATCAAGGACCTGCTGTGCTATTCCGTTTCGTCTGCCGATGGCTACCGCATCCCGGCTCGCATTCTCACCTTGACTGATGCCGTCGCCCGGCGCTATGGCGTCACAGTGCGCCAGGTGGATATGCGCCGCTACGATCAGGAGGTGAAGACGATCGTCGACCTATCCAACCAGAGCCTTGCCGACAACTGGGGGTATGCTCCCGTGACGGAGGCCGAGGCCCGGGCCATGGCGCGTGACCTGAAACCGGTTATCCAGCCCAAGGGGGTGATCATCGCCGAGGATGCTACCGGGCGTCCGATCGGCTTCGCCATCGCTCTTCCCAACGTCAACGAACTGCTGCGGGGGCTGAACGGCCGGCTGCTGCCTTTCGGCTGGATTAAACTACTCTACGGCCTACCCCGGTTGCGCAGCTACCGCATGTTCGCGCTGGGCGTGATCCCCGAATACCACGGCCTGGGCGTCGATAGCCTGATCTACCGCAAACTTTACGAATCGCTCAACGCACCCGATGTCTGGCTGGAGATCAACTACGTGCTGGAAGATAACGTCCCCATGAACAATGCCATCCGCAAGCTGGACGCCTCGCCACTGCGTCGCTACCGGATTTATCAAAAGCAGCTGTGACGACCGCGGGGTGTCCGCCCCGAAACGGATACCGCTGTCCATAAAACGATAGGTAAAGCACCTCCCTTGCGGGAGGCGCTTTGTGCCCCAGGCGCGATTTGAACGCACAACCTAGGCTTTAGGAGAGCCTTGCTCTATCCATTTGAGCTACTGGGGCCGGCAGTATACGACTCAACGGAATTATAGCATCCCCGCGTGCCTGGCCCGTGCCTCAAATCAGACATATAGGATGGTGGGCTCAAGTGCCCGAGACCTGGATTAAGTACGCCGGGATCGGCTCCCGCCGGCCGATGACCTGGATCGGCTCGAGGGGTTCGGCATCGACTTCTTTGTGCGCCAGCTCGTACGTGTTCTTGCTGAGCAAGATCTGTCCCCCACCAGCCTGCTCCTGCAGCCGCTTTGCGACATTCACCACATCCCCGATCACGGTGTAGTCCATCACTTTCTCCGAGCCGATGTTTCCCACGACCGCCTCGCCGGAGTGCAGCCCGATGCCCAGCCCCAGGTTCTTCAATTCATCACCCGAACTATCCCGTAGTTCCTTAAAGAGCCGCTGCATCTCGATCGAGGTTTCGAGCGCGCGCAAGGCGTCATCCTCGGCTGCCACCGGCGCCCCGTAGAAGGCCATGAAGCCGTCGCCGAGGTACTTATCAAAAGTCCCGCGGTGTTCGAAGACTACCTTGCTGAGTGCCTGGTAGATCCTGTTCAGCGTTTCGATGACGTGCTCGGCGCTGTGCTCTTCGGTAAAGCGTGTGAAGCCACGGATATCTGCGAACAAGACGGTGACCTGAAGGATGTCGCCCCCCAGCTTCAAGTAGCGCTCGGGGTCGGTGAGGATGATATCGGTCACGTCCTCCGCCAGGAAGCGGTCCAACACCTGCCGCAGCAACCGGTTGCGCGATTCGACTTCATCGTGCAGTTGCTTGATTCGCAAGAGCGAGCGCAGCCGTGTGAGCAGCACCACCGAAGAGTAGGGCTTGGTAATGAAATCGTCGGCTCCGGCCTCAATCGCCTTTAGCTTCTCGTCATCGCTGTCGAGGGCCGTCACGATCACGATCGGGACAAAGCGGGTTGCCAGGTTAGATTTGAGCGTCTTGCAGAGCGAAAGGCCATCCATGCGCGGCATCTGCACGTCGACCAGGGCCAAATCAGGGGGGGTCTGCATTGCCAGCTCGAGCGCAGATCTTCCATCGGGCGCCGTGACCACCTCGCAGCCGGAATTGACCAGATAGGTCTTCAGTAGATCCCGATTGAGCCAATCGTCATCGGCGATCAGGATGCGGGGTGGTCGGTCGAAGATCTCTCTCAGGTCCATGCTTCATCAAACCCGCGGGCGGCGCGAGGGTGCCTCAGGGGGCTACTCAATACGGCCGGTCGCAATCGCCAGCTTGACTTCGCCCACCGCTTTGGTCACCTCGATTTCACGCGGGCACGCGTTGGTGCAGTTGTAGATATCATGGCAGCGCCAAACCCCGACGCGGTCATTAAGCAGCTCCAGCCGCTCGGCGCCGGCCCGATCGCGGCTGTCGTAGATGAAGCGGTGCGCCTGTACGACCGCGGCCGGACCAACATACTCGCCGCTGGCCCAGAAGGACGGACAGGAGGTCGTGCACGCAGCACACAGGATGCACTTGGTCGTATCATCAAAACGGGCCCGTTCCTCCGGGCTCTGAAGCCGTTCGCGCGCAGGAGCAGGTTCGTCGTTCACGAAGTATGGAATCACCGACTTGTAGTGGTCGAAAAACGGCTCCATGTCGACGATCAGGTCTTTGATCACCCGTAGCCCAAGCAGCGGTTCGACTGTTACCTTCCTTCCAACATCCTTTACCAGCACCTTGCAAGCCAGTCGATTGACCCCGTTGATTCTGACCGCATCCGATCCGCATACCCCGTGTGCGCAGGAACGGCGGTAGGAAAGCGTGCCATCCTGGTACCACTTGACGCGGTTGAGCAGGTCGAGGATCTGGTCGTTCTCCTCGGCCTCAATCGCGTAGACCTCGTAGTGGGGTTTTGAATCGGTTTCCGGGTTGTAGCGCAGTATTCGAAGCTTGACCTCCATCATACCTCTCCTAGTACACCCGTTTCTTGGGCTCGAAGCGTGTCATCGTCACCGGTTTGTATTTCAGCGAGACACCCTTATCGTCCAGGTAGGCTAGTGAATGCTTGAGCCAGTTCACATCATCCCTTTCGGGATAATCATCGCGTGCATGCGCTCCGCGGCTTTCCTTGCGCTCGAGAGCCGACCTGGCCGTAACATGTGCCAGGTCCAACAAGCAGCCCAGTTCCCAAGCCTCAAGGATATCGGTGTTGAAGATGCGGCTCGGGTCCTTTGCTCGCACATTACGGAAGCGCTGCTTGAGTTCTTTCACTTTCTCGAGCGCGGCCGACATGCCTTCTTCTGTGCGGAAAACGCCTACATCGGCGAACATGATATCTTGCATTTCCTTGCGCAGGTCGACGGCGAGCTCGCTGCCGTCCGCATTTCGAAGCGCTTCCAATTGCTCACGCACGAACCCCTCCGGTTCTGCTGGCAACGGAAGGTAGGTGCTTTGGTTGGCGTACTCGGCCGCCCGTAGCCCGGAGTGCTTGCCGAAGACGATGATATCGAGCAATGAGTTCGTTCCCAGACGGTTGGCACCATGCACCGAGACGCAGGCCGTCTCCCCCGCCGCAAATAACCCGGGCATCAGCGTATTTTTATCGTCAATCACGACCTCGCCGTACATCGTCGTCGGGATACCGCCCATAGCGTAGTGAGCGGTAGGTTGAACCGGCATCGGCTGCGTCACCGGATCGACCCCCATGTAGGTGCGGCAAAAGTCGATAATGTCCGGCAGTTTGGACATGATGTCAGCCCCGGAGATCTGGTAGGGCGATCCATCGGGCCAGGTGCGCCCGTCGCTACGGGCATACTTATTCACCGTGTCTGGACGTACGTCCAGGTACAGATAGCGCTTGCCGTTGATGCCACGCCCATCCCTCATTTCTAGGTACATGGCCCGGCTGATGACATCGCGCGAAGCCAGATCCTTGGCGGTCGGGGCATAACGCTCCATGAAGCGCTCGCCATCGTTGTTGACCAGCACGCCGCCTTCGCCGCGCACGCCCTCCGTGATCAGGATGCCCATGCGGTAAATGCCGGTTGGATGGAACTGGAAGAACTCCATGTCTTCCGCCGGAATGCCCCGCCGCAGCGTCACTGCGACCCCATCCCCGGTGTAGGAGTGGGCGTTGGAAGTGATCTCCCACACCCGTCCCCACCCGCCGGTAGCGAAAATGACCGCCTTGGCGTGGAAAGTGTGCAGTTCGCCGGTAGCCAACTCGACCGCGATCACACCACAGGCAGCACCCTTGCTGATGAGCAGATCCAGGACCTGAAATTCATCAAAAAAATTAACCTTCTGCTTGATGCACTGCTGGTACAGGGTCTGCAGGATCATATGTCCTGTGCGGTCGGCAGCGTAGGCTGCCCGACGCACAGGTTTGCCGGTTTCGTTATTGGTATGACCGCCAAACGGGCGCTGGGCGATCCTTCCTTCTGCCGTGCGGTTGAAGGGTAAGCCTATGTGCTCAAGCTCATACACTGTTTCAACAGCCTGTGCGCACATGAATTCGATCGCATCCTGATCCCCGAGATAATCGCTGCCCTTGACCGTGTCGTACGTATGCCACTCGGGGCGGTCCTCTTCCTCGCTGCCAAGCGCGGCGCCGACCCCGCCTTGCGCCGCGCCGGTGTGCGAGCGGACCGGGTAGAGCTTGCTCAGAACGGCTGTGGACGCACCCTTGGACGCGGTCAGGGCGGCCATCAATCCAGCTCCGCCCCCGCCGACGATGACAACTTCGAATTGATGCTGCATGGAGCGCACTCTCCGTATTCTCAGACTCGATCAGGATGCCAGAACAACATATATGGCGACGATGACGCCCCCGAGCAGGAGCACAATCGTCAGCCCGCGCAGAAACGTGATCAGCAGCGGACGGTCGGTGTAGTCCTCCACGACCATGCGCAAACCGTTGAAACCATGGACCGACGCCAGGAAGATCATCAAGATGCTGTAGATCTGCCAGACGGCGTTCGACCACCCCAGCGAAACGTCGGGGATGTCGCTGTTAATCACGTGATTCGGGTTGGGAAAGAACATCCAGCGGATCATGGCTGGCATCGTCAGGTACTCGCGTCCGCCGAGGATGAAACCCATCCCCAGGCTGATCGCGCCAAAGAGCATCAGCGCCAATCCCGAGATGCGGGTTAGCAACCACATCCCGTATTCAAATGACCCGGAGGGGCGAGCAGCTCGGTGTGATCTCATGCCAATCCTCCTTGACTCAGACCCCGCTCAAGGCGGACTGGATCATGATGTAAACGGGAAGTGCATACACCGGGACGAACATCAGCCATTGGAGCCAGATGAGTTCCACCTGGTAGCGAATCAAAGCCGGGAACAAATCCATCAACGCCAGACGTGTCCCGTTGAAGGCGTGGAACAAAACCGAGAAATAGACAAAGATCTGGAACTGCCAGGATTCATAGACGCCGTTGATGGCAAACGCCAAATCGTCACCGAATTGCTGTCCGAAGAAGGAAACGACAACGTGCGTCCCAACAAAGAGCAGGATGCCCAGACCCGTTATGCGGTGCAGGGCCCAGTTCAGCATTCCCTGTCCGCCCTTGTAGCGCAGGCCAGATATCAAGCTCACCCTTCTGCTAAGTTCCATAACGCCTCCCAACGATCGTTGCTGCAGCGGTGCTTGACGCAGGTCTAAATTATACAGGTGGAAGCAACGATCAGAACAGCGCCGGTTGTTGCTGGATTGGCTGCTAACCTTCCTCTTCGGCCGCTCCCGGGAACAAACATCTTGCATCTCAGCCATAGTGAAGTAGATCACTTCTGGTTTGAGTCCAAGTTGGGTAGAATACTGCATATACGATCTGCAGTAACGATGGCGGGGCGGCCCGGATCGCCCCTTTGCACTCATTTTGGAGGTGGACATGGCGCATGCCAACCCCGAAACGGGGCTTTCGCGTCGGGGGTTCGTCGCCGGCGTAGTAGGAATCCTGGGCGGCGTCATCGCCGCGATTGTCGGGTTGCCTGCGATCGGCTACCTCCTCTCGCCAGGATTGAAGGGCGTCGGCTCATCGAAGGAGGAGTGGGTTCCACTCGGCCTTGTTGAAGATCTGGTGATCGGCGAACCCCGTCTTTTTTCGTTCACCCGTACATCGCAGGTTGGCTGGGAACGCACCGCCAAAAGCTACGGGGTGTACGTACTCCATAATTCAGACGATAGCTATGCTGTTTTCTCCAATGTCTGCACTCATTTGAGCTGCCGGGTCTCCTACAAGCAGGACCTGGGAGAGTATGTGTGCCCCTGTCATGACGGTCGCTTCGGCAAAGATGGCTCGATCATCTCTGGCCCACAACCGCGCCCGCTTGACAGCTTCGACTACAAGGTGGAAGACGGGACACTGTTGATCTACCTGGTGGAGGCTTAACGTGGCAGTCCGTATTATGACCTGGCTGGATGAGCGACTCGGATTGACCGGCATCTACAATACTGTTCTTGACCGCAAGGTTCCGAAGGTCAACTGGGCTTTTACCCTTGGCAGCGCAACTCTTTTCCTGGCCGTCCTCCAGGCTGCCACCGGGATCTTCCTCACAGCATATTACGTTCCCCACCCCGATCAAGCCTACGATAGCATCAACTACATTATGAACGACGTCGCCTTCGGGTGGCTGATTCGGGGTATCCACCACTGGGGGGCGACCCTGATGGTGATCACGGTTGTCCTGCATATGCTGCGGACCTTCTTCTATGGCGCGTACAAATACCCGCGTGAAGTAACCTGGTTGACCGGGGTGCTGCTCCTGCTGGTCACTTTAGGTATGGGCTTTACCGGCTACCTGCTGCCTTGGAATCAGCGCGCCTACTGGGCGACGACCGTTGGCACCTCGATCGCCGAGACAATCCCATTTGTAGGCCCTTACGTAAATGATGCTCTACGCGGGGGCAGCGATCTCGGCACGCTCACACTGGTGCGGTTCTTCAGCGCTCATATCTGGATGCTGCCTGCCTCACTTTTCGGCATCCTTGGTGTGCATCTCTATCTCGTTATCCGTCTCGGGATCAGCCACATCCCCTCCAAGGACGAATAGGAGCGACCCGGTGGAATCCGATCCTAAGCAAACCTACAGAGAACGCTACGAAGCCGCCAAACAGCACGGCGTAAAGTTCTTCCCGGACATCATCTATAAAGACATGATCGTGTCCTTCGCCATTTTTCTGCTCCTGGTCGGCCTGGCAACCTTTATCGGCGTCAAGGGCGAGCCCCCGGCCGATCCAAACGACAGCAATTACATCCCCAGGCCAGAATGGTATTTCCTCTTCCTGTTCCAGTTGTTGAAGTATTTCCCGGGATCCCTGGAATGGGTGGGAACTACAATCGTGCCCATCGTGGCCGTCCTGGCGCTGCTGCTGCTACCCTTTTACGATCGCAGCCCGTTCCGCCATTGGTCCAAGCGCAAGTTTGGCCTCGGTGTGATGGGCGTAACAATGGTGGGCGTGGTTGTGCTCACTGTCCTGGCTGCGGCCAGCACCCCGCCACAGGAGGAATTCAACGCAGCTGGTTCGGTGATTGATCAAATTGTGATTGGCCAGGATCTGTACAGCATTCAGTGCGTCGAATGTCATGGTGGAGAAGGCGAGGGGGGTGAAATCACTACTGTAGAAGGTCTGGAGGGGGTGATCGTCGCACCACTCAATGCTCCCGATTTCATCTATACCCGAACAGACTCGACGATCTTCAACATCATCGATTACGGACAGCAGGATCTGGGAATGCCTCCTCTTGGGCTGGCCTACGGCGGCGAGCTTGATCGGGGTGGGATCGATGCCATTGTCACGTTTATGCGCTATACCTGGGACGACCGGGTTGAGATTCCGGCAGAAGCCCTGGCTGCTGGAGCCGTGCCCGAACTCGGACCGGACGAAATCCCAACCTACAGCGTACACATCGAGCCAATCATCCGCCGCAGCTGCCTATCGTGTCACCGGCCGGGAAAGAAGAACAACAACTACCTGATGGAGAGTCTAGAAGATGTTCTGAAAAGCGGGGATGACGCCCCGAACTTGATCGCCGGTGATCTGGGCAGCAACGTGATCCGCTCCCTCCACCGCGAGGAAACTGACGAATGGGGACCGATGCCGCCATCCAGGGAATTGCGCGCAGATTGGATCGATATCTGGGAACGCTGGGTGCTGGCTGGCATGCCGGCTACCCCGGAAGCTCTACCCACACCAGTCCCGACTGAGACCACACTGAGCGAGGCCGGTGGCGGAGCAATTACGACAGAAACATCTCCCTCCGCCACGCCCTGAGCTTGCATTCTATGGGCTGTGGCTGGCCTGATCTGGTTTTGGGTTTGCGCAGGGACCTGGTTGCCGGTCCCTGCTTCGTTTTCAAGCATCAGGGCAGCAAACGGAAGTTGACCTCGTCCAGTTGCTCGTTGGGGCCAAGTTGAATCTCGCGCTGCTCGGGTTCGAGCGTAGTCGCTTCTGGGTCTGCGACTAGGCAATAGACACCCGCCAACAAGGGCTGGATCATGATCCGGCCGTAGGCGTTTGGGTCGACGACCCGCAGGGTCGCCTCTCCTGGGCACGCACCAATCTTAAGTAACAGCCGGAGCCCCTCTGGGCCTGGTCCTGTCTCTTCTGGATCGCGTATGCCGTTCTCGTTCAGGTCAAGATAGACCCAGCCAAGGATCGATGCGGGTTGGGCGGTAGCGGTGGGGGGAATGTCGAGCGGCAAGGATCCGATATCGCCCTCCAACGTAGCATATTTTCCCCACAGATAACAGGTATGGCCGGGTCTATCTGGATTTTCGACCACCCAATAATCGGGTACCGAGCTGCGTTGAAGAACAATCGTCCGTTCTCCGACGAAGAGCGCCCCAACCATCTCGAATGCCAGCCCTGGCCCAAGCCTGCAGTTCGTGTCGATGCGAACCTCGACCCATACCTGTGCGGCAGTCGGAGTCTTCTCCACTGCTGTTTGGTTGCGCGAATCGGTTGCGGTAACAAGGGGAGCTGATGGGCTTGAGGACGGCGGAGCCTTTGTCGTTTGTTGGCTCATGGCCGCCCGCGTACTGGCCGCGATCGAGTCAAGTACCCCACGGGTCTGCGTGACGGCCTGGGCCGTTTCCCGGGCAGCTTCCGGAGATATAGAGCAGCCTGCAAGAGCTAAGGCGATGAGCAACCCTGCGAGGGTCCTCTTCCTCATCTCTCAGTCGCTTCATCCTGTGGAGGAGCGATCCCTTTACGGAACGCCCTTAGCAGCATGAGCAACCCCCCCAGAATCAACGCCCCGGCACCGAGGGTCTTGAGGAATGCGGTGCCGAAGAGTGTTGCGAATAACCCAAATGCGGCACCATTCAAGACCATCAGCCACACGCCCACTTCGGCCACGGGTTGTCCCCATCCTCCGATCCAACTGGAAAGGATCAGCCCAAGACCAATCGAAGCGGGAATGAGTATCCAGGCATACGCCCAGGCTGCCCAATCCCCGCTGAGCGTGTTGTACAGGAAGATGAGGCCCAGACCGAGAAACAGCGAGCCGGGGATGGCCAGGGCCGCCAGGCCGCGACGCGCTTCCTCGGCTATGACTGCTGGAAGGAAGAACGCAGCGGCCACGGCCAGAAAGATCACTGGCCATGTCCGGGTGAAGGACAACTCCGGGAGCAGGTTGATGAGCAGGAAGATGGCTCCCAAGCTGATCAAGAATAACGCCGCTGCTAGCGAACCGCGATCCATGCGCTTCATGTTATGCTCCTCTCAAGCTGGCCGGGTTTACCCATGTACGCTCATTATACTAAGGAGGCGCTCGGCCACCCTCCCCCTCCAGTCCTGTCGACAAGATTAGGCGCATCTCTTATCATGAGGCTGTGGCTGTCTTAACTCGCTTCCAAGAAAACCTGCTCCGAAGGTATCCCAGGCGTCGTCCCGGGCTTGCCCTCGTCCTGGCGCTAACTCTGCTGGTGCTTGCCAGCAGTAGCGCATCTGCCCCACCCGCCTGGACGACGGTCACGGATGGCATCGATTACCGCAGCTTTGTCCTCCCTGGTCCGGTCCGGGCCTACGTGGCCCGGATGGATCTAGACCATCAAAACCTGATCATCGACAGCTCCCTCGCCCAAGGCTTGCTGGGCGCCGGATTAGAAACCGTACGAGGGATGGCGAATCGCTACGACCAGTCACTCAACGCCTGGGGGGGGGCGTGGGGCTCCCGGAGCAAGGTCGTCGTTGCCATCAATGGCTCCTTCTATGACATGGAAACGAGTGAACCAACCGGCGGCGTGATCTCTGGGGGCTGGTATGTCAAGAAATATGATGACTTGCATGGGTTGAGTGGGCTGGCTTTCAACCAAGACCGAAGCCTGTTTGCTGGCGGGTGTGTCTATCATCCAGACTCGACGCAGCGTATTACAAACCTGGAGACCGGATCCTGGTTTGAGATTGATGACATCAACAATGTCAGCCCGCGTGACGAGATCGTCCTTTATACCCCCGCCTCGCAACCGTTCAGCCCAGGGGGTGATATGCAGGTTGAAGTCGTGATTGAACTGCTCCGTCCCAGTGGCTTGCTGCCGAACCCCCGCTACGTAAAAGGTACTGTTCGCCAGGTTCGCACAGATCTCGGTCCTGTCCCGATCATGTTTAACGAAATCGTTCTCTCGTCCTGGACAGGAGAGGCTTCCGAGAAATTGTCGACCTTCTCCGCTGGTGACAAAGTAGGCATCTCGCTTGATCTGGCCCACCTACAGCAGGATTGCGTCTCACCCAACCCGGATTCCTGGACAAAAACTTTCGCCAGTCTCGCTGGTGACCTGGTTTTCCTTAGAGACGGACGAGTGCTGGAGACAGACAATCGCGGAGCTCTTCTGCGCCATCCTCGCACTGCTATCTGCTTCAACCAGGAGTTTGTATATTTTGTCGTCGTCGACGGCCGCGTCGACTCCTACAGCATCGGGATGACCCTGCCAGAGTTAGGTTTTTATTGTAAAGACAAGCTCGGTGCATCCTGGGGGATCAACTACGACGGCGGCGGCTCATCCACGATGTGGATCAACGGCATCGTCCAGAACAAGCCGTCTGATGGCCGTGAGCGAGGCGTCGCGAACGGTTGGATGATGGTTGCTGTTGAGCCCGCAGAGTACTCAGATAAACTCTCGGGAGAGAGTAGGGTCCAAGCGATCTACCCCACGAACGTCCTGCTGGGGCCAGGCACGAACTATGTGCCAATCGCCTCCGTGGACTCCGGAGCTAGCGGCTCGATCCTCCCCCAATATAACGGCCTTAACGGTATCCAGGCCAAAGATACCTATTGGTGGATGGTTGACTTCGGCGGAGTGGTCGGTTGGGTCGATGAGCGCGCCATCGAAGCTTCCCCAAGCGCTGCGCTAGATTTTCCATCGCTGGAGCTCTTCGAGCGCCTGATTCCTGTTGACTAGCACAAACTGGCTAGGATCATTCCGCTCGTTTACTTTGCCCGGTCGTCAGTCTACACTACATTAGAGAACCACGGGGTCACAGGGGGTGACCATGACCCGGGCTCTGCTTGCCCTCTTTCTCTTTAGATTCCTTCTTCTTTCCAGTCTCATCTCCAGCCCTCCCGGCCAAGGCTTTGTGGATCTGGTTTCCCCCGCACGCCGTATGCAGGAGCCTCTTCCCACTACCCAGATGCCATCCCCGACTGCCATCCCATCGCTCACCCAAGATCCAACCTCTACTCCAAGCGCAACCCTCTTGGACTCTATCCCAGCAATAACGCCATCCGACACGGAAACGCCCACGCCGTCCTCCTCACCAACCCAAGCTTCTCCGTCGGTATCGCCCTCGCCCGGACAATCGCCCGGCGCAACTCCTTCCTCGACCGCACTGGCCAGCCCTTCGCCTGCGCCCAGCCCTTCGCCTGCTCCCCCTGCCTTGACGGTTACGGCTGGGCTGGTGGTGATTAATGAGCTGGGGTGGGCCGGGACAATCGCCTCGGTCCATGATGAGTGGATCGAGCTCTACAACACCAGCGCAGAACCTGTCGCGCTGGATGGCTGGCGCTTGACCGACGAGGGGGATATCAACATCTCAGTATGGGGTGCGATCGCCCCTTACGGCTACGTGCTGCTCGAACGGACCGACGACAGCAGCGTGGGGGATGTCACGGCCGAGACATCCTCTATACCGGGGCATTGAACAACGGCGGCGAGATGCTCGCCTTACGCGATCCCGCAGGTTCGCTCGTCGATAGCGCCAATCGGAATGGTGGCGATTGGCCGGCCGGCGAAGCTTCCTCGCGTACCAGCATGGAGCGCTGGGGCGGTGACGATTCCCCTGGAAACTGGGTAACCTATTCTGGGAGCGGTGGAAATGCTCATGATGCAGCCGGTAACCCCATTCCTGGAACCCTGCGAAAACCAAACTCGATGTATAGCGTTACCCCGACAGCAAGCCTGACGGCTGCGACAGCGCCAAGCGCCACCCCGGAGGTCGTCTCCCCCCCTCTAGGATCTGTGTGGATTAACGAAGTTGGCTGGGCGGGAACACATGCTTCCGCAAGCGACGAGTGGATTGAGCTCTATAACACCGGAGAGTTCACCGTTGTCCTCGACGGTTGGCAGTTGAGAGACGGGGGTGACATCATGATCGCCCTGCCCGGAGAACTCCCTCCCGGAGGCTTCTACCTGCTCGAACGAACCGACGAAGCAACCATTCAAAATATCGAGGCCGATCTCATCTACGCTGGCTCCCTCTCCAATTCTGGTGAGACACTAACCCTCCGTGATGCAGCAGGGGGCTTGATCGACACCGCCAACCTTGCCGGGGGAGGCTGGCCGGCAGGCAGCGCACAGTCCCGGGCAAGCATGGAACGCAGGAACAGTACTGATGGTTCGTCGGGGTGGGCCAGCTTTACCGGGTATCACAGCCTCGGGAAAGATGCACAAGGTGAACCGATCCAGGGCACACCGCGCGGACCAAATTCGATCGTCTATCCCACTCCGGCCCCGACCTGGATCCCGGGCAAGCTCGTCATCAACGAGGTCCTTATCCGTCCCCATTATGATTGGGAGGGCGCGGGTGGGATCGATACAGGGGATGAATTCATCGAGCTGATCAACCTCGGGCCGGGTCCGGTCAACCTGAAGGGCTGGATGCTCGATGATATCCCTGGCGCCGGGTCGTCCCCTTACGTGCTTGGGTCCACCACAATTGAGGCGGGTGGCTACCGTGTCTTCTTCCGCTCGCGCACGCACCTGGCTTTGAATGACAGCGGAGATACCGTCCTCTTGCTTGCGTCCGATGGTCGCGTCATGGACTCCATCAGCTACCTGCGCGTGCGGGCGTACAACCTCAGCTATGGTCGCTATCCGGATGGATCGGGCCATTTACGCTATGGATTGTGGCCAACCCCCGGCCAGAATAATCTGCCCTATGAAGAAGATGCCCGCGAACTACCTTCTCCGACTCTTTGCGAAGCTTCAGGCCAGATGGTGATCCGCCTGCCTCGCCTTGCTCGCTCGAGCAGAGCCCTTACCCGTCTCCGTTCACTGGGCATGCTCCCCTGCGCATCGGATTCCGTCCACGTGTCTGGTCTCCCACCGTCCACGGATTGATCAAAACAAGCGCAGTCACCCATCTCCTGGCCTAAAGCCGCCATTCGCCTGACAGTTTCCTATCAAATGTGACAGCGCTGCTTGATTCTGTGGAATACTCAGGTTGACGAGGCAACCGGACAGGTTAGAGCCCGTATAGGTTGTTAACGCTTCCTTAAGATAAGGTGGCTAGAATCGTTGATATGAATGGAATATCAGGTATGAAAACGACAGCTACAAATCTCCCGATAAGCACTTCACCACGCCAGCCCCTGCGCTGGTTGGTTGCGACGGTTCAGTACACCTATCTCCGGCTCGACGACGGCCGATTCGTCCCCGTTCTAGCGGGAGGGATGGTCGAGACTGCAATCAATTCACTTGGCGGCGTGCTCAGGGACGTCGATCCGGTTTCGCTTCCTTATCAAGAATAACAATCACCACAGGCCCTTTGCCCGCAGCTTGCCTCTGCCGGGCATTTCCATACCCGCCCAATCGTTCACAGCGACAACTCACTGACCGGGCCTTTCATAAAGGATCGGCTCGCTTTAGAATTACCCGGTCAGACGAGAGAGTGAACGGCTTCAATTACAACTGCTCCGGAAGGAAGGTTGCATTAATGCACATTTTAGTGACGGGCAGCAGCGGGCTCATTGGTTCTGAGGCAGTTTCTTTCTTTGATTCAATGGGCTTCCGGGTTACCGGTGTTGACAACAACATGCGCGCTGATTTCTTCGGTGAGAAAGGTGATACTACATGGAACCGCGATCGTCTCCTGGCGACATGCAGCAACTTCACTCATCATGATCTCGACATTCGCCAGCGCCAAACAGTGCTTGATCTCTTCAAGAAGAGCGACTTTGACCTGATCGTCCACGCCGCTGCCCAGCCCAGCCACGATCTCGCCGCCCGGCGACCATTTGATGATTTCGATGTCAACGCCAACGGGACGCTCAATCTGCTTGAGGCGCTCCGGCAGCATGCCCCCAAGGCTGTATTCATCCACCTGAGCACGAACAAAGTTTACGGGGATGGCCCTAACCATATCCCTCTTACTGAATTCGAAACCCGCTGGGACTATGCCGACCCGCGTTTCGCAGAGGGCATCGGTGAAGATTTTCCCGTCGACAACTGCCTGCATTCACTTTTTGGAGCGTCTAAGCTGGCTGGTGATATCCTCGCTCAAGAGTACGGGAAATACTTCGGTATGAAAACCGGGATATTTCGAGGCGGGTGCTTGACTGGTCCTCATCATTCTGGTGTCGAGCTCCATGGATTTCTCAGCTACCTGGTTGGTGTGGCCATGAACGAAGGCCCTTATACAATCTATGGTTACAAAGGAAAACAGGTTCGCGATCAAATCCATAGCCACGATGTGATTAATGCCCTCTGGCACTTCGCGCAGGATCCACGACCGGGTGAGGTGTACAACATCGGAGGGGGCAAGGGCAACGCAGCCAGCTTAATCGAGTGTGTTGCCATGATAGAAAGGGAGTCAGGGAAACGCCCGCAGCTTACCTATTCAGAACAGAACCGGATCGGTGACCATATCTGCTACTACTCCAATCTGGCCAAGCTTAAGTCCCATTTTCCCCACTGGGAGATGTCCTATTCCCTGGAAGATATCATTTCGGAGATGGTATCTGGATTGCAGAAGCTCTAGCCGTTCCCTTTGCTGAGCTTGATATGCGTATAACGATCATCAACCAGTTCTACCCTCCAGACCTCGCCCCAACCGGGCATCTAGCGGCTTCCCTGGCCGAGCACCGCGCTGCCCTCGGGGATACGGTCACCGTTCTCACGAGCGTTGGCGGCTATGTGCCCCAATTCCCCTCGCATGTGACTGTGCAAAAAGACAACCCGCGGGTGATACGGCTGTGGACCCCGATGTTTGGGAAGAAGCGCTCCGTCCATCGCATTGTTGATTATGCTCTCTTTTTTACCCAGACCCTCGTCCGGCTGATGCTGCTCCCTCGCCAGGATATTTTGGTCTCACTTACAACGCCTCCCTTCATCGGTCTTTCCGCCGTGGCCCACAAATTATTCCATCCACGCGTACGATTCCTCTTGTGGAACATGGATTGCTACCCGGAAATTTTAGAGCGAACGGATGTGATATCACCCGGTGGTTGGATTGCGCGACTGCTCGATCGCATCAACTGGATCATTTTTTCAAAACTTGATCACTTCGTCTGCCTCGATACAGCAATGCAGAACCTGCTCGTGTCGCGCTACCCCCGATTGGCTGATGTGCCCTGTACGGTCATTCCCAATTGGGAGTCTCAGGCTCAATTTCCTCTTGGCCTTGACCCCGATCCTTGGCCGGGCTGGGAATCTTTCGACATTGGGGCTTTCTTTAAGGTTCTATATCTGGGTAATGCGGGCTTCGGCCACAACTTCGATACTGTGCTCGAGGCTGCCTCCTACCTGAGGCAGGACAAGATTTGCTTTCTCTTTGTGGGAGGTGGATCAAAATGGCCTTCACTTGCTCATGAAGCGGATCGCAGAGGGCTTGAGAATATCCATCTCCACACTTATGTTGCGAAACAAATCACACCTTCCGTGCTGTCGGGCGCTGATTGTGCCCTGATCACTATGAACGAGTCGGCTCTCGGTGTGATCAGTCCGAGCAAGATGCATGCAAACTTAGCTATGGGACTTCCCCTCCTCTATATCGGGCCAGAAGGCAGCAATGTCGATGATGCGATCCGGCAATTTGGAGTCGGAGCAAGCTTGCGTCATGGCGATGTCCGTGGGACGGTCGCCTTCCTGCGGACACTTGCCTCGGATCAACATCTCCTAAATGAGTATAGCAAGCGGGCTCGGGCTGCCTTCGAGGCGGCATATGTCGATACCCGGACCTTGCCCATGTTCGATGCCGTACTCGATGGCATTTCGCCAGGCTGACTGCCCGCCCCAAGGAAGTTCTCACAGTCCGGGATCCTGCGAGTCGCTCACAAGCGCTCTGCTATAATTTGGTTGCTATGGCCTTAACCCTGGATGAGGTTCGACACATCGCATTCCTTGCGCGGCTTGAGCTTGAAGAAGAAGAGTTGGAGCGATATGCCCAACAGCTCTCCGCTGTCCTCGAATACGCCTCCCGGCTGAATGAGGTCGATACGACCCAGATTGCACCAACCGCAAGCGTTCTGCCGCTGCAAGCGCCGCTCCGCCCGGATATCGTCCGGCCGTGCCCGCCACGTGAACTCATGCTCTCCAATGCGCCTGAGGAAGAACGCGGTATGTTTCGCGTTCCGCCCGTCTTGGAAAAATCGTGAGCCCCGATACTATGCCGGGACTGACTGATATCTCACTGCTGGATGCCGCTGCAGCTTTACGGAAGGGGGAAGTATCCTCGCGCGACCTGACCGAGGCATGCCTCAGCCGAATCGACACGCTTGACCCTCGCTTGCATGCGTTCCTGACCCTTACGCCTGATCTTGCTTTGGAACAGGCTGACGCCGCCGACAGTGCGCTAGCCTCCTGGCGGAAAAGCGGCTCGGCGGACCTGCCGCTCACGCATGGGATCCCGCTTGCGATCAAGGATGTCCTCTGCGTACAGGGCGTGCAGACAACCTGTGGCTCTAAAATTCTGGAAGGTTTTCTCCCTCCGTATACTGCAACCAGCGTTTCTCGGCTAATCGATGCCGGATCGGTCATCCTGGGAAAAACCAACACCGATGAATTCGCGATGGGGTCATCGACCGAGAACTCTGCCTATGGGCCAACACACAACCCCTGGGACCTGGAGCGGGTTCCTGGTGGTTCATCCGGCGGCTCCGCTGCTGCGGTCGCCGCTGGTTTGTGCTACGCCGCACTTGGGACCGATACCGGCGGGTCCGTCCGCCAACCTGCTTCTTTCTGCGGGGTAACCGGTCTCAAGACTTCCTATGGACGCGTCTCACGTTACGGCCTGATCGCGTATGGGTCATCCCTTGATACCGTCGGTGCACTGGCTCGGTCCGCTTCGGATCTTATCCCGCTCTTTGAGACCATGGCTGGCTACGATGAGCTTGATTCGACCAGCGTGCGCGACCCTCTCCCTGCCCTGGTGCTCAACGGGTCAGACCTGCACGGTTTGCACATCGGTGTCCCGCGTGAGTATTTCATCGATGGTATGCAGCCTGAGGTTGAAGCAGCCGTCCGCACGGCAATTGCCATGATAGAAAGCATGGGTGCCTCGGTCGAAGAAGTGAGCCTGCCCCATACCGATCTTGCACTTCCCGTCTACTATCTCATCGCTCCTGCGGAAGCATCCGCCAACCTTGCCCGCTACGATGGCGTCCGCTTCGGGCCGCGCGTCACTGGAGACGATCTCTGGGATCAGTACCTGCAGACACGAGGCAGCCTTTTCGGCCCGGAAGTAAAACGGCGCATCATGCTCGGCACGTATGCCCTTTCGGCCGGTTACTATGATGCGTACTATGGCCAGGCGCAGAAGGTGCGGACTCTGATCAAGGCTGATTTCGACCAGGCTTTCCAATCGGTCGACCTGCTAGCTTGTCCCGTCGCGCCCACTACGGCTTTTCGCATCGGGGAGCATGGAGACGATCCACTCTCGATGTATCTGGAGGATGTTTTCACGCTGCCGGCAAATTTAGCCGGCGTTCCCGGCATCAGCTTCCCGGTCGGATTCGATACCCGCGGACTGCCGATCGGCATGCAGCTCAACGCACCTCACCTGGGAGAAGCGCTGCTTCTGAAAAGCGCTCATTCCTATCAGCAAGAAACGACCTGGCACATGCAGCGTCCAGTATTGGCATAACCAGGAGAAGGGGAGTCTATGAAAATCGTCATACCCATGGCTGGACTCGGGACACGGCTCAGGCCGCATACCTGGTCTAAGCCGAAGCCACTGGTCAGTGTTGCCGGACGCCCTGTGCTCGGGCATGTCCTCGATATGTTTGAATCATTAACCGCCATTGATGAAGTGGTTTTCATCGTCGGCTACCTGGGCGAGCAGATTAAATCGTTCATGGACAAACGCTATCCGGAGCTAACCGCCAGCTATGTTGTCCAGGATGAGATGAAGGGCCAATCCCATGCCATCTGGCTGGCGAGGGAGCGGCTTGAGGGACCGATCTACCTGGCCTTTGTTGACACGATCATCGAAGCTGATCTCTCCATTCCCCTGGAGAACGCTGGCCCGGCGATCGCGTGGGTGAAGGAGGTAGACGATCCGCGCCGCTTCGGAGTTGCCGATGTCGACAAAAACGGGCGGGTGCTGCGCTTGATCGAAAAACCAGAGGATCCGAGCATTAATTTGGCCCTGGCCGGTTTCTACTATTTCCCGCAAGCGAAGGACCTGGTGACTGCGTTTGAAGAGCAAATGGCGAGCGGCACCCGACTCGGTGGGGAGTATTACCTGGCAGATGCCATTAACCTCATGCTTGAAGATGGGCTGGATTTGCGGACCAGGCAGGTTGATGTATGGATGGACTGTGGTAAACCAGACGCCTTGCTGGAGACGAACCGCTATCTGCTCGAGCACGGCCGGGATAATTCAAGCGACGCCCAGCTTCGCCAGGGTTCAATCTTCCTTCCCCCGGTTTTCGTACACCCTGAAGCCGAGATCGCCGAATCGGTAATCGGTCCCTATGCCTCGATTGGTCCAAATTGCGTCATCCGGCGTTCGGTCATCAAAGATACGATCGTTGAGCAGGATGCTTTTATCCAGGAAAGCGTGCTGCATGCGTCGCTGGTCGGGATCGGGGTTCGCTTGTTCGGCCTGCATGGGTTCGTCAATGTCGGTGACCACTCCGAAGTTGATTTGAGTTGAGACCGACTCCACAGGACGAGGTATTGATAACCCTTAAGATTTTCCTCATCCACTGGAACCAGCTCGGATCCGTCGGTTTATCCGACCAACTGCGAGCACAGGGGTGGCAGGCAGAGAGACCGAGGCAGAAGATGGCCAGCGCTCCTGCCGTCGGATACTCGAGGATCTAAACCTGGCTGTGGTCATCCATATTTCACGGCTCCCATCACATGGTCGCGAAACAGTTCCCTGCCTGCGCACACAACCGGCCGGAAAAACCCTGCCGATCTTCTTCGTGGACGGGAAGGCCGATGTCCAACGAAAGGCGAACGAGACGGTGCAAGGCGCTCTCTTTGTTACACAGGAAACGCTTCCGGGCGCACTCGCTGATCTGGCACGCGCTTCGTGATCAGCTCTTTGCGGGGTTATGATGAGTCTCATCGACACCACGGGTCACTTGCCACTGGCGAAAAGGGATCATATGCTAGATGATAAAAGGGCTCGCGTGTCACTGTGACAACAACGCGTGACCTAGTGGAGTGTCATTCCGGTTATACCTATGCCGATCACCCGAACGCGATTCGATGGGAGGGCGACCGGCTGGAGATCGAGGAGATTGAAGCCCGGTGGCGCATCCCCGGCGGGTTGCGCTTCCGCGTGCGCGTGCTTGATGGGCGCGTCTTTGATCTCTTCTATGGTGAACTCTATGATGAATGGCGGATCTCAATACCCTGATCCCCATCGCTGTCTTAGCCCTGAGATAGGAGAGATTCCGGATGCGTGATTTCATCGCTCGACGAGTGGCTGACGTCCCCCCCTCTGGTATTCGCCGTTTCTTTGACATTGCAGCTACGATGGATGATGTCATCTCGCTCGGAATCGGGGAACCGGATTTCGTCACACCCGACCCGATTCTGGCCAGCGGGATTAAATCACTTCAACTTGGCGAAACTCATTACACCTCCAATTCCGGGATCCTTGAACTGCGCCAGGCGCTGTCTTCCCATCTCGATCGCCTGTACGGCGTTAGTTACAACCCAGAGAGCGAGCTGCTCATCACGGTTGGCGTATCGGAGGCTCTCTATCTTGCCCTGACTGCCATCATCGACCCCGGGGATGAAGTGATCGTCCCAACTCCCTGCTTCGTTTCCTACCAACCGGAAGTGGTGTTTGCCGGTGGCACACCCATTGCCCTCCGGACCCAGGTGGAGGATTCGTTCCAGGTCAGCGCCCAGGCCGTGGCCGATCTCATCACTCCACGCACAAAAGCACTCCTGATCGGGTATCCCAACAATCCGACCGGGGCAGTCATGACCCGCGATCGATTGGCTGAGCTTGCGCAGTTGGCCGAACAGCACGATCTGCTTGTCATCTCGGATGAGATCTATGACCGCCTGGTCTACGACCACCAGCATGTTTGCTTTGCGGCGCTGCCCGGGATGCGTGAGCGAACGATCACATTGGGTGGCTTTTCCAAGGATTACGCGATGACCGGCTGGCGGATTGGATACGCCGCCGCCCCCGAGGTTGTCCTGGGAGGCCTGCGCAAGGTGCATCAATACACGATCATGTCTGCCCCAACCGTGTCCCAATTTGCCGCGCTCGAAGCGCTCAAGAGCGGAGAGGAGCACGTGCAACGCATGTTGGCCGAATACGATCGGCGGCGGCGGTTGATTGTAGATGGGCTGAACGAACTGGGTTTGACCACCTTCGAACCACACGGCGCGTTTTATGCCTTCCCCTCGATCGAAACCAGCGGAATGGACGATGAGCAGTTCGCCGACCGGCTGCTCCAGGAAGAAAAGGTTGCGGTTGTCCCAGGGAATGCCTTCGGGGCCGGTGGGTTCGTTCGCTGCTCATACGCGACAGACTACGAGCAGATTGAGGAAGCTCTGGAACGAATGATGCGTTTCATGCAGCGACATGGCTAGATGTGATCCGGGATGAACTGGCAGCTCTCGACAAACCTGACCTCGCTCTCGGGATCCCATACCCGATGAACTCCAAGGTGCGCTCGCAATATGAGGCCGTAATCGGTTTGGAAATCCACGCCGAGATGCTCACCCGCTCGAAAATGTTCTGTGGTTGTGCACTCGTGGACCTGACCCTGGCTGAGCCCAACACCTCGGTATGTGAAATTTGCACCGGCATGCCGGGAACGCTGCCCGTCATCAACGAGAGAGCAGTAGAGTTCGCACTGCGCGTCGCTCTCGCCCTGGACTGCCAGATCGCCGAGCGGAGCGTCTTTGCCCGAAAAAATTATTTCTACCCCGATCTGCCCAAGGGATACCAGATCTCACAGTACGAACTGCCGCTTGCATCCGGTGGTTTTCTCCCGATTGAAACTCCCGACGGAGAGAAGCGCATCAACATCCGGCGCGTCCACCTTGAGGAGGATACCGGCAAACTCTTCCACGAGGACGGATTCTCGCTGGTCGACTTTAATCGAGCCGGGGTGCCGCTGCTCGAAATCGTGAGCGAGCCTGAGCTTGCCTCGCTTGAGGAGGTAAAGGCCTACGCTACCACGCTCCGCTCCCTTCTCCGCTATCTGGAAGTCAACAGCGGCGACATGGACAAAGGGGTGATCCGCTTCGAGGCGAATGTTTCCATCCGGCCACCCGGCAGCCGTGAGCTTTCAACCAGGACCGAGATTAAAAATCTGAATTCATTCCGCAGTATGCTGCGCGCCGTGGAATTCGAGCTCGAGCGGCAGAGCTCTCTCACGGATCAGGGAGTGCCTATCATCCAGGAAACTCTAGGTTGGGACGAAACAACTGGTGAGACCGTCTCCCAGCGCAGTAAAGAGGAAGCGCATGATTACCGCTACTTCCCCGAGCCCGACTTACCTCCACTGGTCCTGGATCCCGGCTGGATCGCCGAGATCCGACGATCACTTCCCGAACTACCCTTCGTAAAGCAGAACCGCTATGTCCTGGAGATGCGGCTTTCCCCGTACCTGGCCCAGGTGATCGCGGCGGAAAAGGAAGTGGCAGAGTTTTTCGAGGCCGCCGTCTCGGGCGAGCCGGAACTACCTCCCTCCAGGATTGCGAATTGGCTTACGAGCGAGCTGTTCGGAATCCTGAACGAGGTTGGCCTCAGCCTGGCCGAAACAAAGATAACACCCCTTGCGCTCGCCAGGCTGGTGGCCATGGTCGAGCGGGGAGAGATCAACACAACCAGCGCTAAGTCCGTGCTGGGCGAGATCGTGAGGATGGGAGGCGATCCCCAGGATATCGTTTCTTCATTGGGGGTAGGCATCGTCAAAGATCGAACCGCGATCACCGCCTGGGTTGAACAGGTTCTTCACGAGAACCCTGAACAGGTAGAACAATACCTTTCAGGCAAGCACGCGCTCGAAAAATGGCTCCTGGGTCAGGTGATGCGTACAGCCAGCGGGCGCGCTGAACCTACCCTTGCTCGAGATATTCTCCTGGAGTCTCTTTCCAGGTGGAGCCCTGATACCCATGCATGATCGATGCGGGACTCAGCATCCGAAACCCGGTCTTATCTCACTGTCCGCTGATGGGCACAACTCACCCATCACAACCTATCCGAAGTTGAGGGAATAAAGTGAACGCATTTGAAATGGCACAGTCTCAGTTCGACAAGGTGGCCAAGCTCATCAACCTGGAGCCGGGGGTTTCCTCCGTCTTGCGTTGGCCACTGCGGGAATTCCGCTTCCAGATTCCGGTCCGGATGGATGATGGCAGCATCCAGGTATTCTTCGGTTACCGTGTGCAGCACAGCGATGCGCGTGGGCCGTCCAAGGGCGGCATTCGCTTCCACCCCAGCGAGACGATGGATACCATCCGCGCGTTGGCGATGTGGATGACCTGGAAGTGTGCTGTCGCAGACATCCCTCTCGGAGGAGGGAAGGGCGGGGTCGCAGTCGATCCGGCTACATTATCGACTGGCGAGAAGGAGCGCCTGTGCCGGGGCTGGATTGACCAGATCTGGAAGAACATCGGCCCCAGGAGCGATGTTCCCGCCCCGGATGTGGGAACCACCCCGCAGATGATGGGCTGGATGATGGATGAATACACCAAGCTCATCGGCGAATACCAACCCGGTGTCATCACCGGTAAACCGGTTGGAGCGGGCGGGTCAGCTGGCCGTACAGAGGCAACCGGGTTCGGTGTCGTTTACACACTGCGGGAGGCCATGAAACATCTCGGCCTGGATTCGACGCAATCTACCGCCTCCATCCAGGGCTTCGGAAACGTCGCCCAGTACGCAGCAATGGGTTTTCAGGACTTCCTTGGAGGTAAGGTCGTTGCCGTTTCATGCTGGGATCACACAGCCAAGGCCTCCTTCACCTACAGCAAGGACGATGGCATCGACGCCCGTTTCCTGCAGAGCATCACGGACATCTATGGTTCCATCGATCAGGATCAAGCCAAATCTGCCGGATACAAGATCGAGGATGGTGATGCATGGCTGAGCAAAGATGTTGATGTGGTCATACCAGCTGCGATCGAAGCCCAGATCACTAAGGATAATGTGGGGCTTATCAGCGCAAAAGTCCACATAGTGGCAGAAGGTGCGAACGGTCCAACAACCCCGGATGCAGAAGCAGCACTCCTGAAAAACAATGTCTTCGTGATACCGGATTTCCTGTGCAATGCCGGCGGAGTGACGGTCTCTTACTTCGAGGGTGTCCAAAACGATATGAATTTCTACTGGACCCGGGACGAAGTCCTAACTCGCCTCGACGAGAAAATGACCCACGCCTTCCAGGCCGTTCTTGGCACCGCCAACGAACACAAGGTAGCGATGCGTGATGCTGCCTACATCGTGGCCATCGACCGCGTTGTGAACGCCATGCAGTTCCGCGGTTGGTTATAGACTCTCTTTTGCAAGTTTTTTTACTGCGCAGACATGCTCTTTTTCTTCCTGAGCGTATCTGCGCAGTTTTTATATGAGTGGGAGAAACACTACTTATTATTCACATTTCTTATGATGATCTATTAATATGTAGTAGTTGTCGTAGGGATTGTGGGTATGTGGAGAGGCAGACCTAACGAGAACAAAAATACACACTGCTGGGGGCTCTCATCTGTTTATCCCCTAGATGGACCGCACATGAAACAAAAAAGCGCTCACAGGGCATTGTGGTTGAAATGTGGATGAATTCTGCGAGCACCAGGTTTTTCTTTGGAAAACTCCATATCTAGTGATGACGGATTGGCTTACCCCTAGCTGCGGGGGTACGGACGGCGGAGGTTGTGCATGGTTCTCCCCAGATCATCCCGCTTATCCACAGTTTTAAGCCAATTATCCACAGATACCGGTTTAAAATGGTCTTGATGAGATCGAGAGGTTTCTGGAATGCCTGAAAAAGAGAAGCAGTCACAGGAGTTTGTCGGTCGCTGGCCGGTGTTGATCCAGCGACTGTGGGATGATCTGCCGGAGGGAGAAAAAGGAAGATTGATGGATGCGGTCAGTCAGATTCCCGGGGAAGGGAAGGGCTGGCGCGATCTTCTGAAGCGTGCCGCCGAGCACGTGCGTTTCGCCACCGGGAGACAACAGCGGGTGGCCATCGTTGGGCCGGCCAATGCGGGTAAATCCACCCTATATAACCAGTTGATCCAATCCAAGAGCGACCGGGCACAGGTCAGCGCAGTGCCCGGAACGACCCGTGTGTCCAAGGCGGCAGAGACCGGGCTGTTCGTGGTGGTTGATACACCAGGGGCGGATGCCGTCGGGCAGGTAGGCGAGGGCGAGCGGGCGCTGGCGCTGACTGCGGCGGCGGAAGCGGATGTCCTCCTGGCCCTCTTTGACGCCAGCCACGGGATAGGGGATCCTGAAAAGCGATTGTTTCATGATCTGATGGCCCTTGAGAGGCCGTTGGTGGTGTCACTGAACAAGATCGACCTGATCGGTCGCGAGCGCCCGCAGGTGATCGGTAGGGCGGCAGCCGAGCTGGGCATACGCAGCGATCAAATCATCCCGGTGAGTGCGAAACAAGGAGAGGGTATCGGTCGCGTTTTGCAGGCGGTGGCCCGGACTGAACCCGGGATTGCGGCCGCCATCGGGGCGGCCATCCCTCGCTACCGCTGGGATCTGGCGCAGGGGGCGATTGCGCGGGCTGCCTCGACCGCAGCTGCGGTAGCCATCACGCCGCTGCCCTTTCTGGATTTCTTCCCGCTCATCGGGCTCCAGGCGGCAATGGTGATTGGGCTAGCCCGTATCTACGATCAGCGCATGACATTGGCCCGGGCCCGCGAACTGATCGCTACTTTCGGCCTCGGCCTGGTTGGACGGAGCCTGTTCTATGAACTGAGTAAATTTGGAGGGCCGCCAGGTTGGCTGGTCGCGGCGGCCGTCGCCGCCGGCACGACAGCCGCCATCGGGTATGCGACCGCCACCTGGTTCGAAAGCGGCTCGGACATCACGAGCGATCAACTGCAGCGCATCTCACGCGCTGTCAGAGACGCCCTGGTAGCGAGGCTGAAAGGGCTGGGGAAGAGGAAACCCAAAAAAGGTACCCTCAAAGATCGGGTGAGCGAGATCTTGACCGAGATGGATGTCCAGATGGAGGAGAAGCCGCTTCATGAGGACTAATACCCTTCCGCTATGTGATATGGGGCAAGGAAAAGAAAGGTCCTGACTCAGACAGTCAGGACCTTATTGGTTGGATCAGAATGAAGGGGAAAGACCACTCTCCATCTGGGGATGTTAGACCCGAGCGCTGTAACCCCTTGATCTGAGCAGAACCTCTACCCGACTGGCTCGAAGCGCGCCTGGAAGAAGCGCAGTTGGGTGGGTTCATACACCATCTTCAGTCCGCGCGTTTGTTTTCGCTTCTCATAAACCTCGCGCGTCGCCTCAGCAACCACGTCCATATGCGCTTGTGTGTAAACCCGGCGCGGGATGGCCAGGCGTGTGAGCTCCAGTTTCGGATAGCGATGATCCCCGGTCGCAGGATCACGCCCAGCGCTGACCACGCCCCGTTCCATGCCGCGAATTCCTGAATCGAGATAGAGTTCGGCGGTGAGCACCTGGGCCGGAAACTGGTCTTGTGGGATGTGCGGGTAGAAACCTCGTGCGTCGAGAAAGATGGCGTGCCCGCCGACCGGTTGTACGATCGGAATGCCCCAATCCAGCATTAACCTGCCAAGGTAGAGCACCTGCTCGACACGCGCCCGGACATGATCATCCTGCATCGACTCGGTGATCCCGATCGCCAGTGCCTCCATATCTCGCCCGGCCATGCCGCCATAGGTGTGCAGGCCTTCGTAGACTACGACCAGATTGCGCAGGCGATCGAATAGCTCCGCGTCGTTCACCGCCAGCCATCCGCCGATGTTTACCAGGTGATCCTTCTTGGCGCTCATCCACGCGCCGTCTGTGTAGGAACAGAACTTGAGCACGATTTCGGCAATGCTCTTTTCGGCATAGCCAGGCTCGCGTTGTTGGATGAAGTAAGCATTCTCGACCAGGCGCGTTGCATCCAGGTAAATCTTTATGTTGTAGTGGTCGCACAGCTTGCGCAGGGCTTTGACATTGGCCATGCTCACAGGCTGCCCACCGGCCATGTTGACGGTCCCGGCCAGGCTGACGTACGCGATGTTCTCAGCGCCTTTCTCTTTGATAAGCGTTTCCAATTTTTCGAGGTCAACATTGCCCTTGAACGGGCTCAGATCGTTCGGGTCATGCGCCTCTCCAATGATGACGTCTACGAAGGTTCCACCAGCCAGTTCCTGATGCAAGCGGGTGGTCGTAAAGTACATGTTTCCGGGGACGAACTGCCCCTGCCGGATCTCAGCCTGACTGATCAGGTGTTCGGCGCCGCGCCCCTGGTGAGTTGGTACCATGTGCTTATAACCGTAATAGGTGCGGACCGCGTCCTCAAGGTGATAGAAGTTGCGGCTTCCCGCGTAGGCCTCATCACCGAGCATAATGCCCGCCCACTGCCGATCGCTCATTGCGCTCGTGCCGCTGTCGGTAAGCAAGTCAATGTAGACATCGTCCGAGCGCAGCAGGAAGGTGTTGTACCCAGCCTCCTTGATCGCTTTTTCGCGATCCGAACGCGTGGTCAGGTGGATCGGTTCGACCATCTTGATTTTCCACGGCTCTGCCCATGAGCGGCGTCCGAATTGCTGCCCCATAGTTTTATAATTAGGTTCGCTCATTGATCTCCTCGCTCACGAAACCGGATCGGTTTGGCAACCACACCCCCATTATAGAACTAGTTGGGCAGGCTCACAGGCGGGTCAATCGCCACCGGGAACAGATCGTTTCGCCAGGATGCTGTCACCCTTTGCGGTTGATGGTGTTGTAGTGTATACAAAGCTGGGAAGGACTATTCCTGCGTGATAGACTCCATACCACTTCAGGTTAAAGACCTGTGGTTTAAATACCGAGACCGGGATGAACTAGCCCTGGAAAAGATTAACCTACACCTGCGCGCAGGCGAGGTCTTGCTGGTTGCTGGGCCGAGCGGCTGCGGCAAGACAACCCTCGCCCGCTGCATCAACGGACTTATCCCACGCTCGTATAAGGGTGAATTGACTGGCACGATCAGGATCTGCGGCGAGGATATCCGTGACTTCAGCTTGGCCCGTATCTCGCAGTCCGTTGGTACAGTCCTGCAGGACCCCGAACGCCAAATCCTGGGTACGAAAGTCATCAACGAAGTCGCCTTCGGGCTGGAGAATCTTGGTTTCGCCCGCGAAGTGATCCTTGAGCGTGCCGAGCGAGCGCTGGAAAGGCTGCGCATCACCCATCTGCGGGATCGGGAAACCTTTCTACTCTCGGGCGGGGAGAAACAAAAAGTAGCGCTGGCCGGGGTTCTCGCCATGCACCCCTCACTGCTGCTGTTGGACGAACCCCTGGCAAGCCTCGATCCGGCCAGCGCCCTGGATGCGCTGCACATGATCCGGGATCTAGCAGACGAGGGCATGTCGATTCTGATCGTCGAGCACCGCGTCGAGGATGTTTTCAAGATCGAACCAGAGCGAGTCATCTTTATAGATGGGGGGAAGATCCGCTACGAAGGCTCACCGGAAGGGCTGACCGGAGCCGTTGACTACCGGGAGATCAAGCTCCCCGCCAGCAGCGTACTGCAGTTAGCCCGCAAAGCTCCTCAGGCCCCGGCCGTCGACGCCGCTCACCGACCGGAGAGGCAGTCCGCACCACTCGTACGCTTTGAACATGTCGATTTCGCCTATGACGATACCCGGCAAGTGCTCAAGGACATGCATTTCCACATCGAAACGGGTGACGTAATCGCTGTCCTGGGTGCAAACGGGGCCGGGAAGACGACGCTCGTCAAGCACGCCATCGGGTTGCTCAAACCCAGCGCCGGGGAAGTCTGGATTGGGGGTCAGCGAACCGATAAGCAGAGCGTGGCGCAGATTGCCAGCGAACTGGGGTATGTCTTCCAGAGCCCAAGTCACATGCTCTTCGCGCCGACGGTGACCGAGGAGCTTTCCTTCGGCCCCAAGAACCTGGGACACACGCGCACAGAAATCGAGAAGGAGGTGGAACAGGCAATCGAGATCATGAACCTGGGAGGTATGGAAAATGACCCCCCGCTTGCGTTATCGTTTGGCCAGCAGAAGCGCGTAAGCATCGCCGCCGTACTCGCCATGCGATCACGCATCCTTGTTATGGACGAGCCAACGGCAGGGCAGGATTACCGCAACTATATGGATTTCATGGATTCGATTTTGAGCATACCCGGCTTCGATGCCATTCTTTTCATCACGCACGATATCGACCTGGCGGTGGTATACGCCAACCGGGTGCTGCTGGTCAGCGAAGGGAGGTTGATCGCTGATGGCCCGCCGGAGGAGGTGCTGCTCGATCGCACCCGGCTCGAGGCGTGCCGGCTCGTACCGACCTCTCTGCTGGCTTTGAACATCGAGATGTATGATCAAACGGGCAAGTTCATGCGCGCAGAAGCACTGGCGCATGCCGGGGCATGATCGTGTGCTCGCCCCGTAGTATTAATCGCCTGGTTCACGACGTGAACCGGAGGAGGAAATCATGAACGGCACGAAACCGACGTCCGTAGCCCTATCACTGATTGCAGTCCTGGTCGTCTTCATCCTGGTTGCCTGGTTGGGTCCGTCACTCAACCCAGACCTTCAACTGGATGAAACCGCCCTGCTGCGCTTCGTCTTCGTCGCCATCGGACTGTTGATCGTATTCGCAGTCTACTGGTTTACCCGCCAGAATGCGGCCTGGACCGTCGGCACGCGCGAGGTAGTCTACATGGCTATCGGGGCCGCCCTGTACGCAGTCTTCTCATACCTGTTCAACGGGACGGTGTTCGTAGTCCCTTCGGTGAGCCAGGTCTCATTGCGTCCGGCGATCTCCATCCCCATGTTCTTTGGCTACGCCTTTGGCCCGGTCGTGGGCTTTTTCACCGGTGCGGTTGGCAATATGTTCGGTGATGCGCTGACCGGCTTCGGTCTCTCGCCGCAGTGGAGCGTGGCGAACGGCCTGGTGGGCATGATCTCCGGCATGGCCGCACTTTATATCGACAAGAAGAAGGCCATGAACAGCGTGCTTTATATCAGCACCGGCCTGGCCGCGGTTGCCACGCTGCTCTGGATCTTCAACCGGGATCTTTCCAATATGATGTTCTTTGATCCCGACGCTGGTATCTTCGGCGACGCCACCATCTCTGCCTTCGCCGGCCTCTCGGCCGTTGTTGGCTTTGTGCTGGTCCTCTTGGTGCGCATGTTCTTCAAGGACAACGTCGATCTAGCATCGGCCGTGATCTGGTCCATGCTGGGTAACTTCATCGGCATCGGTTTTGCCGCGTTGTCCGACATCTGGATTAACGGTTTCTCCCCGTCGGTGGCGATCGTGGGCGAGTTCCTGCCAGCAGCAGGGCCCAACATGATCTTCGCTGCGATCCTGGTGCCTTTGCTCGTCGGCGCCTACAACTCGGTTCAGCGCCAGACCGGCCGCTGATAGTTCGGCGGGGGAGGGGCGCGCCCGCATCCCTCCCCCGCTCACCGGCAGCATGCTCGTCACCTGGCGCTATCGTGAACGCAACTCCCTCATCCAGGGCTTTGACCCTTCAGCCTGGTTCATCTTCTATTTCTGCTTCGTCATATCCACGCTCTTCTTCTGGGATGTGCGCTTCCTGGCTTTCTTCGCCATCATCGCACTGGTTGTGGTGCTGCGCTCGGGGATCACCTTCCGCGAGTCGCGCCGAACGTGGTTGTTTATTGGAGCGTTCATTACCTTCTTCGCCCTGCTGACCTTCCTGACCGGGCGGGGCGGCGTGGAGGTATACGTAGAGGAGCATATCCTGAGGACTTATCAGGCTGGGTTTGAGATCTTCGGCTGGCGGCCAACGCTGAATATCAGCGCCGAGCGGATCATATTCGCCCTCGGCCAACTGGCGCGCGTCTTCAGCCTGGCCAGCACCACCATCCTCATCCCCTATTCGATCAACCCGGCGCACTACGGTGTTGCCTTCCGCCGGCTCGGGCTCCCGGACAAGATCGCCTATGCCATGGACCTGACGATGCGCTTTATCCCCACCTTTGGCCGCGATTTCCAACTCACGATGGACGCGCAGAAAGCGCGCGGTTACGAATTAGAGAAACTCCAGGGAGGCTTGATTGCGCAAGTGCGCAAGCTGGCGCCGATCCTGGTGCCGGTGACAATCCGGGCGATCTCGGGCAGCGAAGACATCATCGATGCCATGGATCTGCGCGCCTTCGGAACCGGCCCGCGAACCTGGCTGATCCAGCTCAACTATCGCCCCCGCGACTATGCACTTATGGCATTCGGGGTTGCGGTACTGTTTGGCTCACTGGGGCTTTCGCTATTTGGTTATGGGCAGTTCTGGGTACCACCGGCATTGCTCAAGCTTGCAATGTGACCTCGGAGGAATGCGGACGCTCGCCGCTTGGTGAGCGAGCCGCAGGTCTCTGTTATCGGTAAGGGAACTAAGCCAGGAGCAAGCCAACCAATTGGGCGGGGTTGTCGAGGATGAGATCTGCTCCCGCAGCTTGCAGCTCCTCAAGCTCTCCAAAGCCACACAGCAAACCAACGGTTTGTGCACCCGCCCGGCGGCCGGCGAGGATATCGACGACCGTATCCCCCACCATAAGGAGAGCGCGCGGCGGGAGGCCAAGTTGCTCGCAAACCCAGGCCACCGGCGCCGGATGCGGTTTCGCCCGACGCGCCGATCGCGCCGTGGCAACGCAAGCAAAGAGCGTCTCCAGACCCTGGTTGACGAGGAAAGCGTGGGCGCTGGCCTGGTCACGTGCAGTGCAGATCGCAAGCGGGAAACGTTGCACCAGGCGCTGGACGGCCTCACGGGTGCCCGGGACGAGCTCGGGTTCCGGAGTTGCCGACGCACCCCGCAGCCGGTAGAGAGCGTTGGCGGCAGGCCCGAGGATTTGGTCCAGATGAAGGCGATCGAGCCAAGCCACGAAGGAATTGGCCGGGGATTCGATGGCCATCACCAGGCGCCGTGCCGCTACCACCGGATCGCCGTCGCGCAGCAGGCGTCGAAATGGCGTGAGCCAGCGGGCTACTCGCTGAATATAGGCGTCGTCGGTGTCGGCCAGGGTTCCATCGATATCAAAGCAGATCGCTTGGATGCGTTTAATATCCAGGCCGCGCTCTAGGGAGTCGGCCATATCGGAAGGGTGATCGCGTCTGAAAGCAGTGCAAGCGTGTCTGCGTCCGGGGTGAGTAGCCAAAGGGTTTGGTTGGACTTACGCAGGAAGCGGCTGCTTGTATCGTTGGTATGCCAGACAGACTCGGACGGGGATGATTCGCTGGCTTCCCCGAAGCGGCGGTCCCCGTAGGTCCCGAATGCATCTGCAAATTCGCGCGCATCACGAACTGTATCCCATTGGGTGAGCAAGACAAGAGCGAAGCGATCCGAATCGCCCGATTCGTAGACAAGAATAAAATCACCGCCCCAGCCCTCGGCTGCGGTGACAGCCTCACCGGGTTCAAGGGACTCCTGCAACATCGTGCGCGTTACCCATTCACCGAGCGAGTCGCTTACCAGTTCCGACCAATCCGAACCCAGAACCCCCGCCAGGTCGGGAGGGTCAAAGGTGACGGGCAGGTCACGCGGGTAGCGATCCGGGTGCAGGATTTGCTCACTTGAGACGGGCGGGTTGCGGTAGGCAGCATCCACTGCGGCCCAGCCGCCCGAAAGGTAAAGAGCCCGGGTAAAGGTTAAGCCCTCAAGGTAAGGGAAGGTGAGTTCGGCCTGGATATAGGTTGGAGCGGCATCGAAGACCGGCATCTCGAATTCGTCAAAGAATGCGAGCAACTCAGGCAGAACTTGCTCCAGACCGAAAGTTCGAAGCCATTGTTCCTGGAGAAGCGAAGCATCGCCCTCGATCAAGGCTTGAAGCGCAAAGCAGCGTTCACCGCTTGCCTGACAGGCTTCGTCACTGTACTCCAGCCCGGCCTCGAGGTCGAAGACCTGGTCCTGGAGCACGTGGACATATTCGTGTGCATAAGTAACCTGATCGACCCCGCTGAAGCCATCATCGCACACGATCACCAATTCTTCCGCCTCGCTGTCGTAGAAGCCGGCCACCTGCTCTCCCAGCAGTTCAAGGTAGAGCTCACGCAGCGGCACGTCCGGTTCGATCAAACCCAGCAGCAAGAGCAGGCGGGCATCCTGGACGGCCTCCTGGTCGCTGTAGTCAGCGAGAAGATCCAATTCGACCTTTTCGGCCAACTGATCCCGTGTCAGCAGTGAATGCTGGACGGAGGCCTGGGCCTCGAGCCCGCGTAGCTGGGAGACCTGGCTTTCGATGAGCCGCATCCGTTCCTGGATGTCCGCGTCGAGAGGCGGGCAGGCCGCCTTCGTGGCAGGCGGGCTGGGGGACGGTTGTGCGGTCGGCGTATTCTCCATTGCGAGCGTTGTGATAGAGGATGTGGCGCTGCTGGCTGGGGTCGCAACGCCGGTGGCGCACGCGGACATGAGCAGCGCAAGCACCAAAAGAGCGACCAGCTTGCCTTGATAGGGAATTCGTTTCTCCATAAGTCCTGACATTTTATCAGTCAACTTCGGGCCGGGTCGATGCGTAATTTTGCTGGAACTCAATCAGGTGCCTTTGGGCACTGCGCACGGTCTCAAGGTGGATGTCGACGGTATCGGTAATTTGAGACGCATAACCCCCGGAGAGCACGATGGCCAGCGGGATCTGGCGCCGGGCGCAGGCCGCCAGCACGAGAAGCGTCACGGGTGGCTAAACCTCCCTTGGATAACTCCAGGCGGCCCAGCGTGTCCCCGTGATAGGGATCTGCACCAGCGAGGTAGAGGGCAAGATCAGGCTTCACTTCATGCAATAAGCCGTCCAGGACCCCACTCAGGGCATCCAGGTAGGCTTCATCTCTGCACCCGTCGGGCAGCGGCAGATCAAGGTCACTGCTCGACTTGCGGAAGGGGAAATTTCGCTCAGCGTGGATCGAAAACGTGAACACCGACGGGTCATCCTCGAAGATGCTCGCCGTCCCGTCGCCCTGATGGACATCGCAGTCGATGATCAGGATCGGCCCCGTCCCCCACTCGGCCTGCGCCGCGCGTGCCGCTACGGCAACGTCGTTGAAGACACAGAATCCGGAGCCAAAGTCGCGATGGGCGTGGTGCGTGCCACCGGCCAGGTTCATGGCCACACCAGCGCTCAGGGCCGCATGGCAGGCGGCGATCGTCCCCCCGACCGAGTAGAGTGAACGCGTGACCAGTCCCGTCGACCAGGGAAACCCGATCCGGCGCAGCTCCGTGTCTGTCAACGTCCCTTGGAGCACACTCTGGATGTAGCCGGCGCTGTGCACCCGGCCCAACTGAGCTTCGGACGCGGGCACAGGGATCAACAGGTCGACCAGCCCGGAGAGTTCGCTCTCCAGGATGCGCTGGCGGAGCTGCGAATACTTTTCGACCGGAAAGCGATGCCCGTCCGGCAGAGGGAACGAATAGGGATCGGAAAAGAAAAGCGACAGGCGCGCAACCTGGACATCACCGCTGACCACGGGAATCCCCGCCTTCGCCAGGGGGCGAGAATTGATCTCGCCAGGCCTTGTTGTAGGTCTCGACCTCCTCTTCCCAGCGCTGATCTGCCCAGCCAAGTTCTGGCTGCACGATGGAGCGGATCCTTTCCAGATTGTCCATTCCGCCTCCGGGAAGCGTGAGCGCCAGGCGCACCCTGCGGACAAGGAGATCCTCAAGGTGGACAACGCCTTCTGAACGGGCCGCCCAGCGTAGTTCAACCCACATTGCCGGCAAACCATGAATGGATTCGAGTTCGGCGTCCTGCGAGCACTTGATGACTCCCTGTGCATCCTGGCCAAAGCGTCCGAGTAAACGTGTTTGCAGCGCCGGTTCGAGAGCGAGAGATGGGTCCACTTCTGCGTCCAGAGCGTCCAGCATGCGTGTCTTGCGGTTGAGAGCGGGGATGCCCGGCAGCGCCTGGTTGACGGCTTTAAGGGCGTCAAGCGCCATCGAGCGGAAAGTGGTCAGCTTCCCACCGGTGACAGTGAGAAGCCCGCGCTCATCCCACATGACGTGCTCGCGTGATTCCTTGGAGGGGTCGGCCCTGCCCGTATCGAGGACCCCGCGCACGCCGGCAAAGGTACACTGGACATCCCTCTCGTTCAGTCGTGAGGCGGGGAAGGCGCGCTCCAGGCCAGCCAGCAGATAGTCCACCTCCACGGGCGCAATTGCTGGTTGCTCCTCCAGCGCGAATTCGTGGTCGACGTCGGTCGTGCCGAAGACAGTCACACCTTCCCAGGGTATGGCAAAGACCGGACGACCGTCGACCGGGTGCAAAAAGGTAACCGCGCGTGTGAGCGGCAGGCGCCGCCAGGGAAAGACGAGATGGCTTCCACGCAGCTTGCGTAGGCGCGGCGTTCCACCCACCCCCCCACGCAAGTTGTCCGCCCAGGCGCCTGTGGCGTTGATCACAACGCTGCCCAATACCTCCGTGGCCCGCCCACTAGGTCGTGGTTCTCGATCGGACAGTTGTATGCCGCGCACCCGGCCATCGCGACCGATGAGCAGGTTTTCCGCAGCGGCATAGTTCAGGGCCATGCCCCCTTCCGCGGCTGCCTCGCGGAGCACTCGCAGAACCAGACGGGCATCGTCGGTCTGTGCATCGAAGTAGCGGAAGCCTCCCCGCAGGCCGAGGCTCGTTAAGGGCGGGCATAGAGCACGCAGGCCAGGAGGGGAATAATGGCGATGCCCCCACCTCAACCCCATCAGGTCATAAAAAACTAGTCCGAGGCCAAAAACCCAGGGCGGGACCGCATCATCGTCAAAATTGGCGAGCAGGAAGCCGAGCGGGGTCACCAGCCCCCGACCTTCACGTAACAACTGTTCGCGTTCCTGGACAGAAAGCAGTGTCAGGCGCAGCTTGGCGTCGCGCAGGTAGCGCAGTCCACCATGCACAAGTTTCGAAGAACGGCTTGATGTGCCGGAAGCGAAGTCTCCCTGTTCAACGAGCAGAGCGCGCAATCCGGCGCGCGTGGCTTCACGCAGGATCCCGGTGCCGGTGATGCCCCCACCGACGATGATCACATCGAAGGGGGTCGAAAGTTGATCCCAGACTTCATCCCGCCAGCCGCGAGTCCACATAGCGTGTGTTGAGGCCTCCGTTCGCCTTCCTAATAATAGCCGCAGAAAGGAATAAGTGAGCGATTCAAAGCATCCCCTGGACTCAGGGCAACTGGATCAGCCGCTGGAAGGTGATTACAATCAGGCAAATTCGACACGACTGGGAATGAGGAGGCCAACATGCTCAAGGAATTTCGCAGCTTTATCCAGCGCGGCAGCGTCATCGATCTGGCGGTCGCCGTGATCATCGGCGCCGCCTTCGGTGCCATCATCAAATCACTTGTCGATGATCTTCTCATGCCGGTCATCGGGATCCTGATCGGCGGGATTGACTTCAGCGGGCTGACGATTCAAGCAGGAGCTGCAACGATCACCTACGGGAATTTCATCCAGGCGATCGTCAACTTTGTCATCATCGCGTTCGCGTTATTCATGATCGTGCGCTCGGTGGCACGCCTTGAGAAAAAGCCACAGCCGACAGCGGAACTGGAGCCAGCAGCAGACGTCAAACTTCTGACCGAAATCCGCGACCTGCTCAAGGCCGGACGCTAACCAGAGTCGGACGGCTGATCTTCAAACAGCTTTCCAGGATTGAGCATTCCCGCCGGGTCGAGACTAGCGGCGAGTGATCGCAGCATCTTCAGGCCGAGCCTGCCCTTCTCGTCCTGGAGGTAGGGGCGGTGGTCCAGCCCTACGCCGTGCTGGTGGCTGATCGTGCCGCCAGAGGCTCGTATCGATTCGCTCGCTGCGCCCTTGGCGCTGCGCCAGGCAGCGAGCGTTGCCTCAGGACTATCACCGCGGGGGTAGAGGTAGGTGATGTAAAAGCTCGCTCCATCCTGGTACACGTGAGACAGGTGGGAGAAGACCAGCGCCGGACGTGATAGCCCGGCAAAGGCCCGTTGGAGGGAGTCTAGCGTCTGCCGACGAGCGGCGTCGAAGGCACTCCAGGACAGTGCAGTCTCCAGAGTATCGAGGGCGTAGCCCAGCTCCCAGAGGGTGTTGCGCAGATAGGGTGTTTTGAAGCGTGATCGCCGCCACTGTTCACCGATCCGGATCCCTGTGTTTAAACCTCCAAAGGAGCGCACCACTTCCATGGCGCGGGCTCGAGTCTGCCCGATTTCAGCAGCCTTTCCACTTAAACCGAGGATCATCAAGGTGCGCTGCTCTCCGTACCCAAGTGCCTTAAGCGCTTTACGGCCCAACCCCAGCAGCCGCTCATGCCCGGCGAGTGCCAGCGTTGTCTCTGTCTCCCGCTCATCGCTCAGGCGCAGCATGGAGAGCGGGAGGTCTTCTTGGATGAGTGTCCGGGCGGCTGCCAGGCCATCATCCCAGGAGCGGAAGAAAATACCCAGGAATTGCTCACGTTCAGGGGCAGGGCGAACGCGTACGGTAGCTTCCGTCAGTACCCCTAGCCGGCCTTCAGATCCGAGCACAAGCTGGCGCAGATCGGGTCCGGCGGCGCTGGCCGGGAAGTTGGGCAGCATGAGAGTCCCGGTCGGTGTCTCCAGCGAGCCGCCGGCGAAGAGGTCTTCGATACGGCCGTAGCGGTAGGACTGCTGACCGCTGGAGCGGGTGGCGATCCAGCCGCCCAGTGTGGAGTACTCCCATGACTGCGGGAAGTGCCCGAGTGTATAGCCGTGGTGGCTGAGCTGCAGTTCGAGTGCAGGCCCGGCGATGCCGACCTCGAACCGTGCCAGCCGGCTGGTCTGATCCAGATCCAGCAGGCGGCTCATGCGGGTGAGATCGAGGGTAAGAACCGGGGCGTCGCCCGCGATCGGGTTTATATGCCCGACGACGCTTGTGCCCCCGCCGTAGGGTATCACCTGCAGCCCTTTATGCATTGCCCAGACCAGGAGCTGGTGTACCTGCTCAGTGCTAGTTGGATAGGCGACACCATCCGGTGCTGGGCCGATTTGGCCGGAGCGCAGCGCGATCCAATCCGGCAGGCTCTGGCCATGTGCGTGCAGCAGGCGTTCGACAGGATCGGTGCTGACGCCGTTGATCGCTTTGAGGCGCGGGGGCGGAAGCTGCCCAACCACCGAGTCCATCGTGGCGTCCACTGGTGCCTTACCCTCACCCAATGTTTTGGTAAGGAACGCCAGAGCTCCCGCTGGCAACGGGTATTCAACCCCGGTATCTCCCCATCCGTTCCAGCGGCGCATTGTCAAGCCTCCGTGAAGTGGCGCAGTATGCATACCTAGTATGCACCGAGATTGGTTTATATGCCCAATCAGGGATCGCTGTCCGCGCGATTCGCGTAAGAAGTACCCCTTCGATAGCGTCCGAGGACATGCAAGACATCCGAAACCGGGCGACCAGATTCGGCGTGGGCTCGTGATGCAGATTGGCTCTCAACCCGGTGTGGTCAAGCAAGAAGTACAACATATGCCCTGACGATGACCCGAGCAGGCCGGCAGTGTTCATAAGGAAAGGACAAGCGACATGCGGCCACCAGTCAGAATATTGATTCTTTTGGGAATGGTGCTGCTTGCCGGCGCTTGCTCGCCCGCAGTCACGCCCGGTGGTTCAGATGAAACACCCGTCCCTGTCCAACCGCCCATCTCCACAGCAAAGTCGAGCACCGAAGTCGAGGCTAGTTGCGACGACCCCTTCGAAGGGAGCAGCCTTAATTTCCCGCTGTCGTTCTGGGAAGGGCGGACGGACTTCTGCAAGCACAGCCTCCCCTACAGTGAAATCTTCAACGGCAACCCGCGCCCGGACGGCATCCCGGCTATCGACACCCCGGTTTTTGAGAGCGTCTCTGATGCGGACGCGTGGCTCGGAGAGAATTGGCCGGTGATGATCTTCGAGTGGCAGGGGAAGGCCCGGGCCTACCCGCTGGCGATCCTGATCTGGCACGAGATTGTGAACGACGTCGTCGGTGGGGAACCGGTGGCGCTCCCCTTCTGCCCGCTGTGTAATGCCACGCTCGCCTTTCGTAGCACGCTCCCCAATGGAACGGTGTTGGACTTCGGCACCACCGGCAACCTACGCAACTCGGATTTGGTGATGTACGACCGCCAGACCTTCTCCTGGTGGCAGCAATTCACCGGCGAAGCGATCGTCGGGGAACTGACCGGCATGATGCTCGAGATCCTCCCCTCCCAGATCATTGCCTGGTCGGATTTCAAAGCAGCGCACCCCGATGGAGAAGTACTCTCGCGCAAGACCGGGCACGCCCGCGACTACGGCCGCAATCCGTACCCGGGCTACGACAGCATCACAAGCAGTCCATTCTTCCCGGCGGAGATCGGCGACGAACGCCTGGCCCCCATGGAGCGCGTGGTGGCGTTTGAACTGGACGGCACCTACAGCGCGTACCCGTTCAGCAGGCTAAATGAGCTGCAGGTCGTCAACGATGAAGTTGCAGGCAAGCCGGTGGTCATCTTCTGGAAAGAGGGAACCGTATCGACATTTGGCAATAATGGGCCCGATACGGGTTCGTCGGGAGCATTCTCGCGCCTCGTCGATGGCCGGATTCTGAACTTCATTATTAGCATTGACGTCTTCCAGGACCGGGAAACCGGCTCTACCTGGAACATCCTCGGGGAAGCTGAGCAGGGTCCGCTGGCGGGCAAATCCCTCATGCGCCTGCCGGCCGGAGAGCATTTCTGGTTTGCGTGGGTTGCTTTTGTGCCCGAAACGCGTGTCTGGCAGGGTGACTAGCGCCAGTTCTATTTTGTGCGGCATGCGGGACCGGGAGGCATCTGCGCACCCAGGGCTTGAACCAGAACCCGTCTAAACTCTCAGCGAATCTTAATCCAGCGCTAAGTTTCCTCTCAAGGGGGTCAACCATCGTGGTAATGCCACAACAGGCCACGCCGCGCTTGGTCAGATGGTCCGAATTAGAGCGCTTGCCATGAGCGGACGCCGTGACCCTCGAAGGAGGCTTATAATCGCCGTCGTGAGTAACCAGGGCAAGCAAACCGGCAACGGCCGCGAATACCCCCCGGTCTGGGAGAAGATCATCCCGGTCATCCTGTGGATCCTGGGGGGGGGCGTCGTGCTACTCGTTTTGATTATTTTTGCGGTTGTCCTGGGCTGGCTGCCCAGTGCGGGTTGAGCCTGCCCGCGCTTAGGTACAGTCAAGCATCTCTGGAGGAACTTGTATGACGCTACTGAATACTTTCGTGCCGTTCTTGTCGAGCGCAATCAGCATCGTCTTCGCCGTCTTCGTCTTCCGCCGTTATGCAAAAAGCAGGAAGCCGCACCTGCTCCTGTGGGGGATCGGGATGGTTTTCTATGCCATCGGTGGTTTCAGCGAGGGCTACTACGGCGCCTTCGGCTGGAACCCATTGGTCTTCCGTTTGTGGTACCTGTTCGGTGCCATACTGGTGGCGGCCTGGCTGGGACAGGGGACGGTGTACTTGCTGGCCCGACGGAGTTGGGCCAATGGGTTCATGCTGCTTTTATCCATCGGATCGATTTATGGGCTGATCAGGGTTTTTGGCGCCGAGCTGGATCCCGGGCTGATGACCAGTAGCCTGCACACGGGGAGCGAGATGAGCGGGCACGCGATCATCACTCCCGGAGTACGCGGCCTGACGCCGATCTTCAACCTGTATGGCACCGTCATGCTCGTGGGTGGAGCAGTCTACTCCGCCTGGATCTTCTGGCGGAAAAGGGTGCTGCTGCACCGCACCCTGGGCAATATCCTGATCGCGGCCGGGGCGATGCTGCCGGCCTTTGGTGGTGCGTTCAGCCGCATGGGCATCAGCGGTGCCCTCTACATAAGCGAGTTGTTTGGTGCGATCCTGATGTTCGTCGGGTTTATCCGGGCGACAACACCGATCGAGGAGAAAACAGCCCAGCCAGAGGTTGCGGCTGTGTAACTCGAGGTAACGAAAATCGAAACCCGTTTGGGGTACGACAATAAAAACGCGGCCTGGATCCGGGCCGCGTTTTTACATTAAATCTTGGCTACCTGGTTGTTACCCCTGTGAAATCGGCCGCGAGCCCAGCGTAACCTCGAGATCGAGCGGGTTCAAGTCACGCAGCAAATGCAGTGTGACCTGCTGGCCTACGGATGTCTCTCCGCTCAAGTACGCAAGCAGGTCATCGAAGTCGCGCACCTCTACTTTATCAATCCCGACGATCAAGTCGCCACCGATTTGGACCGGAGCGCCGTCGATCTCTGTATTCTCGTCGCTGCCCTGCAGCCCAGCTGCCTGGGCGGGTCCGTTCTCGTCAATGCTGATGACGAGTATGCCTGTCTGATCAGGAGCAAGGGTCATCGCATCACGCAGTTCGGGCGTGAGGTTGGTACCGGCAATACCCAACCAGGGGTGAGCGTAGTTGCCTTCGGTGATGAGAACCGGGATCACCCGGGCAACGTTGTCGGCCGGAACGGCGAAACCGACACCGGAGAACTGGCTTATGTTCGATTCGATCGCCGTATTGACGCCGATCACCTCGCCCCGCAAATTGAGCAGCGGCCCGCCGGAGTTGCCGGGATTGATGGCAGCGTCAGTTTGGATCACGTTGGGGATGTTGAAGCGTCCCCCGTTTGTGGTGACTGACTGTGAGGGCAGCGTGCGTCCGAGCGCGCTGACGATGCCGGTCGTCATCGTGCCCGCCAGCCCAAATGGGTTGCCGATCGCCACGACAGATTGGCCCACGCGCAGCTGGCTCGAATCGGCGAGCGGCAGGGCTTGAACCCCCTCCGGCAGCGAAGCGACCTTGATCACGGCTAGATCGCTGTCGGGATCAGTGCCGACGATCTCAGCCGATTGGCTCAGGCCATCGGCGAACACGACCGTCACCTTGTCGGCGCCTTCAACGACGTGGTAGTTGGTGACGATATATCCCTGAGTATCGTAGACAAAGCCCGAGCCCTGGGCAAAGACAAACCCGCTATCAGGCGATTCGGGCGTGGGAAGCGGAAAATCTGGCATACCGGGTATGCTTGGCATTTGCTGGAACAATGCCCCGCCTCGCTGACGAACCTGGATGTTCACGACGGAAGGGTTGACCTCGTCGTATAGATTGGCGAGCAATGCATCGAGATCGCTGACGGTATTGACCGACACGATCGCGGTTTGGGGCTGGGTTACTGCTTCTGCGGTGCCGGGGACTGCGGGTGCGCAGGCGCCCAGCATTACGGCAATGAGCAGGCCGCTGATCGCTAAGCCCACCAGGGTTGATCGTTTGTGCACCATCGAATAAACCTCCACTTGCGCCCCTCGAAAGGCGCCAAGTTTGACCGGGCAGGGGAGTTTACGGTCAATTACAGACAGACCGCATCCTACACCGTGATGGAATCTATCGCGTTGAGGTTAGAAATCGATTAGAGAAGTATGAATTCACGCACTGGGGAGGGCGGAAGCCAACAGGCCAATCAGGATCGGCATGCCCAAGCCAAGGCTCAGCCGAAGCAAGCTGAATCGCCAGCCCATGAAGGGGAGCTCAAATGAGACCGAGAGTAGCGCTAGCGTGGACCAGGATGTGATCATCGCCAGGGTAGGTCCAAGGCCGGCCCCAGAGCGGTAGATAGAGCCGATCAGCGGGAAAACAACATACGGGCCGCCCGGGAGGAGCAAGCCGGCGGCTATCCCGATGAAGACCCCTTTCAGCCCGGTGCCGGGTCCGATCCACGAGCGCACCAGTGCCTGTGGTTCAAGTGCGTTGACGTACCCGACGATGATGAAGGCTACGATCAACAGCGGCAGCGTGCGGCGCATTGTGGACCAGCCGATGACAAAGGCCCGCCGGTGGCTGCCATCCTGCCGGCGGTAGGCGAAGGACAGGAGAGCCAGGGCGAGTACGATCAAAATCAACGTGGCCGAGGTCATGGTGCGGTTTCCCGTATGCGGTCGATCAGACGCCCGAAGAGCGCTTCCGCACCAAAGCCGAGCAGCGGGGGGATGATGAAGGTGAAGCTGAAGCGCAGCAGTGTGAGCTTCGGGCCCAGTAAGGCAAATTCGTAGGGCAGGCGGGTGACCGACCACAGGTTCTTGGCCGACACAAAGGCGATCAGTACGCCCAGCCCGGCGCCCGATTTAAGTAGGCTTCCAGCGATCGGGTAATACACATACGGCCCGCCGGGGATCAGTGCTCCGCCGACACACGCCAGTAGGATGCCACGCCAACCCGCGCTGGTGCTTAGCCAGCGCTCGACCATCTGGCGCGAGACAAGCACTTGAGTCAGGCCCGCGATCAGGAAGGCTGCCAGCAGCAGTGGAGTCACGCTGAGCAGCGTCTCGCCGCCCGATTTTAGTCCGGTGAGTGCCAAAGCAGAACCGCCGCGTACCCAGGCGACTACCGCAAGGCCAAGCGCCACAAGTGAGAGGAAGACGGTCGTCCAATCGATCTTGCGCCTTCGCATGAAGGTAATTCTGGTGGTAGAGCGTGCCGGCGTCAAGCTCGTGAACTCAGTGAAGCAGTTCGTGAAGGGCGCTGATCAACGCCTCGGTATCGGCATCGTCGTTGTATGCCTGCAGTGAAACCCGCAGCAGCGGCCGATTCTTCCAACTCAAGGCGACGACCTCGATATTGTATTCATCCAATAGAGACCGCTGCAGTTCTTCAGGATCCACTTCGGGGAGCTGCACGCTGAACATCTGCATCGGCGCCGGTACACCGGCCGGGTTCAACTTCTGCATGTCAAATTCCGCACATAGGCGCGCTTGGAGATCCTGCGCCATCTGGTTGCAGCGCCGCCGGACAACCGGCCAGTCGTTCAGCTTCTGGAATGCAATCGCAGAGGGTGTACTGAGATAAGCAGCAATATCGCGTGTTCCCTGCCACTCGTGCTGATCGATGAATGGCGATGGACCAGGGGTCTCTGGTTCCCAACCCCAGCTGACGACCAGCGGCTCGAGGTTTGCCTGCACCTCTGGGCGCGCATACAGGAAAGCTGAACCCTTCGGTGCACAGAGCCACTTGTGGCACGCACCTGTGTATATATCTGCCCCGATCTGCTCCAGGTTCAGATCAAGCTGGCCAGGCGCGTGCGCCCCGTCGATGATAGTGAGAATGCCTTCCTGGCGGGCCCGCTCACAGACAGCCTCGACCGGGAAACGTAATGCAGTCGGGCTGGTGATGTGGCTGAGGAAGATCACCCGCGTGCGATCGTTTACGCCGGCCCACAACTGGCTAACGATCTTACCCGGCTCGCCGAGCGGGATGGATATCGCCTGCCGGAGGTAGGTCGCTCCCCGTTTCTGACAGATAAAACGCCAGGTGCGGTCCATGGCGCCGTACTCATGATCGCTGGTAAGGATTTCATCCCCCTGCTTCAGGCCCAGGCTACGGGCGACCATGTTGATCGCCGTGGTTGGGTTGGGGAAGTAGACCAGATTATCCGCAGCGCAGCCGAGGTAACCGGCCAGTGAGCGCCGGGCAGTGGCCATTAACTCCCGCGCGCGCCGGCCAAGAAAGGCCACTGGTTGGCGTTCCAGCTCCAACTGCCAGCGTTGATAGGCTTCGAAGACAGGCAACGGGCAAGCGCCGAAGGAGCCGTGGTTAAGGTAGATCACATTGGGATCGAGCAGGAACAAGTCCTTCATCAGGTTGCCTCAATAAATAGTTTGATGTCGGGATGACTCTACTACAGAGGGTTTTTGATCACCATCCTGACGTGGGAAAGATAAATTCCCGTAGGGGCGCACGGCCGTGCGCCCCTACAGTTGTGCGATTGTTTGATAATCATTCGGGTGGGGGCGTGATCACCGCGCCACTGGGCGAGCTCTGTTAAACGGCAATCAAGGCAGGTAGTTGAGCGGGTTGACCCGGCCCCAGATATCGCTGCGCATCTCGAAATGCAGGTGCGGCCCACTCGAGTTCCCAGTCGTGCCCATTGTCCCAATCGGGCCACCCTGGAAAACCGATTGTCCGCATCCAACGCTGACCGTATCCAGGTGAGCGTAGAGCGTCTGCCAGCCAGTTCCATGGTCAATCACCACGACGTTGCCATAGCCGTAGTTATTCCAGCCGGCGTAGACGATGACGCCCGAATCGGAAGCGGTTATCAGGTTGCCAATGCTGCCGCCAATGTCGATCGCCTCATGCAGCCCAGGGATGAAGTTGTAGCCGGAGAGCCAGTGGGAAGACGTTGGCCAGCTGAAGCTCCCGTTCCCGATCGCTCCGCTCGAGACCGAGCCGCAGTAGCCGGGTCCGAGAATGCTGGCTGCCGCCGGGTTGGCACGCGTAATCGCAACCATCTGCCAGCTGGGCAAATCGCGCCGGCCGTCCGGGATGACGATCAGCGTCCCGGGTTCGATCTGAGGGTCGTTGTAATCCACGCTGAACGAGAGGTGGTTGCCCGGCCATTCCAGGATATCTTCCGGGGTGGTCTTGAAAGCTTTGGCTACGCTGTACAGGGTTTCGCCAGCGCTCCACTCATACAGCACACCATCGACGGGAGGAATGTTTAGTTCTTGACCTGGCTGCAGGGTGTGCGGGTCCTGCTCAAGCGTGTCCCAGTTTCCCCAGAGCACGGATTGCGGATCGAGTCCGAACTTCTCGGCGATCCCGAAGAGTGTATCCCCTGTGCCTACCAGGTACTTGATCACGTCCAGACGTGGACGATCGGGCATGTTCGTGTGTAAGGTCGTCTGGCGTTGTAGACCGACCCGCCTGGCAAGTGGTGTAAACTCCGGCAGGATCGCTGGGTCGGGAGTGGGCAGCGGGCTTTCCGCCGTCGGGGATGGAGTCGCGGCGCTTGAAGACGTGGACGGAGCGCAGCTGGCCACGCTTGCAAGCACAAAGACCACCGCAAGCACATTCAAGATTGTTGCGCCGGGGTGGCGCATGCGTTTGTTGGGTCGGAACAGCATGACGATAGGCTCCGGGGCGGCATCATACCAGCCCGCTATTCGAGGGTCAAGCTGCGGATGGCATTGAACTTGCATTGAACTGATCAGCAAAGCAGCTCGAGTACTAGCCCCGACACTCATCCAGGTTTCCTATAGAAGCAGAGCGATGGGTGGGTTTTAATCGGGGTGTCGTCCGCAGTATGTGCCGCAGGCGAGATTGATGGACCGAAAACCAACCAGGCAATCATCGATCGTTTTGATTTTGGCAGTTGTGCTGGCGGCCTGCCTGCCTCAACCCGCGCCGGTTGTACCCGAACTCGTGCAGGCGCCTCCCGACCCAACCCCCTCACCCACAGCAGCCGAGGTGTTGGGGGCTGCGGTAGAGGGCAGCAGGTTTGAACTCCAGGTTCCGGCACCGGCGCGCCCGCTCATTTTTCCAACGGCGCTTCCCGAACCAGAAACGACCTGGCGCCCACCGCCCTACGCCCCACCCTGGTCACTTGGCCCTTATGACCATTTCTTCCT
>DAOUEJ010000202.1:0-6785 GCA_034430615.1 Anaerolineales bacterium | reverse complement strand
TATCCGGGTGCTCGAGAGGTACAATTCGGGCCTTCGCGTCCGGGCGATGTGCGTGACTCACTTGCCAGCATTGAGCAGGCTCAAGCAACATTAGGATATCGCCCGCAGACCGCATTTGAAGATGGGCTGGCCAAGACGGTAGAATGGTTCAAACGCAGACACAGCTAACGAATGACGAAACTGCCAGCTGCTCCTGACCAACCTGATGATTAGCGTGACGGTGATGGCCGGCTTGGAAGCGTGTCTTGACATTGGCCTGGTCTCTAGATTCTAACTGCCTTTGACCAAGGCGATCGTTCTCATCACCCTGCTCCTCAAACCAAGGATCCGCTATTTCTTTGGCCTGTATCCCCGTCGCCGAGGTTGAGTGTAAGCTAGTACGATAAAACTATCCGTGCTTCCCTTCATTGCTAATAGCGCAGGTTTCGATCCAGTTGTGAGGTGAAAGAAGATCTATCTATAATGGTGTACTACCCTGGGAAAGAAGCTGCAAGGGATAGTTATGGTGAATGCGCCTCATAATCATGAAAAGAATCTACCTTCGATTAGTAGCTGAATATGAACGCCATGAGCCATGGTTTGCTTATGGAACTATGTTAATCCTTGGATTTATTTCCTATACCCCACTACTTCATAAGTTGGGCTTCTACCGTGACGATTGGTACATACTCTGGGCTGGCCATGCGCTTGGACCTCAGAGCATCATCGACCTTTTTGCCTTTGATAGACCTCTGGTGGGGTATCTAAACGCAGGCTCGTATCGGTTGTTGGGGGAGGATCCGTTATCCTGGCAACTATACTCCTTCTGCATTCGAACAATAGGCGCACTTGCATTTCTCTGGTTAGTTCGAAGGTTATGGCCAAGGCATAATATCGAAACCTCGACAGCAGCAATTGTCATGTTCCTTTACCCGGGCTTTTTACAATGGGCTAACGCAAATACGTATTCAAATCATATTACTACCTACACGCTTGGCGTTCTCTCCATTTGTCTGACAGCAGCTTCCCTTCAAGCTACGAAGAAGGGATTGAAGATTCTTTTCTCGGTCATAGCGATCATTTCAGCTGTTGGGTATTGGTTTCTCTTCGAGTTCATGATCGGGTTGGAAGGATTAAGATTACTGATCATCGGAATGTACGCTTGGCGAGGCGAGAGTAGACCCCACCAGGGAACATTCTTACAACTCCTTCGGGATTGGTCTCCCTACCTTGTTCTAATATTATTGCATCTGGCGTGGCGTCTATTCGTGTTCGAGAGCGGTCGCGTGGGCATGAACGTTGATTACGTATTCTCAGCCTATGACTCCGATCCCGTCAAGGTGATCCTAAAACGTCTGTTGTTTCTCGGCATTGACTTCTACGAAACCACAATCTCCGCGTGGGCTGTTCCAATTAATTCGGTCACCTTCCAGCAAGGGCCGAAAGTCTTGGCCATGGCGGGGTTTCTATGTCTGGTTGGGGTCGCGGTTTACGTCGCATATTTCTACATCACGGCAGCTCAACCCCCGCGCTCACCGCTTCCTCAAAATGAGTGCCGAGATTATCTCGAGATGTTTATCGTTGGCGGGGTCAGCATCCTATCTGCTTTATTGCCAGTCGTTGCCGTTGGAAGGGATGTGCGCTGGGACAGCGGCTATGACAGATATACACTTCAGGCCAGCGCTGGTGTGGCGGTGTTCCTGGTTGGAACGATCTCGGGGCTAGTTAGATCCAGGCATAAAGTAACTCTTTATGCCTTACTCATAGGTATTGCGATTGCGACTCATTACGGCAATGCCGTCCATTGGGCCGATTTCTGGGAAGACCAGCGTGATCTCTGGTGGCAGTTGAGTTGGCGTGCACCGCAGCTCGAAGATGGAACCGTATTACTCGTTGAGATGCCCGAAGAAGGTTTTTATGAAGATTACGAGATCTGGGGCCCTGCCAACCTGGTCTACGATCCGGATGGCGACTCGGTCCGGATCCGATCAGAGATATTTACACCGGAGACACTCGAAAAAATCCGTGTGGGTGTAACTGAAACGCGGGATGTAAGGAACGTTTTTGAATTTCAACGTGACTTTTTCCACAGCCTTATCCTCACAAGGCCTGCGCGAAGTTCCTGTTGGCATGTTATCGATGGGGATGATCCTGTCTTTCCACAAATTACCTCTGGTATGCTTTACACGACCAGGCGAATATCAAACATGGATCAAATCATTGTCAATTCCCCCCCAAGTCTTCCACCTTCGTTGATTTTCGGTGTTGAGCCAGAGCATAGGTGGTGCTACTTTTTCCAAAAGGCTTCCTTGGAAGCTCAAAGGGGGAATTGGGCGAGTGTTGCTCAATTCTATGACCATGCATTAGATATGGATTTCAAGCCAATCGACAGGTCCGAATGGATGCCTTTCCTAAAGGGACTTGTGATGGAAGATCGGAATGAAGACGCAGAAAGGACAGCTCTGTGGATTCGAGATGTTGAAGTTGTCAGGCATCGCCAGTGCGACTACCTAAGTGACACTGCCTTACCAGATCATGGCCATCAAGCATACCTCAAGGAAATCTTGTGCGAGTGACCTGGAACTTTCATCATCCCGGCTGTCTGTCCTAAGTTGGCGGATATGTCGAGCTTTGGTGTTATTCCCGGTTGACGGAAGATTGCGTCAGCTCCGAGGAAATTCAGGGTACATGATGTCGCCCTCCTCACGAGGGTTGAATCAGCAATGTCTCCGGGACGTGGCAATCGCTTGATTTATCCTGCAAGTCTATGATCCCCCAAGTTATCCACGACCTGGAACAAGGTAGGGGCATTGCCCTCCTCAGGGACGGCCAGTAAAAGCGCGACTTTGTCTATGTGGATGGTGTGGCCCACGTCTGCCTGCCGGTGATGGAGGTGCCCACTGCTGCCGGTGCTGTGTATAACATCGCCGGTGGCCGCTCGATCTCGATCGTGGACCTGGCCGGAATCTTGCAGGGTTTCTATCCAGATGCGCCGGAGGTACAATTCGGGCCTTCCCGTCTGGGCGATGTGCGATTATCGCAAGCCAACATCGAGAAAGCTCGGACAGCGTTGGGATATCACCCGGAGACCGCCTTGGAAGAAGGTCTGGCGGATACGTTAGAATGGTTCAGGACAAACCGAGCTTGACCTGAGATGAAACCACTGCTCCAAATCCGCAACCGCTCTCTGCTCTTGGCCGACCTATTCATGATTGTCATGTCGGTTTTGGCCAGCTTTGCATTGCGCCTAGATGTCGGCCCGGTCTTTAGCTTCTATCTCCCCTCTGCCCTGACGATGGTAGTGATCGCCCTCCTGATAAAGCCGGTCGTTTATTATTTCTTCGGCCTCTACCGTCGCTACTGGGTTTACGCCAGCGTGCGCGAGCTGCGCCTGATCTTCCTCGCTACCCTAACAGCCTCGGCTGCCGTAGGCGTCCTGGTAGTACTGGTCAGGAGTCTGGGAGGGTTCTCGGTTGGCTTTCCGCGCTCGGTCATCGGCATCGATTGGCTGCTCTCGCTCTTCAGCGTGGGTGGGCTGAGAATCGTCATTCGCCTCCTTGCGGAGAGCGGCCAGATCTCCCAGAAGGCAGACGGTGGCTCCGGCCGGCGCAGGGTGGTGATCGCCGGCGCCGGCGATGCCGGTGTACTTGTGCTGCGCGAGATGCAGCGCAACCCGCAGCTGCACATGGTCCCGGTTGCCTTCGTGGATGATGATCCCGAAAAGAAAGGTATGGAAATCCACGGGATCAAGGTCATGGGCGGCCTGGGGATGGTGAATGAGGTCGTCGAACGCACCGTCGCCGATGAAGTGGTGATCGCCATCCCGACCGCGCCCGGTCATATCGTCCGTTTGCTTACGGACGAGTGCCGTGCTAAAGGCATCCCCTTCCGCACCATGCGCGGCATCTATGAATTGATCGGGGGAAAGGTGAGCGTGAGCCGCTTGCGGGAGGTTGACATCGACGACCTGCTGCGGCGAGAGCCGGCAGCGCTCGATGATGAGGCAGTCGGCCGCACGCTAACCGGCCGCAGGGTCCTCATCACAGGAGCCGGTGGATCGATCGGGCTCGAACTCTGCCGGCAGGTGGCACGCTGGAACCCGGCCCAGCTGATCCTGCTCGGTCATGGCGAAAACAGCATCTTCGAGGCGTTGCTCGAGCTGCGCGAGGATAACCAGTCGCTCCCAATCCTGCCGATCATCGCCGATGTGCGCGATGTCGATCGTATTCACGATATCTTCTCGGATCTACGGCCGGAGGTGATCTTCCATGCCGCGGCGCATAAACATGTGTCCTTGATGGAGATCAACGTCGAGGAGGCTGTCACCAACAACGTGCTTGGGACGAAGAATGTGATCGAGGCCGCCATCGCCAGCGGAACCGAAAGGCTGGTGCTGATCTCGACCGACAAGGCTGTTACGCCGAAGAGTGTCATGGGCGCCACAAAACGTGTGGCAGAGATGATCGTGCGCGATGCGGCCGGGCGCACAGGGCGCAACTTTGTCACGGTGCGCTTCGGGAACGTCCTCGGCAGCCGTGGGAGCATCGTCCCCATTTTCCGGAGGCAAATCGCCAGCGGCGGTCCAATCACGATCACCCACCCTGAGATGCGACGCTTCTTCATGACGATCCCCGAATCGGTCCACCTCGTGCTCCAGGCCGCGAGCATGGGCAGCGGTGGTGATCTGTTCGTCTTGAAGATGGGTGAGCAGATCCGCATCGTCGATCTGGCGGAAGATCTGATCCGCCTCTCCGGGCTTGAACCCGGCAAAGACATCAAGATCCAGTACACCGGCATCCGCCCGGGCGAGAAGCTGAGCGAAGCGCTGTGGGATGATGGCTTCCTCTACAGCGATACGACACACCCCGATATCGTCCGGGTCGACGAGAACGGCGATATGGACAGAACCACGCTTGAAGCGATGATTGATGAGCTCGTCCGTTTGGCTGAAGAGGGTGATTCCACAGCCATCGTGGGACTGCTCAGCGAGCGGGTGCCGGGCAGCCTGCTCGGATTGATACCGCCTCCCGATCTTACTTCTGTCCTCTAGATCGATCCACAACATAGATTGTTTTCAGATAAAAGCCGGTGCTGAAGTCGCGTGCCGTGCCTCAGTGTGGCTGCGGATATCAGCATGTCGTGCCTATTAGGTTATGTTGGTAGTTGGGTCGCGGTCGTCGGTACGATAGTTGGTGTGGCGGTTGGGGTGGCCGATGGAACGGGCGTAGTAGTTGGGGTGGATGATGGAACCGGGGTGAAGGTCGGTGAGTTCGTGGGAGTTGGTGTCGGGCTCGGCGTGTTGGTCATTGTGGGGGTGGGGGTGGTGGTCTCAGTTGGTGTCGTTGTTGGAGTCGGTGGGATGAAGCGGGTGGGCGTGATCGTCGCTGTTTCTGTGATCGTTGGTGTGCTGCTGGGTGCCAAGGTCGCAGCAAGGGGTAAAGCTGTATCGGTGATTGTCGGGGAGGGGGTTGGGCTCACACGCGGTGGAGCTCGGCGGATCGCGATCCAGCCAGCGCAGTAGCAGGGGATCGTGATGGCGATGATCCCCACCAGGATCAGGTAGAGTCGGTTGCGTTCGAGCGATCGGATGGCGGGCATGCGCATGGCGCCGCGATCATACCAAGGTGGGCTTGAGACAGCAAGGAAATCGCCTTCCATTGCAGTGAACCGGAATTTCCACACTGTTGTAGTCATAGTGACGGAGTTGATCAGCAGCAGGCGATCACGGCGGTTCAATGAACAGGTACAATCCTGGCATGGGCTTCGCAAAGGGATTCGATGAACGGCAAACGTAACGGCCAACCCTTCGATTGGCTGGCCTTCCTGCTGCTGATGGCCATGGCACTGCTCTCAGCGTGGGCGCTCACGGCGACGGAATGGGCCGATGATCTAAACCTCATTCCGCTGATCGCACTGCTGGGCGTCTGGTCCAGCGCGGCACTGGCGCGGAGCCGGTTCCCGGGCTGGTTGGCGACGCTGTTTGCCTTCGCCTATGGCCTCTTCATCGTCGGACGGCAGCTTGGATCGACGCTCGATCCGGCCTTGATCTGGCAGCGTAAAATCACCGTTCTGCTCGGCCGATTGGCGGTCTTTGGATCGGTGATCATCACCGGTGAGTCCAACCAGGACCCGCTCATGTTTGTCCTGATCATGAGCCTGGTGTTCTGGGTCATCGGCGTGCTGAGCGCATGGGGCGCAGTCCGCAGGGGAAACCTGTGGATTGCTGTGCTGCCAGGCGGGCTGGCGATCCTCGTAATTGCGTTCTACTACCTGGGTGAGGTTGAGCTCGGTCTATTCCTCGGGGGGTATTTGTTTTTGGCCTTGATCCTGGCGGTGCGCATGGAGCTCAATCGCCAACAATCCCAATGGTCGTTCGCACGTGCACGCGTGCCGATGGACATCAATTTGCGGATCAGCCTATCGGGGTTCATCGCGGCTGCCTTGCTCGTGCTCCTGGCCTGGGGAGCCCCAGCCTTCGCGCGCAGTGAGCGGCTGGCGGATGTCTGGTCGATCCTCTCTCAACCGTTTGATACATGGAAGGACCGCTTGGGGGACGCCATCGGGACGGTTCATGGACCGGCAGCGGTCGCCGGCACAGAATATGATGATATCCTCCAGCTTGGAGCCGGAACACAGCCGGTGAACCGGCTTGTGATGACGGTTGCCCCGGCCAGCTTCCCGAGCAATGGAGGGCGATTCTACTGGCGCTCACGCGTATACGATCGCTACGTAGATTACCAATGGTTCTCACCACCGAGCGAAACCATCCCCTTTGATCCAAGCGAAGGCATCCTACCCCTCGAATC
>DAOUEJ010000201.1:0-12994 GCA_034430615.1 Anaerolineales bacterium | reverse complement strand
GAGAAGAAACGCATCCATTCATCGTTGGGATATCTGACTCCCGTTGAGTTTGAGGAGGCCTACTGGATGATGCAAGCAGAACAAATGTCTTCCCTAAGTTTGGCCTAAAAAGTGTCCAACTTAATGGGTCCACCACCGTCAATGTCGCCACCAGTTCCGGTCATGTTGAACTCAGCCCGGCGATCGTCAGCAGCGAAGCTCTGGGAGGGTACACGGTGGCCTGGAATGAATACTTCCCGGGACATGGCGCCTGGGATGTGTTTGCGCGCCGGGTGGGGAACACAGGGGTGATGGAGGACGCGTTCTCGGTGGGGTGGCTTACAGCTGCTTCGGGCTGCGGCGGGAGATATCCTGCAATAGGGGGTGGCGCGCCGACTGCGCTTGTGGCATGGACTGGATCCTGCTTCACAACCAGCAACGACATCATCGGCCGGTTGATCGGCTACCAACTATCGCTGCCGCTGATACAGAGATAGCTATCAGCTAACAGATAATAGCGAACAGCCAACAGCGAACAGCTGACAGCAAGAGGCTAAAAGCGAAGTTGGGGAGCATGGGAGCAGTGGGGCAAGGGGGGAGCTACTGCGAAACTCCCAGGCCCGCCTGCTCCCCCGCACCCTTGCTCTCGTGCTGTTGATCTCTCACCAAGCTCTTCCTGATCCCTGACCCCTGATTCCTGATACCTGAAAACTGATAACTGATAACTGCTTTCCCCAATCTTTTGATTTTTACCCATTTCCCTGTAATATAGTACGCAAGTACCATTACGCGGGGAGACCCCATCATGTCTGTCGCGCTGAATCCACCTCTGAAACACAGGATCGGCCGCTATCGCCGGCGCCTGCGGCGGGCGCTTGTCGTGATCCTCCAGGCGCTCGTCTGCCTCTCACTCATCGCCTCCAGCGCCGTCCCACCACATTCAAGCTTTGCTTCGTCCAACCCCATTACTACCGCTGACAGTCATCCATCTTCGGTCCAGAAACTTCAAGAGCGCCGTGCACCTGCACGCACACGCGAGAAGTCTCCTCTGGCGGTCGACGAACCTGGCAGCCGTGTCTGAGCAGGAACCAGCAACGCCGGTGTATGGCTCTTCCACGATGGCTCCTGGGAGCAGCGCAGCAACGGCCTGGGCAATGTCGAGGTAAAGAGCCTGGCGGTCAACCCTGCTGATCACGATGTGCTGCTCGCCGTCACGCCGGGCGGCGTCTACCGCACGATTAATGCCGGATTGAACTGGTCGCAGGTCAGCATGCCCTACACGCAGAGCGATTGGAACACCGTCTTCTGGGATCGTGCGGCCCCGTTCGAAGTTGTCATTTCCGGGCCTGATATGGGCGTTCTCTATGCCACGGATCCGCGTGCCGCCATATCCGCCGATGGAGGCGCCAGTTTTCATGGTTTGGACCTTCCACTGAACGCGGATCCCGAGGGGGATCCACAAACAGCCCAAGCCGTGCCAGGAGATGTGTGGGGCTTCAATGGCGTTTGGTACATCATGGGGAACAGCATCCACAATGTTCAACTAGGATGGCCCTGTCATCGCAGAGCCTTCTGGCGGAGAACCGGCCCTGGGCAACCCTGGGAGTTTATGTGCACATGGCCGGCAGAGAACTGGGATGTCTGGCGCTATATCAGTGGTTTATGGTCGGATACCACACATATCTACGGTCTCTTTGATCATATGGTGGGCAACCCGATCATCGATAGCATCAATTCGGGTCTGAGCTGGACGAAGAGCAGTCAGATTCTAGACACGTACAAGGGCATTCTTGCTGATCCTGTACGGGCAAACCGGCTCTGGGTCCTTGCTAAAAATTCACTCTATTATTCGGACAGCGGTTTAAACGGTTTCGTCGGTGTCTCTGGTCTCTCCATGCCTTCAGGCACCCGTGCAGTAGCAGTCGACGGCTACAAGGGTGTGGTCTATACAGGGTCTGGTAATCGGGGCTTTGCCTATTCGGAGACGGGTGAAGCAAGCTGGACGCGTGCCGATATCCCGCTTGGTGGCCCAGTTACAACAAGCACGGCATTGGACGTCCTCGCCGCTGAGCAACCCGCCATCCTCGATCCGCCTGATCGCAGCACGATGAACGACTGCAGCTCGAAGAATGGCGATGGCGACCCGCGAGAGTGTCAGCTCTCCAGCGCCGGCCAAACCCAGGGCTATGCCGGCGATCCGGTCAACACACGTACGGGCAACCTTTCTTATGGCCTGGTCGACCTGGAAGTCCAGACGATGAGCATGCCGCTCACGTTCCAGCGATCGTACAGCTCGCAGGCGGTCGCGATTGAGGACGGTCCGCTGGGGTCGCGCTGGACGCACAACCACGACACCCGCCTGATCTTCCCGGACGATCCCGGAGGCGAGCCAGAGGAGGTGTGGTTCAAGGCGCATTCCGCCAACCAGTACCGCTTCTTTATTGGATACTCCGGTGAATTCGTCCCCGATGTCGGTGTGCAGGCAGAACTGGTCGAGGAGCCCGGTCCGCCGGTCCAATACCGCCTGACGACCGCCTCACAGAGCGAGTACCTGTTCGACGAAGACGGTGTGCTAATCGAATGGGCGGATCCTCAAGGTCGAGTCTTCACCTATACCTACGATCTCTCGGGCAAGCTCGAACGCGTCACTGCCCCGGACGGTGTCCGCTACCTCGAATTGACCTATGATCCGGACGATCGCATCAGCTCGGTCGCGGATCACAGCGGCCGCAGTGTGAGCTACGCCTACGATACCAACGGTGACCTCACCGGCTTCACCGATGTCATGGGCGAATTCTGGTCCTACACCTATGATGGCAACCACCAGCTGACTCACATCGTCGACCCGCGCGGCGTGACCACGCTGCGTACAGAATACGAAGCCAGCCCGCCAACCGTCGTGGATTTCAACGCCGTCACGGTGAGTTCTTACGGCAGCGGGCAGGACAACGATCCGACGCATACGATCGAGGATTCAGGCGCCACGCTGCACCTTGGTGGCAACGCCTGGAAGGTGATCGATTTTCCCTACACGGTGACCATCGGCACGCGCCTGGCGTTCGATTTCAAGAGCCCTGTTGAAGGCGAGATCCATGCCATCGGCGTGGATGACGATAATGACTGGTACGAGCGACCGGCATTTCAGCTTTATGGAACCGACAGCTCTGATATGTTCCAGGAGTACAACAACTATGCCGGCAACGAGCCGGATTGGGTGCACTACAACATCCCGCTCGGTGCCTTTGTTACGGGGGATATCGAATACCTGGTATTCATCAACGACCACGATGTGACCACGCCTACGGCGGAAAGTTATTTCTCAAATATCGAGCTGTACGAGACTTACACGCGCGTGGCGAGGCAGTACAACGGTGAGAACGAGCTGCTCGTCGAGCTGAGCTACGGTCCAGGCGGTACCACCACGATCACTGATGGCTTAGGCAATATCACAACCCACCAATACGATGAACAGGGCATCTTGTATGAGCAGATCGACGCGCTCGGTGGCGTGAAAACGCGGGGCCTGAGCCCCAACTATCGGCCGAGCTCGGTGATGGATCCCGCCGGGGATGTATTGGAGATGGATTGGACGCCTGACGGCGCCAACTTGCAGTCGATCGCCGACCCGGAAGGCGGCCAGACCGATTTCACCTATGACACGCTCAACAACATCACGGAGGTCGTCGACCCGCGCGGCTACCTCACCACATTCACCTATGACGGCACACGGGTGACCTCCAGCACCGATCCGCTGAGCAATACGACGACATTCACCTATACCACCCCTGCAGATGCACCCCAGCCAGAGGGGCTGTTGAAGACGATCACGGATCCCTTAGGGCGCGTGACAAGCTTCACCTACGACTCGCTGGGCCAGCGTACAACGATGACCGACGCGGCAGGCAGCTCCTGGTCCTTCGACTACGATGTTCTCGGGCGCCTGGAGCAGATCACAGATCCGCTGGGCCACGTGCAGTGGGTTGAATATGACGCCGCAGGACATCTCCTGCGCGTTATCCAGAATTATGATCTCGGCTATTCACAGAACGCGCAGAACGTCTACAACATCACCACCGAATTCGATTACGACCAGGTGGGCAACTTGCTCAGTGTCACCGACAGCCTGGGCCGCGTGACGACCTACGCCTTTGATGATGCCGATCGCCTGGTGCAGGAGGCTAATCCGGCCGGGCACATGACCGGCTACGCGTACGACCTGGCCAGCAACCTCACCACAATTACCGATCCGCTCGGGCGCGTGACCCAGTTCCACCATGACGCGCTGAACCGGTTGGATGAAATCGAGGATCCGCTGGGTGGTGTCACAGCGCGAGATTACAACACCGACGGCACACTCGCCTCGAGCACCGACCCGCTCGGCCGGGTGACGACCTTTACCTACGATGATGCTAAGCGGCTCGTCAGCGTGCTTGATCCGCTGGGTGGAACGAGCTTGCTGAATTACGATCTTGCGGGCAACCTGCTCACATCGACCAATGCGCTCGGGCATACCACAGCCTATGCGTACGACCCGCTCAACCGTCCCGATCAGGTGACGGATGCGCTCGGCGGAGTCACGCAGTACGTCTACGACGCGGTGGGCAACCGGATCCAGGGGCAGGACGCCAACGGCCATATCACGATCTTTGAATACGACGCCCTCAACCGGCTGGTTTCGCAAACCGATCCAAATGGCAACCTGACTTCCTGGGCCTATGACGAGATTGGTAATCTCAGCCAGGCGACCAATGGACTGGGTAACTCGACAACATTCTCCTACGATGCTTTGAACCGGCTGTCGCTCACGATAGATGCACTCGGAAACACCACACACTTCGCATACGATCCCCTGGGGACGCTCACCACACTGACCGATGCAAACGGCGTCATCACGCATTATGAATACGACGTGCTGGACCGCCTGGTGGGCGTGGTCGAGAATTCCGATCCGATCAACCCGCCGGATTCGCAGACCAATGTTCCGACGGGCTACACCTACGACGCGGTGGGCAATCTGCTCTCCATCCTGGACGCCAACGGGCACCTGCGAAGCTACTCGTACGATGATCTCGATCGTCGTGTCGCTGAGATCGACGCTCTGGGCCATACCGCTTCGTTCACCTACGACGCGATGAGTCACCTGATTCTGCACACCGACGCGCTGGGGTTCACCACCCAATACGGGTACGATGCCGGCGACCGCCTGACGAGCATCGATTATCCGAGCCCGGATGCAGACGTCACCTTTGACTACGATCTGCTTGGCAACCTGACCGAAATGGTGGACGGGGTTGGGACGACGACCTGGGCTCTCGATGCGCTCAGCCGCCCGCTCACGGTGAACGATCCGTTCGGCGGTCAGGTCGCCTACACCTACGACGCCATCGGCAACCGCCTTTCGCTTGAATATCCCTCCGGCAAGCAGGTCAGCTATGACTACGACCCGGGCGACCGTTTGGTGGAGGTTGAGGACTGGGACAGCGGCGCCACTGTGTATACCTATGATGCTGCAAACCGGCTGACCGCCGCATCACTACCGAACGGGGTGCTTTCGAGCTACGGCTATGACGCCCTCGGGCAGGTGACCTCGATCGAACATGCTCTCGGCGCGCAGACACTGGCTTCATTCGAGTACAGCTATGACGCCGTCGGCAACCGCGTGCAGGCGATCGAGGGCGTGCAGGATCCACTCTACGAGATGTTCCTGCCGCTGGTTAGTAACGGAGCGACCGCTGTGCCAGCTCTGCATAGTGAAGAGCCGCTTGAGCCGACCACCACACCGACATTCACATCGACACCCACACCATCGAGTACGATCACACCTTTGGTGACCCCCACGGCGACATTGACGTCGCTGCCGACCGGCACCGCCACATTGGAGCCGACCGCAGAAGAGACCGCGACGGCTACATCGACCTTAACATCGACGGCGACGGCTACACCGACCTTGACATCGACGGGGACGCTGACGTCGACTGCCGCATCGACGCGCACGCCGGAGGGCGTTTCCGGGTTGACCGCGGGGCGAGGTAATCTGGCCGCTCTAGTGGCTTATCAGCCGAATTCGATCGACGCCAAACCAGCGGCGAGTGTCGGATGGAACTTGCGCACGATCAATTACACCTATGACGCGCTCTACCGCCTGACCGCGGCGGATTACTCGAGCGGCGAGTTCTTCCATTACGCCTACGACGCGGTCGGCAACCGCCTGTCGCAGACGATGCAGGCCGGGACCGAGAACTACACCTACGATGCTGCTGACCGTTTGACCTCGCTCGACGGCACGCCCTTCATCTGGGATGACAACGGCAGCCTGCTCTCGGATGGCGAGTGGACCTACGCCTACGACCATGCCGATCGTCTGACGACGATCAGCGGAACCAGCGGCACCTTCAACTACGCCTACAGCGGCCTCGGCGACCGCCTGCAGGGCCCCGACGGAGAGAACCCGGTCGACTTCACGCTCGACCTGCACGCAGGGTTGACGCAGGTGCTTGAGCAAGGATCTGAGTCATACCTCTACGGTATAGGTCGCATCGGCGCCGAAGCGAGCGGAGAGCAGGCGTACTTTCTGAGCGACGCGCTCGGCAGCGTGCGCGGCGTGAGCGGCGAAGATGGCGAGATGGACCTGGCGCGCGGCTACACGCCCTTCGGCGAAACGCTCAGCCAGGCCGGATGGGGCGAGAGCGACTACGGGTATGCCGGAGAGTGGGGTGATCCCGCCGGGTTGCTCTACCTGCGGGCGCGCTACTACATGCCGGATAATGGAATTTTCACCCAGAGCGACCCTTGGCATGGTGATCTGACGAGGCCTCAGACTTTACCTGGCTATGCCTACGCCAAAAATAATCCTGTTACGTTGTCCGATCCAGGCGGTCAGTGCTACGGGGATTTTGACTTCTTGCGAGGAGTTGAAGGGCAGAATTGTCAGAACCTGGATATGGCGTTGATCATCATGAGAAGCGAGTCAGCAACACCTTTGCAGAAACAAATGGCTGGAGCCTATGTGGGTGCATGGGGTATCGCTCACACATACCTCGCTGCTGGTGCGGTCGGCCTCGCTGTAGCTAACCCAACATTTCCACTAATCGGATCAGGAGTGGGTGGCGGCACTGCTTGGGCTCAGCAAACCATGGCGGAGTCCGGGATATGTGGATGCGTTGCGCAAGAGCAAGCTTATGAAGGAAATCGAGGGAAGGCTGCGCGGCAAGGAATTATCCAGGGTTTCCTCGGTGGTGCAATATTTGGAGGCGTATCATCCCTAGGTGCAGTTGGACAAACCGTGTCAGGTGCTGCCGGGGGAAGCCTCTCGGCATACGGGATGTACGCTGCAGGGCGTAACGCCATACAGAATGGGATCAATCCATGCAATGCCTTGGGCTTTGGGCTTTCAGCCATCGGGCTGGGTTTAAGCACCTATCAATTCCGTCGAGGTCTAACCAATCTAAGCGCTAGCCCATCGAACGTTGGAGGGTTGAGTCCTATTGAGAGGGGAAAGATTGGCATAGAGTTATCAAAAGAATATGTCGAGAACATGGGATGGCGAATTGTTGGTGAGGAAGTTACTATAGATACTTCTGCAGTGAGGGTAAGAGTTGATCTAGTTGCTTTGACTGATAATGACGTACTAGTTTTAATTGAATCGAAATATGGTCCAACTGCAAGATTGACACCTAATCAAAAGGTAGGCTATCCGTTGATCAGGTCAACTGGCGGAATACCACAAGGCGCTAACGCAGCTGCTGCGGATCTCCTGCCGGGTCAGCCGCTTCCTCGGACGGATGTCATTGAGCTTTGGTGGAACCGATGAGTAAAAAAGCTTGCAAAGATTTAATAAACGAGGTTATGCAATATGCCCGCGAGGAGCTACTTGTCCGAGGGTACAAAAAGCGCACCGGCCAGATCTTCACTCTTGAGCTATCGACTGAATTCCTGGGATGGTTAGGCTTAAACCGTGCAGTCAATCGAGGCGACGGCTCAATGGCTATCAATCCTGTGGTCGGGGTTAGGTTTCAGGTGTTAGAGCACACTCTCGCGAGGATAATGGATGAAGATCCTCAAACTTATGTTCCGCCAACGATTAGCATCAATGTAGGCTATTTAATGCCTGAGAGCACTTATCAAACATGGGTGTTCGAAGAGAGAGCTGATAATCAGAAAACGATGGTTGAAATGTTGTCGGCAGTTGAGAAATATGGTCGGCCTTTTATGATCTCCATGGCAGATTTGGAATCCATCCAAAGAGCTTTCGAGGCTAAAGAATATTCTTTACCTGAAAACCGCAAGTATCGTCTGCCACTGATCTATCACATGCGAGGGGAAGGCGACAGAGTTCACGCCGAGTTGCAGAAGGAGCTGACCGAAATCGGCGAACGCGAAGACCTGGCTGCGCAGCAATACCGCCAATTCGCCGAGAGATTGAAGAGCCAGTTATTGTAGAGCATATTTGTAAAATAAAATATCATCTGTCGTAAGTCTGCCTGATGAAGTCCCCGGCACCTGGCAGGTGCCGGGGACTTGCGCGATTCGTGGTCGTCAGCGCGCCCGAATAGACGTATGATTAAAGCATGCACGTATCTGCTGGCAGGCTCTCCACCGGCCGGACCTTCCTCATCTTCTGCTGCACACTGTTCTTCGTCTCTTCCGTTTCTGGATCTCACCTACCGACCGGTACTTCACCTCTGATACTGCCAATCGAACCAGAACCATCCATGAATCAACAGAACTGCCCGACGCTGGATCCGCCGGCTGGTCCTACTGTCATGGTCTCGAACGAAGCCGATCTGCGCTACCAGGCCTACAACGCCGCGCCGGGCACGACAATTTGGATCGAACCTGGCACGTACAACATGAGCGACTTCGTCCACATCGTCAATTCAGGCATCGCTTTGCGCGGGTCAACCGGCGAACGCGGGGAGGTGATCCTCGATTTCGGCGGCATGGCCGGTGGACATTTCGGAATCCTCGTAGAAGCGGACGATGTGACCATCGCCGACCTGACCATCCGGGAAGCCAGCGACCACGGTGTCTCAATCCAGGGCTCCGACCGCCCGCTGCTCTACAACCTGCACATCCTCGACATCGGCGATCAACTTGTGAAAGTGAACCCGGCCGGCAACGGAAGTGAAGACGGCGTGCTCGCCTGTTCCCGCCTCGAGTACACCACCACCGCACCGGATGAATACACCAACGGCATCAGCGCCCATGACGCCCACCGCTGGACGGTGCGGGACAATGAATGGCTGCGCATCCGCACGCCTGGGAACTCGCCCGTGCCGGCGATCCTGTTCTGGTCCGGGTCGAGCGACACGATCGTCGAACGCAACCTGCTCGTCGACTGCTACCAGGGCATCGCCTTCGGCAACGCCAGCCACGGCGTTGGGGATCACACCGGTGGGATCGTGCGCAACAACATCATCTTCGCCAGCCTGCAGCATGATGTCGTGATCGAGATGGTCCACGCTACGGGTTGGCTCGTAGCGCACAATACAGCCTACCTTCTCAACCCGGCGCCTGGCTTGACATGGGGTATGGAAACACGCTTCGCCGACAGCAGCGGGACCTTCGCCTACAACCTGACCAACCTGGCCATCCTCGGGGATCGGGACGGCGCCGCCGGAACGCTCACCGGGAATCTCACTGGCGCTGATTCGACCTGGTTCATTGATGCGGCCGGCGGCGATCTGCACCTAACACCAACCGCGACCAGCGCCATCGACCAGGCTGTGACGCTGGCTGAAGTGACACTCGATTACGATGGTCAGGCGCGCCCCTATGGATCGGCGCCAGATGTGGGAGCGGATGAGTGGTATCCTGCTGCCCGGTTGTTCCTTCCGCTGATCCTCAAGTGACGGCGAACAGCCAACAGCTAACAGTAATCGCTGACCGTTCTGGGATCAGCGGCGCATTGCCTGGGTGATGAGCATACGGTTAGGCTTTATGAAACAGATGGGTGTGTGTAACCGCGCAGACAAATGCCTCCCGGGGTTCGCATGAAAAGCATCCAAGCTCGAGTCTTATTCGCATCCCTTCTCCTGCTGGCAGCTGCGGAAGTAGTTCCGCACCCGGAAACGACCGCCGCTCAGCAAGAGGATGGCAAGGATCCGGGGACCCTGCCTGCTGCCCCTGCGATAGCGAGCGTGTGTGGCGTGATCACGACCTATGAAGACGGCCTGACACCAAGCAGCGAAATCCATGTCGCCACGGGTGGAAGCGACCTCACCGGCACCGGCACCTCCGGAAACCCGTTCGCCAGCATCGAACGCGCCGCACAGGATGCGACCCCCGGCACGGCGATTGTCGTGCACGCCGGCACCTACCCTGGGGGACAGTACATCGCCAATCTAGCCGGCACATCGGTTGCGCCGATCTGGATCGGTGGGGCCGCAGGTGAAGCTCGGCCTGTGCTTAGCGGAGGGACGAACGGGATCCAGTTCTCGCGCGCCGCCTACCTGATCGTGCACGATCTGGAGGTCACCGGCGCCAGCGGCAACGGAATCAACACCGACGACGGGGGGGACTATGCAAACAACCTTGCCGCGCACCATGTAATCTTCCGCAACCTGTACATCCACTATATCGGCGGCGATGGCAACCAGGATTGTCTCAAGCTCTCCGGTTTGAACGACTACTTTGTGCTCAACAGCGAGCTAGCGTTCTGCGGCGGTAGCGGCTCTGGCAGCGGCATCGATCATGTCGGCTGCCACCATGGCTTAATCGCCTACAATTTTCTGCATGATAACTCCGGTAACGCCGTGCAGACCAAGGGCGGCAGCGAGGACATCGAGATCCGGGGCAACTACATTGTGGATGGCGGTGAACGCTCACTCAATATGGGCGGTTCAACCGGTTTCACCTACTTCCGTCCCCCACTCTCTGAGACAGAGACGAATGCTGAAGCCCGCGACATCCGCGCCGTGGCCAACCTAATCGAGGGATCGGTGGCGCCGATTGCCTTCGTCGGCTGCGTGGACTGCCTGGCCGCGAACAACACGATCGTAGATCCCGAAAACTGGATCCTGCGCATCCTGCAAGAAACGACCAGCACCCCACCCTACACATTTGAGGCCTGTGGGAACAACACGGTCGTCAACAACCTGTTTACCTTCGACCGCTCAGCCATCTCTACCTACGTCAACATCGGTCCCAGTACCGCCCCGGGGACATTCACCTTCGCCAATAACCTGTGGTACGCCGACGATAACCCGGCCCAGTCTGCGCCCACGCTGCCGGTTACAGAGATGAACGGCGTCTACGGACAAGATCTACTATTTATCGATGGATTTCAGATCGACTCGGCCAGTCCAGCCTTCCGGAGCGGAATGCCGATAAGCGGCGTGAATGGGGACTTGATCGGACAGTGCTACGCCGATCCACCCTCGATCGGGGCTTATGAATTCCTGTACCGGATCTGTCTGCCGATCATATTGCGATGAACATTCCCTTCCAGGGCTGAAGGAAAAGCCCCCGGGTGGTTCTACCCGGGAGCTTTGATCACAGTCTGGGAATGGCTACTCAGATATCGCCGGTTTGGGTGGCAACTTCCCTGAGAAGCTCCCGGCCTCTCCCCACTCCAATCCCTGGTTGTCGGGGGTTCTCAAATAGAGAGCGTGCTACTCATCGTCGTAGTCGTAGTTGAGGTCTTCTTTGCGGAAGATAAAGCCCAGCTCCTCAAGCAGACCAACCGCAGCCGGGTGCATCATCCCGCCCGAGCGCAGCGGGTGCTCGCTGAAAAAACGCATGAGGTAATCGGCGATCTCTTTCTCCTCACCGATCGGCACATTGGGGAAATGGAACTCTTGACCGGTAAACTGGTTCACCACTGCCGCGTGCGAGCGTGATGTTTCACCATAGTTGAGCCACTGCTTGCGTTTCTTGGGGATAAAGCTCATGGCTTGGGCATCCCCTCCGAGTGAACCGAACTTCACAATCAGCATACAGGCAATTTTAAAATTCAATAGGGTGTCTCTGGTGGGATTCTGATTGCGAGATGAGAAGATCTCCAGAGATATTCATGGACTGAGGGCGGGCCATCGAAGGACAAGGGACTTCCTAACAAATCAAAAACCGAATGGCCTAAATCCATCCATCTTCACTTCAGGCCACCCTTTAACTCACTTTAAGGCGATCCTCAGTCATCCGGGAAAATTTCTTGGGATGTCATGGACGACACCGATCACGTCGGATTGGCGCCTGAGTTTTTCCAATAGTCGTCATTACGCGGGATTGATTCGAGACCAACGTCTACGGAGTTCGATCAACACTTGCAGATATCCCGAAAAACCTATCAGAACACGCGGAGCAGATCCAATACACCCTTTCAACCGTCACTCTGGCCTTGATGTAACTCTATGGTTCTTCAGCGCTTTCCAAATCCAGTGGCCCCGTCTGGATGAGTTCGTCAGCGACATCCTGGGTCTCGCTTGCCGAGCTCATATAGCGGGCGTTGGAATCACGCAGGCGGTTGCCCAAAGATTGAGCCATACTGTGCCAAAGCTTAGCGGCGAGTTCGGGTTCGTTCGCCATCAATGCTGTTAGCGAAGAGCGAGTAAAGCACAAGACTTCCATCGGTTCCAGGGCGATGACGGAGGCTGCGTGCGTCGCTCCGATCAGCATGGATACCTCTCCGAGAGTCTCTCCAACACCGGCCTCAGCCACGCCAATAACCTCGTCCGAGTGGTTGCTCATCATGATGACGGCCCGGCCCCGGAGAATGATAAACAGGTTGTGGCCCTTCGTCCCCGCGCTAAAAAGGATATCGTCCTTGACATAGAATTCACGCTTCCCCAAGGAAATCAAAGAGTCTACCTGCATCCGGCTCAATCCATGGAACAGCGGGAACCCCATGACAAGTTCACGGATGTCTTCGTAGCTTGTCTCGTCGAATTTCTCTCGTAAAGCTTCCGTGATGCGTGCCTCTTCCTCCAGGCGCACATTCCCGGCGACGATGATTTCGTACATCTCCGGACCAAATTCGCGTCGGGTCAGTTTGCGAAGTTCACGCCATCGCCTTTGG
>DAOUEJ010000200.1:0-3963 GCA_034430615.1 Anaerolineales bacterium | reverse complement strand
ATGCTCAGGATGCCGGATCCACATCCCAGATCGATCACGCAGCCTCCTGGATGCATGTGCGCTTCCAGGAGCAGCAAGCAGAGTTGCGTGCTGGGGTGAGTCCCCGTGCCAAATGCCATCCCGGGCTCGATGATCAGCGGGTGTCGTCCGGGTGTGTCCTGTTCGTACCATGGAGGAAGGATCAACAATGAATCGCCAATCGGGATGGGGTGGTATTTCTCCCGCCAGGCATCTTCCCAATTCTGTGCGTCAAGCTCCGTAAAAGTGGCTTGAGGAAGCGGCCGGATCTGGCTCAGGTGCCAGAGGCCGGTTTCGATGGCCTCACGCAGGGTGCCGAGAGTGTCATTTTGAGCAAGGTAGGCTTTTACGGTATGGGATGCCTCGGCGTCACTGGCATCATCTTCCAGTCGGGGCGCTTCTATAGCTACACCGCCATGCGCGTACCTGGCGAAGAGCTCCGCAACAGGTTCGGCTAACTCCCCATCGACCGAGATGGAGATTTCAAGCCATCTCAATCGCCCAGGCCTCCCAATATGTCCTTCAAGCTGTCTAGGAAGCTGCGTTCCTGCGGCTTGACTTCTGTGCCGAGGGTTTCAGCCAGCTTCTCCAGATGTGTGCGCTGTTCGGGAGAAACCCGCCGAGGGATTTCGACCGATATCACGACCATTAGATCTCCCCGGCCATTTCGATTCAGGCGTGGGATTCCATGATCGCGCAGTTTGAGCACCTTGCCCGGTTGGGTTCCGGCGGGGATGCTGAGGATTTCATCACCTTCAAGAGTGGGGACGCTAACGTCTGCACCCAGGGTGGCCTGAGCGATATTAATCGCCAGGTCAAGCACGATATCATCCCCCCTACGGCGGAAGAACCGGTGGCTCTTCACATGGATGACGACATACATATTCCCAACCGGACCGCCGTTTATACCCGGTTCACCCTCACCGGATAACCGGATCTGGGTGCCATCATCCACACCGGCCGGCACGGGGATCACCTTTGAGATGTGTACACGTTCGAGGCCGCCCCCATTGCATGTCTTGCAGGGGGTGCTGACCGTCTCGCCCCGTCCACCGCAGTTCGGGCACATCCCAACATTGACCATCGAACCCAGGAATGTTTGGCGCACCTGGCGCACCTCGCCAGTGCCATTGCATGTTTGGCAGCGGACGGGCGTTGTGCCTGGTTCAGCCCCCGAGCCTTTGCAGCGTGAGCAGCCCTCGTGTCGGTAGAATTCAATCTCACGTTCTACGCCAAAGGCAGCTTCCTCGAACTCGAGGGTAAGATCGTAGCGCAGGTCGTTTCCCCGCCGGGGAGTGTTCCTGCGCCGCCGGCCTCCCATGCCGAAGCCGAAAAATTCTTCAAAGATATCTCCGAAGCCAAAGTCGAAGTCAATATTCATGCCGCGCAGGCCCTCATGACCAAAGCGGTCATAGGTGGACCTGCGCTCCGGATCACTGAGGACGGCGTAGGCCTCGTTGATCTCTTTGAATCGATCCCCGGCGCCGTCGGCTTTGTTTATATCCGGATGCAGCTGCTTGGCCAGGTTGCGGTATGCCCGTCGAATTTCATCGGACGAAGCCTCGCGTTTGACTCCCAGTGTTTCGTAGTAATCGCGTTTATCTGCCATTTTACCTGTACATGCGAAGACGCCCGGGGGCGCCTTCGGTCTTCATCAAGTTCGGGGGAGAGACTAGAGCTCTTTAAATTCCCCATCCACGACCCCGTTACTGCCAGCGTTTGGATCCGCCGTGCCACTCCCGCCACCTTCGTGCAGTGAGCCGCCGGCACGCTGCAGTGCCTCGAGCAAGCTGTCTGTGCGTGCGGTCAGGTTGGCGGGGTCACTCCCTTGCCCGAGGGCAGCATGGACGGCAGCGGATTTCTCTTTCAGATCGGATGTGGTCGCCTGGGGTAGTTTGTCGCCATAGTCACGCAAGAACTTTTCCAGCGTGTAGACAGCCTGGTCAGCCCGATTCCTGGCCTCGGCAAATTCCCTGCGCTGCCGGTCGAGGTCTGCATGCTGCTCGGCTTCACCTCGCATCCGTTCGACTTCGTTGTCCGAGAGCCCGGAAGAAGCGTGAATCGTGATTTGCTGACTCTTACTGGTTGCCTGGTCGGTGGCGCTGACTTTCAAGATCCCGTCCGCATCGATGTCAAAAGTAACCTCGATCTGGGGGATCCCGCGTCGTGCCGGGGGAATGCCCTGCAGGGTAAATCTTCCCAGTGATTTATTATCGGCGGCCATGGGCCGCTCCCCTTGAACGACGTGGATTTCAACTTCGGATTGGTTATCAGAAGCGGTTGAGAACACCTGGCTTTTACGGGTCGGGATCGTGGTGTTGCGCTCGATAAGCGCCGTCGCGACGCCACCAAGGGTCTCGATCGAAAGCGAGAGCGGGGTGACATCCAGCAGCAGGATATCCTTGACTTCCCCACCGAGCACGCCGGCCTGGATCGCTGCGCCGATGGCGACGACCTCGTCCGGATTAACACCCTTGTGTGGATCGCGCTCGAAGATCCTTCGAACGGCTTCCTGGACCGCGTGCATACGCGTCATGCCGCCGACCAGGATGACCTCTTCGATGTCAGCTGGCTTAAGGCCGGAATCCGAAAGAGCACGCTCACATGGTCCAATCGAGCGGTCGATGAGATCCTCGGTAAGCTGTTCCAACTTAGAGCGGGTAAGCGTGATATTGAGGTGCTTGGGACCGCTGGCGTCAGCAGTGATAAAAGGCAGGTTGATCTCGGTCTGAGCAACGGTTGAAAGCTCGATCTTCGCCTTCTCAGCGGATTCCTTCAGCCGTTGGAGTGCCTGCCGGTCGTTACGCAGATCGATCCCTTGCTCGCGATGAAACTCATCTGCCACGAAGTCGATGATGCGCTGGTCGAAATCATCTCCCCCAAGGTAAGTATCACCGTTGGTTGACTTGACTTCAAAGACACCATCCCCTACATCCAGGATGGAGATATCGAAGGTGCCGCCCCCCAGGTCGTATACGGCGATCGTCTTTTCGGTCTTTTTATCGAGGCCGTAGGCCAGGGATGAAGCGGTTGGTTCGTTGATGATGCGCAGCACTTCCAGGCCGGCGATTTTTCCCGCGTCCTTGGTTGCATTCCGCTGGGCATCGTTGAAATAGGCGGGGACCGTGATTACGGCCTGGGTGATGCTCTCGCCGGTAAAGGCTTCAGCATCGGCCTTGAGTTTCGCCAAGATCATGGCTGAGACCTCAGGTGGTGCATACTCTTTATCGCCCAGGGTTACACGAATATCACCATTGGGGGCTTCGTTAACTTGATAGGGTACAAATTGGAGTGCGTGCTGCACTTCAGGATCCGAGTGCTTGCGTCCCATAAAGCGCTTGATCGAGAAGATGGTGTTCTCCGGGTTGACGATTGCCTGTCGGCGTGCGACCTGGCCAACCATTCTCTCCCCAGATTTCGGGTTCTGTGCGACAACGGAGGGAATCAAGCGTCCACCCTCTGATGATGGGATGACAGTTGGCTCGCCTCCTTCCATGATGGCCACGACTGAATTGGTGGTTCCCAGATCGATCCCGATAATTCTCCCCATGCTGGATGCCTCCTAGCGAGCCACGCGGACCATAGCCGGGCGCAGGATGCGTTCGCCAAGCTTGTAGCCGCGTTGTGTAACTTCGATGACGGATCCTTCTTCGTGATCTTCGCTCTCCTCATAGGAGATGGCTTCATGGAGCATCGGGTCGAATCGTTCCCCCTCTGCCTCAATCGTTTCCACGCCTTCAGCTTCGAGTACTGCGGTGAGCTTCTGGCGGATAAGTTCAATCCCGGAAACCCACTCCCTCACACTGCTTTTCTTCTGGCGCCCTGTCCAATGCTCGCTCGAGATCGTCCAGCACACTCAGGTAGCGGGTGATCACTTCGCCTGAGATTCGGGCACGCGCCTCTTCCGTCTCACGTTCCATGCGCTTTTTGTAATTCGCGAACTCA
>DAOUEJ010000199.1:0-1846 GCA_034430615.1 Anaerolineales bacterium | reverse complement strand
CTCCCCGATTTCACCTGACTGGATAGGACTGGTTGCCCCATGCCAAATCAATGAAACTTCAAGAACTTGCGAAGACGCCACAATTCTTTGCCCCCAAAAGCACAGAATTTACTGGAGCGATACCTCAATCTGATGTGTCTAAGCACTTACGGGATTATTTGAAAACTATTCGTAGCAACTCAATGATTTGGCTAGAGGAATGGAAGAGGAAAAAGTAAGATCTTGTCCTTTCAAGAAGAATCTCACCTAGCAGCCTGTCGGACTTGGGGTGAATCGGTGAGTTGTGGTGTTTTCACGCTGCGCGAGACAGGGGTCTGAAAAATTGACGATCTCCAATCATCACACTTACGCCTGGTTCGTTTCATCCGATTCACTTAGCAGACCCTAACGGCCTGTTCTGGACTGCACCACAGTGCGTGCATCCGCTTCAGATTCCAGGCAATGGATACTAGATCCCATTCGCTATCGACCGCTTGATGCCCCCTGAGTGAGAACTGGCGGAATCCCAGTACCGATTTGATAATTCCAAACACCGGTTCAACCCGGCACTTACGTTCTGCGTAAATGGCACGACCCTCCGGTGTCTTCAGACGGTGTTGCATCTTTTCTACTTCAGTGGCACTGTCCGGGGCCGGCTCCGGGCTTTCACACAGTTCGTTGACCAACACATGGTGACGCTCTCGCTGCGCAGCAATGTAAGGGGTCATCTTCTGGTCGACACAACTCTCAACATTGTCCTCGCTAAAATATCCGCTGTCGGCTAAAAACTCCTTAGCTGCTCCCAGCTCTTCCGGTAAGGCCGCTAAGCATTTCAGCGCGGGTTCGAGCTCCTTTTTATCATTCGCGTTTTGGCTGACATGGGCAGCCACAATGAAAAAACTCTCATTGTCGACCACCGCTTGGGCGTTGTAGGCTTGCTCAAAGCCCCCGCCCGACACCGGCATGATCCGCGACTCTTCATCCGTTAAATTAATCTGATCCTTATCCTGAACGCCTCCCACAGGCGGTTTCGGCTTCGGACCAGGGGGCTTCTTGCCCGTCTCTTTGCTTTTTGCCTCTCGACGGGCCATCTTCTCTTCATAGTTGGCCCGTTCTGCCTTTTGGCGTTCTTTGGCACGCTCGACCACCTTGGCTTTGGCTTCTTCCAGGGCCTTGAGCCGGTCTTCTCTTCGCGCTAACTCAGCCGGTATATCCACCGCCTCGGCCTCTTCGCTTCGATCCGCCTCCTCGCCCATTCGCATCAACTCTTCCACTTCCTCTCGCAGTTGCTTTTCCAGCTTGGCGATGTGTCCCCAGCTCAACGCGCTGTGCTTGGAAGCATTCGCCTTTACCTTGGTCCCATCCAGTGTCACCCGTCCCAGCTTCAGCAAACCCATCGCCTGCGCCAATACCAATATCTCCACAAACAGCGGCTTGAGTTGCTCCAGAAAGCGCTTGCGAAATGTGGCGATCGTGTCGTGATCCGGATGCGTGTTGGCCGCAATATAGCGAAACGCCACCGAATCGTAGGTGGCCTGCTCCAGCTTGCGGCTGGAAAAAATCCCGGTCGCATATCCGTAAAACAGCAAGGCCAGCATCATCGCCGGATGATATCCTTCCGATCCTCGCTTCGTGTACGAATCCTCCAGTTTCCTTAGCTCCAGCTGGGTTACGATCTCCACCACAAAGCGCGCCAGATGCTTCTCCGGCAGCCATTCCTGCACCGAGGGTGGAAATAAATACGCAGTCTCTCGATCGATCGTCCTAAAGCGATTACCCATAAGCTAAGCATGCCTTGGAAGTGTGACCTTGAAAGTCCGACAGGCTGCTAGGTGAGTCCAGTTCCTCATCATTGAGCTGTCCAAGT
>DAOUEJ010000198.1:0-5876 GCA_034430615.1 Anaerolineales bacterium | reverse complement strand
CCTTCATGATCGTGGGTCCTGCACTTGGCTCGGGGGTTACAGCTTCCTCGACGACTTCGATGCAGGTCTCGGGCGCCCATGGGCTGAGGGCATCCAGCACGCTGCAGTAAGTCTGCTTCACACCCGTGCCAAATACCGTTAGAGAAAAGGTCACTGCCACGGAAACCAACATAAGCCCCAACGCGTATTCCACCAATCCCTGGCCCGCCTCCCCTTTGGGCGAGCGGCGAGTGATTTCAGTCTCTGGTCTTCTGACCTTGAGCAGTTCGATGATTTTCTTCATCATGAATGCTCGTTCTCCTGGTTTTAGAAATAATTCCTGTCATGAGTGCCTTTAGTGATATCTTAGAACCTGAATCAGAATTGAGGTGGGTTTGTAGGTTCCAGGCAAGCCGATTGCAAGCCTGTCGCAAGGTTTGAGAGCTATTGCTTGGCGTTGAGGGATTTCGCGGGTTGAGGTAAGGGATTTTAGAGAGAAACACCGAAACGGCGAGAGCTACACCTGGTCTTCAACTTAATAGAAGTTGGAGGAAGTCCATACGCTATGAACAACCAAAGGAGATGGCCGAATAACTGGGGCGAAGAGTTTGGATCAAGGATAATCTCAAGAATGAGTTGTGCTAGCACAGAGGCTCCGGGCATCTTGGGTGCGCCCGGAGCCTCGCGATTGGTTGAGCTGCCGCCTCTGTTCTGGGCAGTTTTACCGATTAAGCTTTCCTACTCAGCGCCAACGATTGCGCTCCATCCGTCGACGATGTTTTTAACCGCGGCAGAGAACGAATCCAGGCTGGTCGGGAAATAAAGGTTAGGATAGGCGCTCTCGGGGAGGATCTTGGCTGCGATGTCCGCCGGTATCTCAACATCCCGGGTGGGATGAGCGTAGCCGGTCGCGAAGGCGATCTGCCCTTCATCCGAGTAGAAGTAATTGATCGTTAGTTTTGCCGCATTCGGATGTGGCGCAAGGGCGTTGATGTACTGAGCGAAGATCATCCCGACCGTCGCATCCGAGGGGATGATGACCTCAAGCGGCAGCCCGGTTGCATCCCGTTTGGCAAAACCGTCGAAGTCGTACACGAGCGAGATCGGGCATTCGCCCTTTTGCACGGCAGCAACGTTGAGGACGACTCCTTCTCGCCAGTTGCCGCTCTCCCTCAACTGCTGGAAGAAATCTAACCCTGGTTGAACATTGCCCTCCCCGCCGCCATGCGAATACGCCGCTGCCAGAACCGAAGCGGTTGCATAGCTGGAGACACGTGGGTCGCGTGAGCAGACCATGTCAAAATACTCGGGTTTGAGCAGGTCATCCCAGGTCTCAGGCTTGGTTGTAACCAGATCCGTGTTGATCAAAAACGATATTGCACCCCAGTATGCGGATGCCCAGCGCCCCTCGGGATCCTTGAACTGATCAGGGATCGACCCCCAATCAGGGCTCTTATAGGTCATCGCAAGCCCGTCGTCGAGCAAGGTGCCTAGGAAATCGTAGCCAATATCGGCCACATCCAGGACCGGCGCGTCCTTCTCGGCCAGCAGGCGGGTGATTTGCTCGGCGCTGGTCATATCGGTGTCGGTATGGACTACGCTGTAGCGGTCTTCGATGGTCTTCCACATGTAGCCCAGGTTCACCCAGTCATCCGACATGCCATAACTGTAGACCTGACCCTCTTGCTTAGCTCCTTCTTCCAGTGAGGCAGACGGCGCCTCCGTTGCAGTCTGGCCGCATGCGCTTAGGGCGAAAGCAGTAAGCAGCACGACGGCTATGAGCATATATCGCGATTTCATTGTGCTCGCTCCTTCTTGGATTCACATAGTGGCTGTGGAAAGCATGACAGCCGATCGGAACTTCACGATTGAACCTGGATTGGTTTTCTTCGCCTGTTTCAAAACCTCCTTCCAGCTCCAGGTTGACGGGTTGATGGACCACCGAGACCTTGGAGTAGACGTATCTTGCATAGGGCGCTTTTAACGGAACGCTGAAATAGCGGTATTTGAGAAATCAAGTCAGGGCTTTTTTCCTTACCGAGCACCAATCGCCTCCTCACGATCACCCCCGACACGTCCTGCCACCCAGATCAGACCCAGAGATGTCAACCAGGCGATGATGAAACTCATGACGGCCAACGCGCTCGCTTGACGGCCATCAAAGCGCGTGAACTCGACCAGGTATATGGGGAAGGTTTTAAAGCGGGGGCCTACCAGCAAGTTTGCCAGTGTAAATTCAACAAAGACGAGCGAGAAGACAAGCAGTCCACCGCTGAGAATACCCGGCATGATATTGGGCACGATGACGCGCCGCAGGATGGTGAACCAGCCGGCGCCGAGGGTTTGTGCGGCCTCGGTTAGTGCCCGGATGTCGACGCTGTTGAGGGCACTCACGATAGGGCGGTAGACAAAGGGAAGGCTGATCACCATACAGGCAAGGACAAGCATAAACGGGCTGTAAATGATATTGCCACCAAATCTTGCATAAGTTCGGATCAGGGCCAGCGCCAGGACGACCCCGGGGATGCCAAAAGGTAGGATCGTCAAGAGTTCAACGTATGGCTTTGCCTTCGGTACCCGCAGGTGGACCCAATAAGCGGTCGGAGTCACAAGCAAGACCGAGAGAATCATCGTTGACAGCGAAAGGGAGAGTGTGTTTTTAAGAGCAGCGCCGAATGCCCGACGTTCGGTTACAGCTCTCCACCAATCAAGGGTGAGACCTTCGGGCAAGATCGATCGATCCCAGCGGTTTGCAAAGGAGAAGGCGGTCGTCGCTAACAGCGGAACGAGCAGATATAGTAAGAAGAATAAAATTAACAGAAAACGCCATAAACTTGGGCGTCTCATCGGTGCCACCGCTGTGCCCTTGAATGGGTCCATTGATATCCGGCAACACAGACGGCCATGATGGCGAGCGAGATCGTGGCCATAGCGTCCGCAGTGCCTGGATCCAATTGAACCTCGCCTCGTACAAGAGCGGCGATTTGGACAGTAACCAGGTTAATATCCGGCCCTGTGAGAGTCCAGGCCGTCGCGTACGCTCCGAATGAATTGGCAAACAGGAGTAGGAAGCCACCGATTAAGGCAGGTGCTAGGATTGGAAGTGCTATACGCCGCCAGTACTGGAGATTAGTTGCGCCAAGGTTGATGGCGGCTTCTTTCCACTCCCTGCGCAGTCCATGCAGCGATGGCTGAATCAAAAGCACCATCAATGGCATTTGAAAATAGAGATAGGCTAAGACTAACCCCGCGATTGAATAGATACGAAATGTTGGGTAGAGAGAAATTCCGAAGTACTGGCTTAGCACCAATGTGACTACACCTGTTGAACCTAAGGTGATGATGAAGGCAAACGCAAGCGGAGCGCCACCGAAATTAGTTGCGACATCAGCAAGTGCGATCGTGACATTTCGAATAAGTTTATTCCGGCTGGAATAGATCGCGTACCCGGTTAATCCACCTAACAGAACCCCGAGCGAAGCCGTTGCAGCCGAAAGTTTGATGCTGTTCAGGAAAGACCGGGCGAGCAGGGGGGCCATTGCTCGCCGATAGTTGGCAAACGTAAACCAGGCTTCTTCACTCTTCAAGCTTGAACTCAGTACCAGCAATATCGGGACAATTTCGAATGCAATCCCGAATAGGAAAAACGGGATCAAGGCGATCCAGCCCGACCAAGTCCGTCGGTTCTTTCTCATCGCTGATTTATCCTCATGGAACGGGATACTCTCGTTCATAATGCGATGATCAATCCATCCCGGGCTTTCTCCACCCTGCCGCTGAAGTGCTGCTGTACCTGGCCGACGATATCGGCGTGGATAGCTGGTGGATAGAGGTGAGTAAGCAGCACGCGTTTAACAGAGCATGCTTGTGCCAGGTGGCCTACCTGACGGGCGTTCAGATGATCTTCGGAATGATAGCCCTCAGGAAATGAGCATTCGCAAACTAGCAAATCCACATTGCTGCATAGATCGACAAGGCCTTCAGGGTTGGCGACATCGCCCGTGTACACGATGGATCTGTTGTCAGCTTCGATCCGAAAAGCCAGGCTGGATTTCGTATGGCCCGTTAAGGCTGATGCTAAAGTCCAGTTTGGGAACCGCAAACTTCCGGCGTCCATCTCAGTGACGTTGAGCGAGAAAGTCTCCGGACCGATATCTTGAAATATATCGAGCTGACGCTCAATGAAACCCTTCAAACCAGTGCAACCAATCAAGGAAAGCTCGTCTTTCCTCGTCCAGCCAGGCGTGGCGCCAAACGCCTGAATTATCGTCAGCAGGTCCAGGGTATGATCTGGATGCAGGTGGGTGATCAGGATAAAACGCAGGTCTCGATAATCGAAGTCATGAACCGCGATTCGACCAAGCGTTCCAGGTCCTGCGTCGAGCAGCAATGTATCCTCACTCAATTCGAGTAGATAGCCCGGTGCGCTAAAACCGGTGAAGGGTAAACATGTTCCCGCACCCAGGACTGTTAATTGCATGGAACTTCCCTTCTTGAATTACAGGTATTCCAAGGCAACACTTTGACAGTACCGCCGATTTATTCTGCTCCCTGCGTTTGCCAATACACTCCCCGTCATCCTCGCGTTCCGCATCAGGCTTGCATCACCTGGCAGGCTTCCGGGGGGAAAATCAGAGATATTTCCTGATTAAAATCAAGCTGGGTTTGTTGAGTGGCCCCGATGTCACACATAAGGCGCAAATTGTTGGCTGAGATCGAAACCCGGGTTACGGGTCCCATGAATGAAATGGTTTCGACCCTGCCGGTGATGATGTTATCCGTCGAGGGCGTTGTAGACGGATGTTCGACCAATCGAATATTCTCCGGGCGAACTAAAACCACGATCTTCTTCTCAACTAAGTTATCGGGGATGTGCGCTTTTAGAATGTAGCCGGGTGTCTGGACGGTGTTGTTGTCCCGGGCAATCCCCTCGAATTCATTGGCCGTTCCGATGAAATCTGCGACGAAACGAGTTGCGGGCTGGCGATATATTTCCGTTGGAGTGGCATCTTGCTCGATGCTGCCATTCTGCATAACGACCACGCGATCCGAGATGGATAGCGCCTCTTCCTGGTCGTGGGTCACGTAGATTGTCGTAAGTCCTAACTCGGACTGAATTCGCCTGATCTCCGCTCGTAGGGAGACACGCACCTTGGCGTCCAATGCGCTCAAGGGTTCATCCAGTAGGAGCAGTTTCGGTTTCAAGGCCAGCGCGCGAGCTAGGGCGACACGTTGTTGCTGGCCACCCGAAAGTTGGTGCGGGAAGCGATCTTCAACGCCATCTAAGTGAACGAGATGTAATAGTTCAGAAACCGCGGCCTGGATCTCAAGTTTGGGGCGTCGAGCGATCTCGAGGCCAAATGCGATATTTCCCTGAACTGTAAGGTTCGGGAAGAGGGCATAGGCCTGAAAAACCATGCCCGCGCCGCGTTTATTGGGGGGGACGTTGATAAGATCTTGTCCCTCTAAAAGAATCTCACCCGCGTCTGGTTTTTCGAAACCTGCAAGCATCCGGAGCGTGGTGGTTTTCCCGCAACCAGAAGGACCGAGCAGCGATACGAATTGGCCTTCAATAACTGAAATCGAAAAATCATGCACAGCATGAACGCCGGCGTAAGTTTTATGAACACGGATTAGATCGAGATATCCCACAAATACCCACCTTCGAAGCGCATGATCTGAGAGTGCGATCTTGCCGACAACAGACTAAACCTTCTTCTCTTCACAGGTCCTCTAGCCACATCGACGATCATACCGTCAGCACTTCTATACCTTTTTGGCGGAGAACTGCGATCACGGCTGTGGGTGATTCATTATCGGTAATGAGCAGATCGACCTCGTCCAGCGGGATGATTGGGACGAACCCGGCCCGCTCCAACTTGCTGCTATCGGCCAGG
>DAOUEJ010000197.1:0-62633 GCA_034430615.1 Anaerolineales bacterium | reverse complement strand
TGCTTGGATCGATCGGCTATATTGCTGTCGGGACCCTGCTCTCGGCGATGGCGGTCCAGGCCCGCACCCGGGATGTGTTGCTTCCGATCCTGCTTTTCCCGGTCACAATCCCGGTCCTGCTGGCGGCGGTCAAAGCGAGTACGGGCTTCCTGCAAGCTTTCGACATGGTCGATATCAGGCCCTGGTTGAACCTGTTGATTGTCTACGATATCGTCTTCATCGCGGTCGCCTTCATGGTGTTCGAATATGTGGTAGAAGAGTAGCAGCGATAGGGCTGGTCGCTGCACAAACCTTTAATGGGAGAGAGCGAACATGCAATCGACGCCGAGAGCGCTTAAGTTACTCAACGGTTTCACGGGCCTGGTCTTTGTGATCTCGCTCTACTTGGTGTTCTTCTATGCCCCGCGCGAAGCGGTCATGGGTGAGGTTCAGCGGATTTTCTACTTCCATGTGGCCGCTGGTTGGGTTGGGGCGCTGGCTTTCCTGGTGACGGCTGTTGCCGGAGGGATGCTCCTGGCGCGCGGTGATCGCAAGTGGGATCAGATCGCCCTGGCATCAGTTGAAATCGGGGTCGTCTTCACCTTCATAAACATCGTCACCGGATCGATCTGGGCCCGTCCGATTTGGAATACGTGGTGGACGTGGGATCCACGCCTGGTGACGGCGACCGTGATGGAATTGATCTACCTGGCATACCTGATGCTGCGTCAGGGGATTGAGGATCCGGACCGCAGGGCACGTTTTGGTGCGGTCTACGGCATCGTCGGCTTTCTGAGCGTTCCGCTCACGTTCCTTTCGATCCGCATCTTCCGCACGATCCACCCGGTCGTGATCGGGAACAACGATCCGACGGCCCAGGGCACTTTTGATATGACGCCGAAGATGAGGCTGGCCTTCTTCTTCAGCTTGTTCACATTCACCTTCATCTACGTCACGCTGCTCTGGCACCGGCTGCGGCTGGAGCGGTTCAAAGAGACGATTGAAGAGCGCAAGATGCTGGCGATGACCGCCTGAGGAGGACCACCATGTGGCTTCAAGAAGCACCGGCTGACACGATCTCGTATATGCTCCTCGGTTTCGGGGTCATCTTTGGGAGCATGGGGATTTACTTAATCAGCCTCGTCTTGCGAGTCCGCGGTCTGCGCAAGGACCAGGAGATCCTGGACGAAATCGAGCAGGGCTAGACACACCCGGAACATTCGCGTGAAAAACGCTGGAAGTGCTTCAAGTACGCTTCCAGCGTTTTTTTGTAAATATGTAACTGGGTAGACATCGGACAGGTCGTTGTCCGTTACTTTTCAGAAGGAGCAGGAATGTCGCAGTATATAATGGGGGTACGACCGCCGGTCACCCTGTAGACGCGGGACGGTGCCGCCATGGTTGCCAAGCAAGTTGCAGACCTGATCACATTGCTGCGTTCCTTCCTGACCTTCATTTTCCCCTGGATCGCGATCAGCGAGGGTGCCAGCGGCCTGCCATGGGCTGCGGCCTTGCTGGCCGCCGATTGGACCGGCGATTCCCTTGATGGCTCATTGGCGCGCCGCAGCCGCCTCAAGTATCACACCTGGATCGGTGACCACGATCTGGAAATCGACATGGCCATCTCGCTCGGGCTGCTGCTCTTCATGCTCATCGCGGGATACCTGAAGCCAGTGGTCGGGATCCTCTATCTCCTGTTATGGTCATTCTTTTTCATACGGAGTGGTGTGCCACGCCCGCTGGGGATGCTCTTTCAGGCGCCAATCTACGCCTGGTTCATCTATGTCGCCTTGATCCATTACCCGACGGCTGGATTCTTACTTTGCGCATGGATTGCTGCGGCTGTGATTGGAACCTGGCCGAAATTTCTCGAAGAGGTAATACCTGGGTTTCTCGAAGGGATGCGGCATTTCCTGTCCCAGGACCAACGTCCCGATGAGTGATCTGTTGACCTGTGATATAAGGGAAATATAAATCGGTCAACGGGGCCTTCCGTCTTGTGATGCAAAACCCAATTCGCAAACTGGCTGCGGCGCGGCCACCAGGCCGCGTCTTTATGTTTCTTCACTACACCAGGTTCTCCAAGACGTTGCGCAAGACCTTCGTTTTGCGCGCCATCGCTGAGTGCATCCGGCGCGTGCGGTTGTTGCGTACGCCTGTCGGCACCACGCATACACTACAGACGAGAAGCACGGAGGACCTCCCAGCCGCCGGCGAAGTGATCGTGATCAGTGCCAATCTCTGGCATGACTGGCCTCTACACCGCCGCCTACCAGATCGCCTGGAGGCCTTCGCCAGCCTGGTTGAAGAGGAGGGGGCACAGGTCGTGCTCCTGCAGGAAGTGATGCGGACGGCCGACTTTAGAACCGACACCTGGCTTGCCAACCGGCTAGGCATGACATCGGTTTATGCCCGAGCGAACGGACATGCCGGGGCCATCGGCTTTGAGGAAGGCAGTGCAGTGCTCTCGAGCTTCCCATTGCATGATGTGCGCCAGGTTACCCTGGGATCGTCCGCAACACGTTTCGTAAACCGCATCGCGCTCGGGGCGCAATTCCAGATCGATTGCTGTAAGCTATGGGCGTTCTCGACGCACCTAAGTCTCTTCCACAGCGAGAACGGGCGGCAACTGGCTGCTTTGCAGGGTTGGATCGAGCAAGTTGCCCGTTCAGACCCAGCGCTCATCGGCGGCGATTTCAACGCACATGAAGAAAGTGCGCAGATTATCCAAGCCCAGAAGAACTGGACCGATACCTATCGCACGCTGCATCCCGGCGGCCGGGGAGGAACGCATACGATTAATTGGCCATGGGGCGGGAAAGGGCTTTCCCGCCGCTTGGATTACATCTTCATCAAACGGGCTAACCCCGCCTTGCAGATCCTGGAGACCCGCCACCTGCAGGCTGGCAGTCTTCCTCATTCGGATCACTCTGCGGTTCTTACCCGCCTGCGCTACAAAACCACCTTGCCGTAGGCACTCGTTTCCATTCTTCCCCCAATTGGTTGGCTATAATTCCATCGTACAGGAGTTTGTATGATGCGCATCCTCATCACCGGCGGCGCGGGGAATCTGGGTACATTCCTGGCCCGACACCTGGTCCAGCAAAGTATCGGGTCGATCCGACTGATGGTCCATGAGCGTCTTCCAGCGCCGGATCTCCAGGCGCATCCGCAGATCGAGATTGTCCAGGCGGATTTGGATCAGCCGGCGACGCTCGCGGCGGCGTGCGATGGAGTCACAGCAATCGTGCACACCGCCGGGCAGCTCTTCCACCCCTGGCCAGAACGCTTCCTGGAGCGGACGAATGTGACCTATGTTAAGCACTTACTCGACGCATGTTCCCGCTCGAACGTGGAGCGGTTCTGCCTAATCAGCTTTCCCCACGTGGAGGGCGAGACAAACCCAACGCGGCCTGCGGTCGGTCAGCTGAATGCCAGGCCAGGCTCGATCCACGCCCGGACTCGCTTGGCTGCTGAAAACGCGCTGCTGCAGGCCACGCATGATAGCGAGATGACCCCCGTGATCCTGCGGACCGGTATGATCTATGGCAAGGGGGTCCTGATGATCGAGGCCGCGCGCAGACTGATGGCTCGCAGGCTGCTACCTGTCTGGTGTGATCCAACCTGGATCCACCTGCTGTCGCTGCCGGATTTTCTAAACGCAGTGCAGGCTGCGCTTACCCGTCCGGGTGTGGCCGGAATTTACACCCTCGGGGATGAGGCTCCCCTCACGCTTCAAGAATTCCTGGATCGAAGTGCCGATCACTGGGGTTTCCAGCATCCGCTGCGGCTCCCGGGATGGCTCTTTCCACTGGCAGGACTTCTGGTAGAAGTGGGGGCAACGGTTTTGCGCACACCGGCCCCCTTAACGCGTGATTTCATCCACATCGGTATGGCCTCCTACGTCGTTGATACCACGCGCATGCGAACGGAGCTGGTCCCAGAATTGATCTACCCCACACTGGAGAGTGGGATTCGCCTACTGTGAGCCAACTTTGAGAGCTGCTGGAATGCGTGAGATCGTGCGCGGTGGAGGGAGAGGGATGGATCGTATTCGTGAGCTGGTGGATGAATTTCGGCAAACCGTGCTCGGCCGGCCGGGCGTACTGGACACGTTTCTCCCGCCGTTTATCTTCGTCCTCATCCGGCTGCTGCTCGGGTTCGCCTATGCCGTAGCAGCTGCTCTAATCCTGGCAATCGTCGTGGGTGCCCTGCGCCTGCGGCGCGGTCAGCCGGTCTGGTTCGCATTGGCCGGCGTTGCCGGGGTTGGCGTGGCTGCATTCCTCTCTCGCTCAACCGGCAGCGAAGGCGGCTACTACCTGCCCGGAATACTGAGCGGCTGTGCGACAGCGCTGGTGTGCCTGGTCAGCGTCATCGTACGCCGACCGCTGGTGGCATGGACCAGCCACCTGGCCCGCCGCTGGCCGCGGGACTGGTACTGGCATCCACGCGTGCGCCCGGCCTACGCAGAGGTCACGCTTGCCTGGAGCCTGTACTTCGGCTTGCGGACCTTGCTCCAGGCATCTTTCTACCTGCAGAACTCAACCCTGGGACTCGCCGTGTTGAATTTTGTGTCAGGCTGGCCGGGGACGATCGTGCTCCTGATCGCCAGCTATCTCTATGGAAGCTGGCGATTGGCGAACCTGGGTGGACCAAGCGTGGAGGAATTCATCGCGGGCAGCCCACCGCCATGGCAGGGTCAGCGCCGCGGCTTTTAATGGAAGTTAAAGAAAAAATTCCTCGCGTCGATCGGGAACGAATTTACACCAACCAGCGTTATGAGATCAAGGTAACGGTCACATAATGCGGGGAGGAAGCGAGCGATGCTCAAAGGCTGGACACTGGGATGGTTTGTGATTTGCCTGCTGTGTACTTCTTGCAGGGCACCAGCGAGTACGCCCGCTCCGGGAGACCCGGTTCCGGTTGGGGGAGATGGAGTATTTGGCGAAGCCCTGGTGGAGGAAGTATCGATTGTTTTCCTCGAATCCTTCCCGCTTCAGGTCCGGGTGGCCGCCTCCGGGTACCTGCCGAACCCCTGCTCCTGGGTCGAGAACGTCACCGTTGAGCGGATCGACCAGCATTTCAAAGTGCATATCATCTGGGGTGCTAACGTCGGTGAAGTGTGTATCCAGGTGGAAGAACCGTTCGAAGAAAACATTCCCCTCGAGGTTTATGGGCTTCCGGCAGGCGAGTACACCATCGATGTTAATGGTGTGCAAACGCAGTTCACCTTCGCCCAGGACAACATCCTTGAAGAAGGCGGGTGACTGCCTTTCTGCATAAGGAAAGACAAAGGACCGGCAGCAAAAGCTTCCCGGTCCCGGGCATGCCTCGGTCAAACATTCAAGCTTGTAGCAATTCATCTAGCTTACGTGCGGATAGTTCCTGAACCTCGGCATGCAGGCTCCCGCCGTGAGCGTCCATGGTAACTACGGCTGGAAAACCCTCAACTTCGATCACCCACATCGCTTCCGGCACGCCGAAATCAAGTTTGTAGACGCAGATCACCTTGCGCACGCTCTGCGCGATTAGACTTGCGGCACCGCCGATTGCATGCAGATAGACAGCCGGAACTTCGCGACAGGCGTTCAATGTCTTCGCGCCCATGCCACCTTTGCCGATTACCACCCGTAGATGAAAATGCCGCATGACGTCGGCCTGATAGGGCTCTTCGCGGATGCTCGTGGTGGGTCCGGCGGCGACAAAGCGGTAATCCCCGTCGTCAAGCCCGGCCACGACTGGGCCGCAGTGGTAGATTGCGCCCTGGTCGAGAATGGGGTGGATGGCATCATAGACTTGTTGGTCATCACCCTGTGGTTCGCGAGAAGGGTGGATGAAGGTGTCGATCATCCACTTGTGGACGGCATCTCGCCCGGTGAGTATCGTGCCCGATAGTTTGACCGGGTCACCGACTTTAAGTTCTCGAATATCCCCGGCCGAGATGGGGAGGCTGATGTCCTTCATGCCGGCGCTCCTTTAGCTGTAAGTGACTTTGCCGCCGGTAAGCGTCATCCGCCGCCGGCGATGGGCCCAACACATATAGGAAATAGAGACGAAGTAGCTGGCCGGGAGGCGGTGCATGCCTTTGACCTTTACCCCCAGCACAGTGGTCTGTCCGCCGAAACCCATCGGGCCGATGCCCAGCTGGTTGGCCTGGGTGTAGAGGGTGTGCTCAAGTGCGGCCAGTTCGGGATCAGGGTTTTCGTCCGTCATGGGCCGCAGGAGAACTTCCTTCGAAGCCGCATAGGATGAACCCCGATCGCCGCCGATCGCGATTCCGAGCACACCCGGAGCGCAGCCTTTTCCCTGCGCTTTCTGGACTGCATCGAGCACGACCTTGCGCACGCCTTCCAGATCGCGGCCTGCTCCGAGGCGACTGTCAGGAAGCGAATACTGGGCACCGACGTTTTCGCACCCGCCGCCTTTTAATATCAAATCAACGGTTAGCGTCTCTCCCTCAACCTCTTCGAAATGGATCGTGGGAAAGGCACTATCGCCGAGGTTGTTCCCGCTGTTTACGCCGCTGATAGCGTCGACTGCGTTCGGACGCAAATACGATTTCGAAGTGGCTAATGCAATGGCCTCCTCAATCTGGGCTCGCAGTTCGCGTGTGCTCCAGCCGGCCGGGTGATGCACCGTGAAAATCGGCGTACCGGTGTCCTGGCAAATTGGAGTGGCGTTTTCACGCGCCAGATCGACATTTTCCAGGATTGTGATCAACGCGCCCTGTGCGGCAGAACCCGTGGCTTCTACTTCCCGTGCAGCCTCGAGCGAATTTTGTACATCCGGCGGCAGGTCGGTTGAAGTTCGACGGATCAGTTCGAGGAATGCTTTACGCAGATCTTGCATTATGTGCCTCTTTCCTTGCGTTCCATACTGGGCAACGGTATCACCATTGTTCTCCCCTGGCCTCGGGCCAGGAAGTGATAATCTGCGCCTCTTGATACGCTGGACTTCGTTATTCTTAGCGTCAAAGGGGCAACTCGGACAGGCTCAGGGCTCTGGATCGGTACGGGCGATGAACACCGAAGCGTTCGCACTTGCCAGCAGCTGGGGTCCAATGCGGCCGAGTGCCAGCCGGTCCAGCAGGCGGTGGGGTTCGGGTGCGCCAATCACGATCAGGTCATAGATGCCCACCTCAGCCGCCCGCAGGATCTCCTCTACCACCACCCCGTGACGCAGTTCGAGGCTCGCTCGGATTCCGGCTTGTTCGGCTTGTGCAGCTGCACCGCGCAGGTGCTTCGACAGCGGGGTCTCGCGCAGCAGGATGTCCGTCAGCGACTCGTCGAGCGCCTTGAGCCCTGTATACATCGAGGGTGAGCTGCTGACGACATGTAAGATCGTGGCTTCTGCCCCGCAGCAAGCGGAGAGGGTTAGGCCGCGCTCGATGACGGTGTCCGAGCCGGCATGTCCTCCGGTGCAGATCAGGATGCGCTGGAGTTTCTCGGGCGGATTACGGATGAGCAGGACACTGTCGGCAATTTGCTCGGCCACATTCCTGCTCAAGCGAGTCACGCTCTGCCCGCCTATCCCCCCGGAAGTGCCGAGGATGACCAATTCGTGGGCACGGGGATCCAGCTCCTCGAAGATGACGCGTTTAAAGTCTCCCGAAATTTGGAGGATCTGGTCAGGGTCTTGTCTTAGGTATTGCCGGGTTGCTGTAAGAATTTGAGACTCCTCCTGATCGGCGGTCTCCGTGCGCGTGGCGTGCAGCAGGATCAGTTCCATGCCGAGAGCCCGCGTGACGAGCTCGGCGAAGCGGATCGCGGCCGGGTCGGTCTCTTTATCTCCCACACAGATGATCGACCGTTCAGCCGGGTGCGCGGGCGTGGACCTGGACATGGATATATTCTCCTCCTTACTCATATACCGATCCGCAGCAGAACCATGATCGCAGCTACCAGCGGCAGGATCGAGAACATCAAGCGAATGGTTGGACCAGAGAAGTAGCGTGTGCCGACGGCACCGATTTGAGCTCCAATTGCGGCACCCGTGTGCATCGTTAGGGCGATCATGATGTCGACGTTGCCCTTTAGTGCGTGACTGACCGTGCCGTATCCGGCCGAGATAATGATTTCGAACAGGTCGGTGCCGACGGCGACATGCGTTGGTACACCGATTATGTAGACCAGCAGCGGCAGGCGTAAAAAGCCACCCCCGACGCCGAGAAAACCTACCAGGAAACCGGTCAGCATACCGACCAGGATCACAGCCCAGATAGAGACTTCACTCACGCCTGAGACAGGCAGGCGGATCAGGGGCGGAAGGCGTAGTAGACGCGCGGCGAAGCTTGACTCCTGCACATCGGAAACCCCTTTTGCCTCAAGCTGGTCGGTCCGTTTCATGCGCAGAGCACGCAAGCTTTCCCAGCCGGTGAAAAGTCCGATCGCGGTCAGAATGACAACATAGCTGTAGCCGACCACATGCTCGACATTTCCGAGCACCTTCAGGTGTTCGAGAAACTGGGCTCCGAGCTCGATCCCGGGAATCGTGCCCAGGATCATGAAGAGGCCAAGGCGCAAGTCGACGTTTCCGAGCGCCCGGTGACGGCGTGCGGCAACGATCGATTTTCCCGTCATATGAGCCAGGTCGGTACCGACCACGAAGTTGATCGGAACGCCAGACCAGAGCAGGAGCGGGCCGGCGAGAAACCCCCCACCAACGCCGAAGAATCCGCCCAGGACACCGACAACAAAACCGATCCCGGCCAACACGAGAGGATGGATAAAAACATCTGAGATCGGAAAGAACATGGCTTATTTTCTGAGTCCGAACCGGCGAAGCAGCCAGGACGTAAGCCACTCCAGCAAGACACCCTGTCCGACGATGGTGACGATCGCGGCTATTGCATATGGGAGCGGCGCCTGGAAGTAGAGGCGTGCCAGGTAGTCCTCAGCCACCCGCAAGATGAGTAAAAAATAGAGTATGACCAGCGGTATGTAGATCACCAGTTCGACCAGCAGGCTGCGAAGGAGCGGCTGGAGTGAAGGATCGCCTGCTGGGAAGCGCTTATTCGCTTCGTCCATCGGTATCGATTATCCCTCCGAAGACTTCGTCGTGCCTGTGCCCATTGGTGTCGTCAATGTGTCCATTATACGTGATTTGAGCCCCTTCCCAGGCTGCCGGCGACTAATAGCCTGCTATCGAACACCGGGTCCGCAAAGCGTGTTAAACTGCTGAAGATGGATCCGAAGACGATTGAAACCCTTGAGCTGCCGGCAATCCTTGATCGCCTGGCCACATACGCGAACTTCTCCGCCTCCAAAGAACTGGCGCGCACACTCAGGCCTGATACCGCGCTGGATGTGATCAACCAGCGCCTGGCGGAGACGGACGAGGCGCGAACGCTGCTCAGCGTGGTTGATGGGATCACGATAGGTGGAGCACATGATGTGCGCCCGGCCGTAAGGACCGCCGTGCATGGGGGAGTCCTAGAACCCGGCGATTTTCTTGAGATCAAGGACACGCTGATCTCTGCCCGCCGCTTGCGACGCACCTTCGAGAAAGCAGGGCCGTACCCGATCCTATCAGCGCTCGTTCAGACCCTCCAACCTGCAGAAGGGCTGATTGACCATATCTCGAGCATCCTCGACGAGCAGGGCAGGATTCCCGACAGGGCATCGCCCTCCTTGGCTTCGATCCGTGCCGAAGGGCGCGTGGCACATGACCGGCTGATGTCAAAACTGCAGGGCCTGATCTCCGACAGCAAGATCGCATCGATGCTCCAGGAAGCGATCATCACCCAGCGTGATGGCCGTTTCGTGATCCCCCTGCGGTCGGAGTTCAGGGGCCGGATCAAGGCTGTTGTGCATGATCAATCCTCCTCCGGGGCGACGCTCTTCATCGAACCCCTCCCGGTCGTGGAGTTGAACAATCGGGTTCGGGAGCTTGAGCTGGCCGAGCGCGATGAGATCCGGCGCCTGCTAACAGAATTATCGGGGCGAGTGGCAGAACACGCTGAGGCGATCGAGGACAATGTAGAAGTGCTGGCTCAGCTTGACCTGGCCTTCGCCAAGGCGCGCTACGCTGAGGTGCTTGATGCCCATCCCCCGCAGGTGGTGCCCTTCAAACCCAGCGTGGAGCGCGGACCAGGTTCAGTATTGCGATTGATCCAAGCGCGCCACCCGCTTTTAGACCCGGGTCAGGTCGTTCCGATTGACATGGCCCTGGCAGATGAGGTCTTTGTGCTGGTGATCACGGGCCCAAACACGGGCGGTAAAACAGTGGCCTTGAAGACGGCCGGTCTGCTGGTCTTGATGGCTGAATGCGGTTTACACCTGCCGGTTGAGTCAGGATCGGTGCTCACGCCCTTTGAGACAGTTTATGCGGATATAGGGGATGAGCAGTCGATCGAGCAGTCCCTCTCGACCTTCTCGGGTCACATTTCAAATATCATCCGTATCCTGGAGCACGCTGGTCCACGCTCATTGGTCCTGCTGGATGAACTGGGCGCTGGTACGGATCCTGAGGAAGGCGCAGCGCTGGCGCAAGCCATTTTGGAAACTTTCCTGGTCCGCAGGGCGACGACGCTTGTCGCAACTCATTACTCTTCACTAAAGGTCTACGCCCACAACACGCATGGCGTGACCAATGCCAGCGTCGAGTTCGACGTTGAGAGCCTTCGTCCAACGTATCACTTGTCCATTGGCCTGCCGGGACGTTCCAACGCGCTGGCCATCGCCGCCCGTCTGGGTTTGGAGGACGGCATCATTGAACAGGCCCGATACTCGATCCCTGCGGAAGAAGTGCGAACTGAAACCCTGCTGGAGGAGATCTATGCCCAACGGGATATTGCTCGTGCTGCACGCGAGGAAGCGGAAGAAGCGCGCAAGCGCGCCCATCAACGCGAGATCGAGTTAAATGAACGCCTGGATGGGATTGAGGATGAGCGCCTGAACATGCTTCGTTCAAGCCAGGACGCTGCGAGTCAAGAAGTCGAGCAGCTCCAGGATGAAATCACAGGACTTCGGCGTAAACTTGTCGCTGCCGGCCAGCCGCTGGAAGAGATCGAAGAGCTCAAGCGTGAGGCTGATTCGCTGGATGAGCGTGTAGAAGGGCCAATCTCCCACCGTACCAAGCGAATTCCCATTCAGGCGGAAGCACTCCGTCCGGGCGACCGTGTGTACCTGGCCTCAATTGATGCCGAAGGTGTAATCACGGCGCTGGGTCCAGAGCAGGCAGAGGTGCAGGTCGGTCGTTTGCGGGTGCGCGCTAGCCGCGCGGAACTAGTGGCTGCAAAAACGCCTAAAGCTGAGCGGGAAACGCCAGTCTCTTCTAGCAGGGTAGGAGCACTCCCGGGCAATGTCCCTCCGCTGGAACTCGATCTGCGTGGGCTGAATGCGCAGGATGCGCTGGAGAAATTAGAACAACGGCTGGATGCTGCTTATTTGACCGGGATGCCCTTCATGCGGGTAATCCACGGAAAGGGGACAGGGAAATTGCGCCAGGAGATCCGCTCCTGGCTTAAATCCAACCGCTATACGGCTTCCTTTGAAACCGGATTACCCGCTGAGGGCGGCGATGGAGTTACAGTCATCCGCTTAAAGAGCCATTGAGTTGTCCGTTCGAAAGGAGTGGGGAGCATGAACCCGTTGGTTGAATCTCTGGGTCCGGTTTTCGTAGCCGGGTTCGCCTTACAGCAATTGCTTGATCTCATCGGACCTGTGCTCGATCGCTTGTTCAAGACACAGCGAACCTGGGCGACGAACCTGCTGGCGTTCGTTTTGAGCTTAGGGATCACGCTTGTCTTGCAATTGCGGGCACTACGTCCTTTTGGTTTGACACAGGCAGGCTGGCTTGACGCGCTGCTAACGGCGCTGCTTATTTCGAGCGGAACCGCCTGGCTCGACGACTTGCTCAAGATTATCCGTCTAAAAAAACTCGAACTTCAAGCCCGTGCGATGAATACGCAGGCGAAGAATATCTAGCCAGATCCTGGATCGGGTGGAGTAAGCATGCAGGGAAAAGTACGCTGTTTCGGTGAAGATGACCCCCTCATGGAACGCTACCATGATGAGGAATGGGGAGTGCCGATTTATGACGACCGGCTTTTGTTTGAGAAACTAATCCTGGATGGTTTCCAGGCAGGATTATCGTGGCGGACTGTGCTCCACAAACGCGAAAACTTTCGCCTGGCGTTTGACGGATTCGATCCAGAGTGCATAGCGCGCTATGGTGAAAACAAACGGGATCGGTTGCTGGCCGATGCCGGCATCATCCGCAACAAACTGAAGATAATGGGCGCGATCACCAACGCGCAAGCATTCCTGGAACAGTTCGATGGGAAGGACGCTTTCTCCGATTTCCTGTGGTCCTTTACTGGCGGCCGCACGCTGAAGTCCGCTCCACTCAGCTGGAAAGATGTGCCCACCTCGACGCCAGAGTCCGATGCGATGTCGAAGGCATTAAAAGCGCGTGGTTTTAAATTCGTAGGGACGACGATCTGCTATGCTTTCATGCAGGCGGTGGGGATGGTCGATGACCACCTGGTGAACTGCCACCGGTTTACGGCCTGAGCCCAGATTGGAATATGCTCCCCAATGCTTTAAGTGAAGCGTATCTTGACATCGACGGTCTTTGGCATAAAATGCCGAAGAATACGCTATGCAAGATGCGAATCATGCCTTGTCTCGACCACTAGCCTGTCCTGAGGCCAGCGCCTCCCGACAGGCGTTCTTTTTTTCAACGCCCAGAGCCGCAAGGCTCTCTTTTTTTGCCACATTCAGGCGGCAAAGATGATTCGATTGCCCGGGCTGATCGACCCGCACGTCCACCTGCGCGACCCTGGTGCGACTCACAAGGAAGATTTCGACAGCGGCACGCAAGCTGCCCTGGCCGGCGGTTATACAACAATTCTAGCTATGCCCAACACACAGCCGCCGCTGGTTGACGAAGACAGCCTGGAACTCGCTGAGCAGGCTGGATGGGAGAAAGCACGCTGTGATTACGGCCTTTTCCTGGGTGCCGGAGCGGATAACGCCGGCCGCACGGCCAGGCTCGCCGGGCGGGTCTGTGGTTTGAAACTCTATTTGGATCAAACCTACGGTCCACTTCAAATCGATGACCTGTCCCAGTTAGAAGCGCACGTGACATCCTGGCCGCGCTCGAAGCCGCTCGCGGCACACGCCGAAGGCCGCAGCCTGGCGGCGCTTCTGTTTTTGGCCGGCTTGCACAACCGCTCGGTGCACGTTTGCCATGTCAGCCGGCGGGATGAGATCCTGCTCATTCGGCGGGCGAAGGAGCAGGGATACCTTGTGACCTGTGAGGTCACGCCTCATCACCTGCTGTTGAGCGAAAATGACCTGCCTGGGCTCGGACCAGGACGGGGGGAGGTGCGTCCGCGTTTGGCTGGCCGCCGTGACTGTGAGGCGCTCTGGGAAAACATGGATGTGATCGACTGCATCGCCACTGATCACGCACCACACACACTGGCCGAGAAGGATGGTGTGCAACCGCCGCCCGGCTTTCCTGGGCTGGAGACTGCGCTGGGCATCATGCTCACCGCAGTGCACGAGGGTCGGTTGACGCTGGAGGATGTGATTGAACGGATGCACACTCGTCCGGCACGCATTTTCGGCTTGCAGCCGGCGCCTGACACGCAGGTGTTGGTGGACCCCAAGCTGCGCTGGACCGTGCACGGGGCCGAACTTTTCAGCCGCTGCGGCTGGACACCGTTTGAGGGGATGCAGCTGCGCGGGCGTGTGTGCGAGGTCAGGTTGCGCGGCAGCCTAGTCTATCGTGAGGGTGAGGTTCTGGCTGCACCAGGCAGCGGCCGGAATCTCTTCGAAGAAGCACGGGCGTAAGAGACGCTCAAGGAGACAAGTATGGCCACGTTTATCCCACCGACGGAACGCAGAAATCCTAGTCCACATCTTCCCTTCGGGGATCACCGCGACGCTCCCTTTTATGGCCACGACATCCTTTCCGTCGCGCAATTCGGCCGGAACGACCTCGAGTACATTTTTGGGGTGGCGAAAGAGATGCGCGCTATGGTCGAGCGCGTCGGCACTTTCGATCTCTTGAAGGGGAAGATCCTGGCCAACCTTTTTTACGAGCCGTCTACCCGCACTTCCTCTTCCTTTACGGCGGCTATGGAACGCCTGGGCGGAAGCGTGATTCCGATCAACGAGGTGCATTACTCGTCGGTGGCGAAGGGCGAATCGCTGCCCGATACCATCCGCTCGCTGGAGTGCTATGCCGACGTGATCGTGCTACGTCACCCCGAGGTCGGGTCGGCCGATGTTGCCGCCCGCTACGCTCGCAAGCCGATCATCAACGGTGGTGACGGTGTGGGGGAGCACCCGACGCAGGCATTGCTCGATTTGTTCACCATCATGGAGGAGCTGGGACGAGTGGATGGCCTCACGGTCACGATGCTGGGCGATCTGAAGTATGGCCGCACCGTGCACTCACTTGCCCGCCTGCTTTCGCTCTTCGACATCAACTTGCGCTACGTTGCGCCCGAGATCCTAGCCATGCCGCCCGCTCTGGTCCAAGAGCTGGACGCAAAGGGCATCCCCCAGACCTCCGTCACAACGCTCGAACCGGTGCTGCCTGATACGGATGTGCTCTATGTCACACGGGTGCAGAAGGAGCGTTTCGAGGACCAGGAACAATACGAGCAGGTGAAAGGCGCTTACGTCATCACGCCCGATACGATGGAGCAGGCCAAGGATGAGATGATCGTGATGCACCCGCTGCCGCGCGTGGGTGAGATCAGCATGGAGCTCGATACCGATCCGCGCGCAGCCTACTTTCGCCAGATGGAATACGGCCTGTATTTGCGCATGGCGCTGCTGGCGATGGTGCTGGGGAAGGCATGAGCTTCTTCCAGCGCCTGCAGGAGCGGGTCGATCGGACCGACTCGCTGCTATGTGTCGGACTCGACCCGCATCCCGAACACCTGTCCGAATCGAGTGCAGCCGCGGCAGGCGAATTCTGCCTGCGATTGATCACAGCAACGGCCGACCAGGCATGTGCCTTCAAACCGAACGCGGCTTTCTTCGAGGCCTACGGTGCACCGGGCTGGGAGGCGCTCGAGTGGGTTATTCGAGCCGTGCCTGATCGCATTCCTGTCATCCTCGATGCCAAGCGCGGCGATATCGCCTCCACGGCGCGGGCCTACGCTCGCTCAGCCTTCTCGACGCTCGGCGTCGATGCGATCACGCTCAGCCCATACCTGGGATACGATTCGATTCAACCCTTCCTGGAAGATCCTGAGCGGGGCGTGTTTCTGCTTTGCAAGACATCCAATCCGGGGGCGGGGGATCTTCAGACAAAGCACGTCGCCGGCTCCGGCCCGCTCTACCTCGTAGTGAGCAGGCTCGCACAGGCCTGGAACACAGCCGATAACATCGGATTGGTCGTCGGAGCCACCGATCCGCAAGCGTTGGCCGAGGTGCGCTCCGCTGCACCCGATCTGTGGTTGCTGGCACCCGGTGTCGGTGCTCAAGGTGGTGACCTGAAGCTGGCCCTGGCGGCCGGACTGCGGGCGGACGGAGCCGGCATGATCCTGCCGGCCTCACGCTCCATTGCCACCGCTGCGGATCCGGGCGAGGTTGCCCGTCGAATGCGGCTGGAGATCAACGCGAACCGTTCCCGATTGGGCGAAACAAGCGGTTTTGTCGATGACGGATTGGGCCTGTTGGCCGACGCTCTGTTGAGGGCGGGATGTGTCCAGTTTGGCAGCTTCGAGCTGAAATCTGGTCTGCTGTCACCGATCTATTTCGACCTGCGCCGGCTGGTAACCTATCCGGCCCTGCTTGAACGTGTCGCCCGGGCGTATATACCTTTACTTGAAAGAGTAAAATTCGACCGGCTGGCGGCGTTGCCCTACGCGGCACTGCCCATTGTGACGGCCATCTCCCTGGCGAGCGGGTGGCCAATGATTTACCCGCGTAAGGAGATCAAGGCATACGGCACACGGGCTCAGGTCGAGGGCGAATATCGTGCTGGCGAGCGGGTCGTCCTGGTCGACGACCTGGCGACGACCGGTGGAAGTAAGTTTGAGGCCATTGAGCGCTTGCAAGCGGTTGGGCTGCAGGTGCAGGACGTGATCGTGCTCATCGATCGTGAGGGTGGTGCGGAGCAGGAACTGGCGCGTTCCGGTGTCAAGCTGCAGACCGTATTTCGTTTGAGCGATTTAGTCAATCGCTGGGAGCGGGCAGGGCTTGTGTCGGCGCGGCAGATCGAAGCCGTACGGACATTTTTGGCCCAGAATTCAGGGGGGTAAATCTGCTTGTTGTACGGTGACGGGATAGAGTGCAGCGATTGTCCACAAGGCGGGGAAACGATGACTGCGCAGCCAGCGATTCATCGCCGCAGTGTGCTGCAAGCGCTCTTCGTTACTCGGCTCTGGTCAGCCTCCTGGCTGGTTATCAAGTGGGGTCAGGTCGACGTCCCGCAGCTGACCTTTGCCGCGTTGCGCTACACGCTGCCCGCTTTATTCTTGGTAGCCTGGCTATTGCTCAAGCGCAGCCCGGGTCGCATCCGCTGGAGCGATCGATGCGCACCCGCTTGATTCTGCTCGGCCTCATCTATTACGCGCTAACTCAGGGCAGCATGTTCGTGAGCTTGGCATGCTCGCCTGCGGTGACCGTCAATCTGATCTTATTTACTTCCATCCATTTGGGCCTTTTCGCCGTTCCTGTGCTCGGGCTAGTGCTGGCTGCCGCCGGAACGTACCTCGTTCAACGATGGAGTGGAGCGACGAAAAATAATACACTTTCCCGGCCTGCGACATGAATCTCTATACACGCATTTTGCGGCCGTTGCTCTTTCGTCTAGATCCGGAGTGTGCACACAAACTCATGCTAACGCTACTGCAGGCTGCGGGAGTGGTGCCGGGCATGCCGGCTTTGCTGCGGTGGCAATTCTCAACCTCTGCTGCCAACCCTGTACAGGTCTTTGGATTACGCTTTGCCAATCCACTCGGATTGGCTGCAGGCTATGACAAGGATGGCCAAGCGTTGACCGGTCTGGCGTGCCTCGGATTTGGTCATCTAGAAGTCGGTACTGTGACTCCGGAGCCGCAGCCCGGCAACCCGCGCCCCCGTATTTTCCGTTTGCCTCAAGATGAGGCGTTGATCAATTGCATGGGTTTTCCCAATGCGGGCGCAGCCGCATTGCTGCAGCGCCTGAAGGGCGCAGCGGAGCGAAGCTTCATCCTGGGTATCAATATGGGCAAGGGTGTGGCGACCCCGCTCGAGGTTGCGGCGATGGATTACCTGCATTTGTTGGAGATGTTCTACGACGTCGCCGATTACCTGGTTGTGAACGTCTCTTCACCGAACACGCTCGGGCTGCGCCGACTGCAGGCGCGTAAGTCACTCGATTCGCTCCTCGGCGAGCTGGCCCAGGCGCGCTCAGCTTGTGTGTTTGGCGGCGCGCCGCGGCGCCCACTGCTGGTTAAACTGGCGCCAGATCTGGATCTGGAAGAACTGGAAGATGCGCTAGCCGCTATCGAGCGCAATGGCATCGATGGTGTGATTGCGAGCAATACCACTATCGAGCGCTCGATGTTGAAAGACCCGGCTCGTACCGAAAGTGGCGGATTGAGCGGTGCCCCGCTGCGCATACGTTCGACACAAATGGTGCGGGACATCGTCCGGATTAGCGGCGGCAGGCTGCCTGTCATCGCCACGGGCGGCGTCCTCAACGCCGAAGATGTTCGAGCCAAACTGGATGCCGGGGCGAGCCTGGTTCAGGTGTATACCGGGCTGGTCTATCGCGGCCCAGGGCTGGCGAAATCCATCCTGCAGGCGCTCACGGCCGAATAAAGCAGGAAGCACATCTAGCACAACGCAAATTCTGGTCGCTGTCGACATACCCCGTGCTACACTCTTTCGATGCGGGTTCACCTTCAGCCAGCCGGGATCCGCTGGCAGCAATCAACGCAGAGCCCGGGGTAAATCTCCCATCAAGAAACAATACTCCCGAACCGAGTTTGCCGTTCTGACCTATGTGCCGTATCTTCCTACGTAGCTTGGGTTCCCGCTGCTGACAAGGGGGGTCGGATCATGGATGGAGATCAGCCCATTTCCCTTCGCACTCACTTGAGTGCCTGGGTAACGCTGCTGCTCTTTGCCGCAGCGGCGGTCTTGCTTTTCTTCGACCGTAAGGAACCGGAACCCATCCTCTCGCCAACCGGTCAAGCTGCAGCCAGAAACGTCCAGGTTTTCTTCAGCCGACCCGATGATCCTGTTTCGAAAACGCTGCGCGGAGGCCCGGACGCTGCGCTGGCTGCGGAAATCAACTTGGCAGATTACTCAGTCGATCTCGCGGCCTACCGCCTGGATTTGTGGAGCATCCGCGATGCACTGCTTGACGCATCCCGTAGAGGTGTTCGAGTGCGAGTTGTGGTTGAGGGTGAGAATGCAGACGCACCAGAAGTCAAGGCGCTCGAAGCGGCCGGCGTCCCGGTCGTCGCTGACCAGCATCCGGCCCTGATGCGTGATAAGTTTGTGGTGATCGATGCGATGCAGGTCTGGACCGGTTCGCTTAACTTCACCCTCAACGGTGCTTACCGCAACAACAACAACCTGGTCAGTTTCCAATCTCTGAAGTTGGCCAGCCTATTTGAAGAGGAATTCGAGGAGATGTTTATCGAGAACCGCTTCGGGGCACTTTCCGCTCCGAACACTGGAGCGGCCCCGATCTCGCTCGAGGATGGATGGGTGGAGGGCCTCTTTTCTCCGGATAGTGATATCGAACGCCGGCTTGATATTTTGCTGGCAGGAGCCCAGGAAGAAATAGACCTGCTGGTCTTCAACTTCACCAGCGATCTGCTGGCTGAAACGCTGCTTGAGCGGCTGGTTTCGGGGGTGCTGGTGCGTGGTGTATTCGAACGAACCCAGGCCGGCAACGCTGGCGGTGAATATGATACGCTGCTTGCAGCCGGCGCCGATGTACGCCTTGATTCGAATCCCGAAGATATGCATCATAAGATCATCATCATCGATGATCGGATCGTTGTAACTGGTTCTTATAACTTCAGCCGGGGTGCACGCGACGAAAACGATGAAAACCTGCTTATCATTACCAGTCCTGCCCTGGCGAAAGAATACTTGATAGAATTCAGCCGCTTGTTTGAAATGGCAGGCTCCTGACAAGAACTGCGAGGAGGCTTTCGGTGGGAGACATAGATAAATTATTTATCGGGCGTACGTTTGACATCCAAGCGGGGAAAATAACCGACGACGACGTCTATTACGATCCCAACGACCTCACGACTCATGGCGTTGTCGTGGGGATGACGGGTTCGGGAAAGACCGGACTGTGCGTCGACATCCTGGAAGAGGCCGCCCTGCAGGGCATTCCGGCCTTGATCATCGACCCCAAGGGGGATATCGCCAACCTCCTGCTTCACTTCCCGGGGCAGACTGCGGCTGAGTTTCAGCCCTGGGTGGATGCGGATGAAGCACGCCGCAAAGAGATGAGCGTGGAAGCACTGGCCGAGAAGACCGCGAATACATGGCGTGAGGGCCTCGCCCGTTGGGATATTGGAGCGGATCGCATCGCGCGCGTGCAGGAAGCCGTGGACTACGCAGTGTATACGCCCGGCTCGGATGCAGGCATCCCGGTCAGTATCCTCGACTCGCTGCGCGCCCCGGACGTTGCATGGGATGAGAACCGCGAGAATCTCCGTGAACGGATCACGAGCACCGTAACAGCCATCCTCAGCCTGGTCGGGATCGAAGCCGACCCGGTCCGCTCACGTGAGCACATCCTGCTTGCAAATCTGTTCGAGGAGTCCTGGAAGTCCGGGCAGGACCTGAGCCTGGAAGAATTGATCCGGCAGATCCAGTCGCCCCCGTTTAAGAAGCTCGGTGCGTTTGAGCTGGAGAAGTTCTACCCGGACCCCGACCGGCTCGAGCTTGCCATGACCTTGAATAATTTGCTGGCCTCTCCGACTTTTGAAGCCTGGATCGAGGGTGCTGCGCTGGATATCGGGCGCCTGCTCTGGACGCAGGAAGGAAAAGCGCGACACAGCGTCTTCTACCTGGCTCACCTATCTGAGAGCGAGCGTATGTTTTTCGTGACGCTCCTCCTGACCGCGGTTGAAGGCTGGATGCGAACCCAGCCCGGCTCCTCGTCCCTGCGCGCTATGGTCTACTTCGATGAGGTGCTTGGCTACCTCCCTCCAGTCGCCAACCCGTCTTCCAAACCACCGCTGCTCCGGCTGCTCAAGCAGGCCCGGGCTTTCGGTCTGGGGTTGCTCCTCACGACTCAGAACCCGGTCGATCTGGATTACAAGGGACTCGGGAATGCAGGAACATGGTTTATAGGGAAGCTGCAAACCGAGCAGGATAAAGCACGCCTTCTAGACGGCCTGGAAACGGTCGAGGCCGGCGAGGCGCAATTCAAAAGAGGGGACATCGAGCGATTGATTTCGGCGCTTGATAAGCGGGTCTTTTTACTGCATAACGTCCATGAGCGTGGTTCCCAGGTATTCCAGACACGCTGGGCCATGGCTTATCTGAGAGGCCCAATCACGCGCGGCAAGATCCGTGAGTTGAATGACCTGGTTGGCGCATCTATGCCTATGACCTCCCAAGAAAGAAACGGGGAGACGACCGCCTCCGCGCCAGCCACGCTGGAGCCGACGAGCAGTACACGCCCTGGCACGCCGCAAGGGGTCGCCGAGCTCTTCCTGCCCAATAATTTGACCGCGGCGGAAGGGTTGAAACTCTCGGATCAACGTGACGCAGGCGAAACCCAGGTGTTAGGCTTGCTTTACCGGCCGGTCCTGCTAGCACAGGCTGCGGTTCGCTATCTCGATCGAAAGCAGAACCTCGATCATCTAGAGCAAGTCTCGGCGCAGGTTGGCGAAGCCGATCGCAGTGGCATCGTGCGCTGGGATGACTGGCTGCACCCCCCGGTGGAACCAGCCGACCTGGATCGAGGACCAGCCCCGGGCGCGGCTTTCACGGATCTGTGGGCGCCGCTCAACGAAGCAGCACAATTACGAACGCTCGAAGCGGATTTCAAGGATTATGTCTACCACGGTGGTGGGTTGAAGCTCATGGCGAACAGCGCGCTCAAACTCGTCAGCCAGCCCGGTACAACCGAGGCGAGTTTCCGCGAGCAGCTTAGCGAAGCTGCCCGGAAAGCACGCGACGAGGAGGTCGACTCGCTCAAGGACAAGTATGAGGCCAAGATCGACCGTGTTCGGGATCGCCTGCAGAAGGAAGAACGTGAGCTGGCTGAGGATCAATCGATGCTCTCCTCTCGCAAAATGGAAGAGCTGGCAACACATGCCGAGAACATCCTGGGCTTATTCGGTGGATCGCGCAGCTCGCGGCGCGTATCCTCCTCACTTACGAAACGCCGCATGACAACTCAGGCCAAGGCGAATGTCGAGGAGTCGGTTGAGGTGATCGAAGACCTGCAGAAAGAATTGGTGGAGATGGAGGCCGAGCTGAAAGCGGAGATCGATGAGATCCAGCAGCGTTGGGCTGACGTCGCTTCCCAGGTCGAGGAGACAGTGATCACGCCCTATAAGAAGGACATCCGCATCGAATTGTTTGGCGTGGCCTGGGTGCCATTCTGGCGGATCCAGGCGGGTGAGATGGAACTCATGGTTCCTGGGTTCGAAGCGAGATAAGCAGCCGAGACTGGTCACGATATTCCTGCCCAGAGATATTGCAGCCGCCCCGGGCTGTCGCTTTACAATCCCGGCTCTGGATGACGCCAGAGCCAGATTACCCACAGCACGCCGGGCAGCAGCGCACCAAGACCTAGGATGGCGAGCAATTGTCCCAGATCAACCCCAGCACCATCCAGGGCCCAACCGCCACCTGCGGCACCAATCGCACTGGCCAGGGTGAAGAGGGCAAATTCCGTTGAAAAGACTCTGCCCCGCATCCGGTCCGGGCTCAACTGGTAAAGCAACTGGGTCGAGAAGACCCAGTTAATGCCACCTCCGAACGCGCGCAGCGCGTTACCGAGCAGCACGAGCGGGAGGCTTGCCAAGGGTGCACTTAGGAAGAGCCCGACCGCACCCAGCGCATATCCCCAGGCAATGGCGATGCCCATTGGACGTGCGCGATCTCCAGTGAAGTGACGGGCGAGGACGGGACCGAGCCCGGTCCCGACGCCGGCGGCTGCGTAGAGCAAACCCAGGCTGATACCGCCGCCCACTCCCAAGACAAAAACCTGCTCGGCAATCCTGACCTGGATGACCTGGTATGCACCACTTGATAGCAAGTGGAAGGCCGCCTTATGCAACGCGATCACGAGCACAGCCGGGGTGCTTGCAAGGTATTGCAGGCCTTCGAGCAGTTCTCGTAGGACAGATATTGGGCCATGCCCGCTGCTTGTCGTGATGGTAGGGCGGACGTAGAGGATGCGCCGCAGAAAGAGAGCCGAGAGTAGGAACGTCATGCTGTCGACGACGAATGCCGGACGCAGTCCCCAGCCACCCGCGACCAGGCCTCCCAATGCCGCACCGAGCGCAAGCATCACTGACCAGGTTACGGAGGTGATGGTATTGGCCGTGCCTAGATCAGGTTTTGGGACGATATCGGGCAAGATAGCGTTGCGCGTCGGGAAGAAGATCCCACCGATCGCGAGCTGGATCCCGGTCAGGACGTAGAGCAGCCAGACGTCGGATGGGGTCCGCACCAGCAGCATACTAAGTACAACTACGGCGCGGACCAGGTCACTGGCGATCAGGATCGTTTTCCGGTTGTAGCGGTCGGCGACGACGCCTGCTAACGGGCTGATCAGGAAGGGGGCAAGCATGCGGACTACAAACAGCCCACCGATCGCCAGGCCAGATCCCGTGAGCTGGCTAATGAGGGCGGCGGAAGCGATCAGGTTAAACCAATCCCCCAGCAGGCTGATGATCTGGCCAAACCAGAGGTTCCGGAATTGAGGGTTGCACTTTACGAGGGCCAGGTAACCGGTCGGGTTACCCGTCAGCGTTTCTGATTTCACCTTGAAGTTTTGATCGGCATCTGCTGGTTGCCCCAAGCTCGTTCGCTCCTGGAAATCTCCGGGTCAGGTTTTCATTGTACGTCATGCTTCAAGATCCGACCCTCCCTGAGGGGTCTCCGGGATAAAGCCTCCTGGCCGCCACGGCTGTAACCACCGGGAGAGCGGATGGCCCAAAGACGAAGATCATCCAATCCTGGGGGTTTCATCGCTTCCGTACGAGCATACGCTGGATTATGCTGAACATGAAAGGTCTAATAAACCACCGACTGGCAAGATCTTTAGCTGGGTGTCCTCCTTTATACGAGGTGTGAAATGCGGATTGCGGTCGCAATCGAAACGGATCATGCTCTACAAAGCCCTGTGAGTGGGCATTTCGGTCATTCTCCTTTCTCTCTGTTAGCTGAGATCGAAGAAGGCGGGGTAAGTTCATGGAGGCTTGAATCAAACCCCTACCTGCAGCATCACGAACCGGGCCAGATCCCGGAATATATCAACAGACTTGGCGCGCAGGCCCTTATTTGTGGCGGTATGGGGCGCAGGGCTATGTCTTTTTTCGATCAATATGGGATCAAGACGGCTGTGCTCCCGCAGGGGAGTGCAGAGGAAGCTATTAGAAAGTTCCTTGCCGGTGAGTTGGGTGAGGCTGAGCCGTGCTCTGGCGACCATCAGGGTCATGGACACGGTGAACATGAACATGGGGCAGGCTGCGGTGAACACCATTAGTTGCCCCTGGAATTCGAATTCTTTCTTATTAACATGGCCTCGAGCACTCGCTCAGGCCAGGTTTGGTTCAAGCTACGTTTGAAACGATCCGGACCACCACGTCCGGTTCCAGCTTATAGGTCGTAGCACCATCCCATGCAATAGTTACATCCTCAACAAATACGTTCACCCAGCGTCGGAGTGAGCCCTCAGGATCGAGAAGCTGCTCGCCCAGGCCAGGGAAGCGTTCATCGAGTGCACCGGACATCTCCCTCACGGTGCCAGCCTGCACCGACTCGACGCGCGCACTGCCGAATTGCCTGCACAACAAGGAAGGGATATGCACCCTGACTGGCATAACTCAGTGCCTTTGCGTATTGCCCGGGGAATCTGGTACCAGGAAGATGCAGATGCGACGCCACCCGTTTCGACGGCTTTTCCGCAGGGAGTCGATCCAATTGTTTCGTGTACTCACTCGGAAACCGGGCACTCTATACCGCACCACGTCTGGACCTGGTATCTGCTCTCAGGCGATGGGCCAATTGGGCATAACATCGATGTCCAACGCGTCACGCTGTCCGGCGAGATAGCGCCAATGACCGGCCGCAGCGATCATGGCGGCGTTATCCGTGCAGAGCTCGATCGGAGGCACGCGCACCTGGACCTTGGATCGGGCAAGGAAGGTAGTCCGCAGGGAGCGATTGGCTGAGACCCCGCCGGCGACGAGCAGTTGGCCAGCCCCGAATTCGTCTGCAGCCGAAAGCGTTTTTCCGACAAGCACGTCCACTACGGCAGCCTGGAAGCTGGCGGCCAGGTCGGCAATCGGGAGGTCCACAGATGGCGAAGCCACACCTGCCTCCAGATCGGGCTCAAGCTCACGCACTTCGCGCAGAACGGCCGTCTTCAATCCGCTGAATGAAAAATCCCAGGTCCCCTCGAGCCAGGCGCGCGGGAAATCAAACGCGGTCGGGTCGCCGCCCTCTGCCGCGGCTTCAATCGCCGGCCCACCCGGAAAGCCGAGATCCAGCAGGCGGGCGATCTTGTCGAAAGCCTCCCCGGCGGCATCATCAAGCGTACCTCCCAGCCTTTGGTAGGTGAGATGGTTTTTCATCAACACCAGCTCGGTATGTCCGCCCGAGACGATCAATCCCAGCAGCGGGAACTCGGGTTCGTTTTCATCTGCAACAAGCCACAGGGAGTAGAGGTGTGCTTCGAGGTGGTTGATGCCGATCAGCGGCAGGCCGGCTCCCATAGCCATCCCCTTGGCCATGTTCATCCCGACCACCAGCGAGCCGGCCAGGCCAGGGCCGCGCGTGACTGCGATCGCGTCAAGCGATTCGAGCCCGACATGCGCAGTGGATAGCGCCTGCGAGACCACGCTTTCGATGCATTCGATATGCGCGCGGGAAGCCACTTCGGGGAATATGCCCCCATAAGCGGCGTGAAGATCGATCTGGGAGGCGACGATGCTCGAGGCGATGCTGCGGCCATTTTCGACAACTGCCGCTGCGGTTTCGTCGCAGGAACTTTCAATGCCCAGGATGCGTGTCGTTTGATCCATCGTCTCTTGCCTGTCTCCGTTTACAGGGCTGGCATCTTCAGGATGAGATCCTTTGGATACTCTACCAAGGTTTCTACCTTGCCATCCGGTCCAATGGCGACCGTGTCCTCGATGCGTACGCCCATTCCACGTTCAGGATAGTACAACCCGGGTTCGACTGTAAACACCATTCCGGGCTCTAATCGATCCCGGTTGCTCTCGAGGATCGAAAAGACCGGGGCCTCATGCACGTTTAACCCCAGGCCGTGGGCGAGTGAATGTGGATATCCGATCTGAGTTTTCGGGTCTGAGAGCACAGTCGGGTGCCCCATGGCCTCGAAGAGTTCGCAGGTCTGGACCTGGTACTGCCGGCATAGGGTTCCTGCCTCGAGCTCACTATAGACGGCCTCGTACACTTCCAACACCTGTGAATGGAGTTGGATAACATCCTCCGATGCGTGCCCAAGGCACCAGGTGCGGGTGAAGTCGTAAAAATACCCACCTCCGGCTTCACACGGGAAGATGTCGAACACGATCGGCTGCCCGACGGGGACCGGGTCGCCGTCACTGCCAGCGCTGTGCGGGATCCCGCCATCCCGTCCAACGGCGAAAATCGTCCCCTCCGGGTTCTCGGCCCCGCGCATTGCCAGCCACAGGTTGATCTTCTGTTTGACTGTCCCTACTGTCAGGCGCTGCCCACTCCGGTCCACCAGGAAGCCGTCCTGCACGTTGTGTGAGGTGAGGTAAGAGGCCACATCGGCGACGACGGCCGCGGTTACCTTCCCCATCGCCCGAATGCGCTCTATCTCGGTCTCATCCTTGGTTTCGCGGGCCTTCATCAAGACTGACTTATTCTGATCCTCGCCCACAAGCTCGATCTGCGGCATCCGTTCTTCCAGGATGCGCAGGGTGCTCCAACTGGGTCCGACCTCCCCACGGCCATAGATCGTAACTCGACCCTCGATCTTGAACTCCGTGAAAATGCGTTCAAGCAGCATAGCATCTACCTGGATGGCATCCCCGCCGGACTGCTCGAAAAAATCCCATTGACCATAGTCGTACATGCTTTCCGTCCTCACACCGCTCGCCGCGGCCTCCTCGCGTTCCATTGGTTCGTGAAAATGGATCGGTTCGGCACCGTGAGCCTTAAGCAGGTAGCCACGCGAGATGTGATGCAGTCCCATGAAGTAAGCCATGGCGGGGTTATGCATCGCCGGGCCACGGATGAGAAGGGCGTCGAGGTTGGCTTCCTCCATCAAGTGGTCAAGATCAGTCTTCATCAAGCAGCTCCTGGTGTGTGTGTCGATGGTTGGGGGGTGTCAGATAGAACTGATGCCAGTCCCTTTAGCAAGGCCGGCTCCTGTTCCGGCAGCACGGTCCGAGGGTCAAGCACCAGTCGGTCATCTGCGATGCGGGCGATGACCGGTGGCGATTGCGCACGCAAGCTCGCCGCCAACTCCCCGGGATGGCCGGTTTCAAGTGCCAGCAGCCAGGTTGGAAGCGATTCCTCCGGCAGACTGCCTCCGCCCACGGTTGAGCTTCCCTCGATCAGCATGCCCTGGCCAAGCGCGGCCCGCCATGCTTCGGCTCGCGCCTTCACGTCCCCGACTGGAGCGGCGATCATGCGCCAGATAGGGATTTCAACTAAAGCTTCATCCCGCAGGTAGTGGAGCAACGTGGCGCTCAACGCAGCCAGGCAGAGTTTATCTGGACGAACCGCCCTGGCAAGCGGGTGTTTCCGGAGACGCTGGATGATGGCACCGTCACCCAGGAGAATGCCGGACTGGGGTCCGCCCAGGAGCTTATCCCCCGAAAAGGCTATCAAGGTCGCCCCGGCTTGGAGTGATTCTTGCACAGTTGGTTCATGACCCAGCCCGAAGCTGGCGGTGTCGATGAGAGCGCCCGATCCAAGGTCATCCAGCACGGTAAGACCGTGTTGGCGTCCCAGGGCTACGAGCTCAGCCAGCGAGGGTTCGGTCGTAAAGCCGACGAGCTTGAAGTTGGAGTGGTGAGCGCGCATGATCAGCGCAGTCTTCGGCGTGATAGCGGTTTGAAAATCATGCAAATGAGTACGGTTGGTAGTGCCGACTTCAACCAGCTTCGCCCCGGATTGCTTGAGGACATCAGGGATGCGGAAACCACCCCCGATCTCGATCAACTGCGTCCGGGAAATGAGCACCTCTTTCCTGCGGGCGAGTGCGGTCAGGGCAAGCAGGATGGCGGCGGCATTGTTGTTGACAACCAGCGCGGCTTTGGCGCCGGTCAGGCGGGTGAGGAGCGCTTCGGTGTGCTGATCACGCTTCCCACGCGCGCCGCGCGGCAGGTCGTACTCGAGCGTGCTGTAGCCGGCGGCGACGCTCTCCACCGCTTGGCGGGCAGCAGCGCTCAGGGGTGCCCGGCCGAGGTTGGTATGGATGATCACGCCTGTGGCGTTGATCACGGGCTTGAGCGAAGGGATCAACCATCCTTCAGCGAGCTGCCGGGCCCGGGTGACGATTTGTTTGTCGGTTGGGGTGTTCCCGCCGGCCCGGATCTGCGTGCGCTCGAGGTCAAGCTGTTCGCGCAGCGCCTGGAGCGCGAGCGGACGGCCAAAGAGCTGGAGCAGTTCAACCCCTTCACTGCCCTGGAGCAGGCGATCAACGGATGGCAGCTCACGCAGGCTCAACGCCGGGGCTTCCAACTGCTGCGTTCGAGTAGGTTCAGGAACCACTCAACGCTGATCAACCCGAGAGCGAGCAGAACCGCCATGGACAGGCTCAGACTGCGGTTGATCTGCAGCCAGGTGCAGATCTCACAGTACAGCGTAAAGATGAGCGCCTGTCGCAGCAGGATAGAAGATGGAGCCAGGCGGTTAGCTGTAAACCGCCGGTGGAGAAGCCAGAGAAACGGCAGTGCGGACCCGGTGAGGGCAAATGCAAGCAGGAAGAAGAACAGCCAGCGTGGGCCGACGGTCGGGAGCGTACTGGAGAGCAACAGCATCAAACCCAACCAACCCAAACTTGCAAGGATCGCCGCGCTGATCATCAAGCTGCGGTAAGGTGACGATGGCCGATCAATCATTCAACACAGCCCTTCTTGGTCTCGTGGGAATTATAGTCCAGCGCCCGACAGCGTGGAAAATCGCGGCCCAGGAGCTGTGGACTGGCCTGGGGTATAATCCGCCGCGAGACCCCATGTCCCTGCTGCAAGCGAACGATCTCACCAAATCCTACGGTGCGCAGGATGTGCTGACCGGTGTGAGCCTGGCGATCCCCCGCCAGGCGCGGATCTCGTTAATTGGACCCAACGGCGTTGGGAAGAGCACGCTGCTCCACCTGCTGGCAGGGATTGAAAAACCAGACAGCGGGACGATCCAGGTGGCGCGAGGAGTGGAAATCGGGTATTTGCCGCAGGAATCCGCTTCCGCCATCAAGGCCTCCTCGGCTGAGACAATCCGTGACCTATGCCTGGGAGCGTTTGAGGAACTCCGGCAGCGTGAACGGCGTCTGCGTGAACTCGAACAAGCCATGGGTGACTCTGATCATGTGAATGAAGCCATGATGCAGTACGGCACCCTGCAGGAGAGTTTCGAGCTTGCCGGGGGGTACACATACGAAGTCCGGATGCAGCAGGTGCTGGGCGGCCTCGGTTTCATGCCGCAAGAGTTCGATTTCCCGCTCGCACGTCTTTCCGGAGGCGAACGCACCCGCGCCCTGCTGGCCCGGCTGCTGCTAGACGACCCCGACTTGCTGATCTTGGATGAACCGACCAATCATCTTGACCTGGAAGCGATCGAATGGCTCGAGGCCTGGATGCGGGACTTCCCTGGTGCGGCGGTGATCGTTTCTCACGATCGCTACTTCCTCGATCGCGTCATTGACCAGGTGTGGGAACTCCACCCGGAGGGTCTCACATCCTACCACGGGGATTACTCCGCCTATGTGCATCAACGTGCTGAGCGTATGGCTCTGCTTGAAGCGCGTTATCAAGCCCAGCAGGAGCACATCCGGAAAGAGCAGAACTACATCCAGCGCAACATCGCCGGTCAGAACACGCGCCAGGCGCAGGGCCGGCGCAAACGCCTCGAGCGTATGCTGCGTGATGAAGCGATCAAGTTGCCTGACTCGTTCAGAACCGCCCAGATCCGCTTCTCCGAAGCCAAGCGCTCCGGGGATCTTGTGCTGCAGACCTCGGAATTGGCGATCGGGTATCCTGATTCGGACCAGGCCCTATTCCATGTTCCCGATTTAACCTTGCTGCGCGGCGAGTGCGTGGCGCTGATTGGTCCCAATGGCGCCGGAAAGACAACCTTTCTCCGTACCTTACTGGGTGATCTGGAGCCATATCGCGGTCAGGTTACCCTTGGCGCGAGTCTGCAGCTGGGGTACTTCGAACAGGCGCATGCAGGGCTGCAGCCCGGCCACACACTCCTAGAGGAGGTCCTTGCTACGGATGAGACACTGCTCATCTCTGAGGCGAGGAACCTGCTCGGGCGGTTCGCCTTCAGCGGGGATGATGTTCAAAAGACAGTCGCGGTGCTCTCCGGGGGTGAGATGGGACGCCTGGCACTGCTCAAACTGGTTCTTCAGGGGGCCAATCTGCTCCTGCTCGATGAGCCCTCCAACCATCTGGATATCCCCTCCCAGGAGACCCTTCAAGCCGCGCTCGAGGCTTTCAATGGCACGATCCTGCTTGTAACTCACGATCGCTACCTCATCCGGGCGCTGGCAAGCCAGGTGTGGGTCATCTCGCCCGATGAAGGGACGCTTACCGCCCATCGGGGTGGGTTCAGCGAATTCGAAAAGGCGCGCCGCCAGTCTCAGAACGACCAGGCTCGTGAGACTCGCCCCACGGTTGAGCGCAAAGATGCACGCCCAGCCCGGAAGGCGGGTATGGATCTCGAGAAGCTCGAGTCGAGCATCAGTGGGCTTGAGGCTGAGATGGCCGAGATGTCCAGGGCGATCGAGTTGGCGGCCGGGGATGTTGAGGAAGTCCTGCGGCTGGGGGAACGGTATGCAGCCCTCGAACAGACGCTGGAAGAGCAGCTCGGGCAGTGGGATCAGGCGGCGCAGCAGGTCGGTTCAGCGTGATATAATCCGCCGATCCAGTCCGATTTTATTCGGACATGGAATGAGAACATGCGAGATTCAAGGCAAAAACAGCGCGGGCAGAACCGGATTCCACCCACCTTGATCAAGATCCTGGCGGGTGCGTTTGTAATTGCTGCGCTTTTATCGATCTATCTCGTCTACGGCGCGGTCCGCGATCTTGCGGCCTCCTGGTCGGGGAGCGGGCTGCCATCCTTCAACATTACCCGTTCTACCCAGGTGCCGGGAAGCGACCCGACCGCCACCGTCGCACCCTTGGAAGAGCTGCCTGATCCTTGGAGCGGCAACGAGCGTGTCACGATCCTGCTGATGGGGCTCGATTACCGCGATTGGGAAAGCGGCGACGGGCCACCGCGCACAGACTCGATGATGCTGGCTACGATCGACCCGATCAGTGAAACAGCCGGTATGCTTTCCATCCCGCGTGATCTGTGGGTTGAGATCGGCGGTTATGGCCATGGACGCATCAATACCGCCTACTTCCTCGGGGAGCGCGATCGCCTACCCGGGGGCGGCCCCGAGCTGGCCGTGAGCACAGTGGAGAAATTCCTTGGTGTACCGATCCAATACTATGTGCAGATTGATTTCACGGCTTTCGAGCGCATGGTCGATGAGTTGGGGGGGGTGGAGATCAACGTACCGGACGAGATCACGGTCGATCCGATCGGTCCGCATAATACTGTCGTGCTTGAGCCAGGAACCCAGACGCTTTCCGGCCCCGTGGCGCTGGCCTATGCACGCGCCCGCCATACGGAAGGTGGGGATTTCGATCGTGCCCAGCGACAGCAGCAGGTTGCGCTGGCACTGCGCTCTCAAGTTCTGCGGTTAAATACGCTGCCGACGCTGCTCGCCAAGGCGCCAGCCATGTACAACGAATTGGCGGAGGGCATCCATACCAATCTAAACCTGGAGCAGATGATCTCGCTCGGTCTGCTCGCACTCCAGATCCCGCCGGCGAATATGACGCGGGCAGTCATCGCGCCACCAAATATGGTCACCCTGGAAACCGTGATCTATGGCGGCGAGGAGGCGCAGGTGTTGAAACCCGTCCCGGATCAGATCCGCCTGCTCCGTGATCAGGTCTTTGCTGCCACGGGCGCCATCAGTCCCTCACTCGTCAATGTCGATCCAGCCACAGCCGCTGGCGATGAGGCGGCGCGTTTGGCGGTCTACAATGGCGCGGGCGAGGAAGGCTTGGCGAGCCGTTTTGCAGATGCACTGCGTAACCTCGGCTTCAACGTAACCGTGGTCGGGAATGCGGATCGGATGGATTACCCCACAACGCGCATCGTTGATTACACTGGCAATCCTTACAGCGCCCAGTACTTGGTGGAGCTCATGAGCTTGACCCAGTCCCAGGTGCTGTTCCAAACTGTGCCCGGGAACGAGATCGACCTGGCGCTCGTCGTGGGCTATGATTGGCAACAGCTCCTGCCGAAGCTGACCCCGACCGCAAACTAATCTGAGCTGGAATTAGCTTAACAACCTGATAGGATCTGTACTGGATGTACCTTTGATTCATTCGTCGATACATCGGAACGAGGGAAAGCTGTAAGGGCGCACCGCGGTGCGCCCCAGCGCTGTCAGGCAGCCCACAAACCCCGGAACACTTCAACAACCCTGCGGTGAGGGGTATAAGCTCACATCCGCAAGTCGTCCATCTACGATAAAAATGTTGCGCATGCATTCGTAGCGGCGGGGTCACCCCGCCCCTACACAGTGGGGAAATCGTAGGGGCACCATATCGTGCCCCTACGATTTCAATATTAGGGGAACAGCAAAACGGCAGCCACGCTGTACAGGATGCCCAACCCGGCGCCGGCCAGGACATCGCTCGGGAAGTGCAGCCTCATCGCGATACGCGCCAGTGACACGAGCGGCGCCCAGATCGCAAGCAAGACCCCGCACCATACAGGTCCCCACCCAAATGCAAGAATGGCGAGAGCGAAAGCCCGGGCGGCGTGACCCGAGGGGAAGGAGTGTGGGTCGGAGGTGCGGTAAATGGCACCCCAGTCGCCTTCCGGCCGTTCGCGCTTGATGGAAAACTTTATCACCAGCACGATCACGGCCAGGAGCAGGATGGCGCCGATCGTTTTCGCCAGCATGGTTTTCCATTCCTCGGGCCCGATGAGCCAGGCCAGACCCAGCCCGCCCAGCCAGAACCAGGAATCCCCGGAATGTGCGAATGTGATCGCCACCCTCCTCCAGCCACATTTGCCTTCGAGCAGGCTCAGACGCTGGATCCAGTGCGCATCAAATTCCTGCCAGGCCCGGGGATCCATCATATCTGGGGGTTGCTCCGCAGCAGGTCTTGCTCGAGCAGTGCCGCCTGTTCTGGTTTATCGGCGTCCATCGCCAGCTCGGCGTAGGGAGAGATCGTGACTCGACCATCGAGCCCCAGTCGTTTGCTGACCAGGCGCTCGGCGTTCTCCAGGGTCACGCGGCGTGTGAGGACGAGGAAGAGCATGTCCCAACCGAGCAGCGAGGCCTGGCGGAAGGCGTTCTTGCGGGCGGCGATGATCCGCTCCCAGAGCTGCTCATTCTCCACCAGCCCGATGTGCAGCACGTTTAAATCTCCGCCGCACACTTCCACGTCACGCAGCCGAATAAACGATCGCCGCGAATCAGGGAAGCGGGCTTCCATCGTTGCACGGGTGACGACGGCATAATCAAGATCCGCACCATGCTCCTGTGCGCCGAGGATCCGCCAATCGACGATTTCAGGCGTGATGGTAGGAATATCGCTGGAAGCCAGTAGAACCTGTTCCTGATCCGGCCGTGACATGTGGACGAATTCGAACCCAGCCTTGGCGTTGGCCAGCATGCTGCCGCCATCGGAAAGGTAGTGGACGGGCTTTAATCCGCCCGATCCAACTTCTTCTTCGAGGCCGACCACCACGACGTGCTCCACTTGTTGCGCCTGGCAGATTGCGTCCAGCACCCACTGCACCATAGGCCGCCCGGCGATAGGGGTGAGGGCTTTCTTCCCCCCACCGGTAAGTTCAAAAAGGGGGTCATCTTCGGTAATTGTTCCGCCAGCAAGCAGAATTGCATCCATTCTCTAGCTCACCTCCCTCTGTCCTCGTTCTGCCATAGGTACACGTTCAAGTCAACCCGGCCGCGCGCATTGAAGTTTATCCCTTCCTGCTCGAGGAGCGCCTGCTGGAGCTTGCGGCGCTCACCGAGGCTGCTCTCACCGCGCGCATTCAGAACCCGGTGCCAGGGGATATCGGGCGGGCACTTGGCCAGAGCGTACCCAACCCAGCGCGCCTTGACCCGATCGAAGCCGAGCGGATCCATGCCGGTTGGAGGGAGGATCATGGCCGCAATCCGGCCATACGTGCTCACCCTTCCACTGGGGATGGTACGGCAGAGGCGGTAGACCTGTGCGTCAAAAAGCTCGCGGTTAGTAGCCATCAGGCCGGGTGGCCTCCATCCGGATTCAGGATCTGCAGTTGGGGCACAAGCCCGATGTCCTGGATGATCTCTTCGATCTCCTCCCGTGTGAGTTTGCGTTTCTTCCCCGCAGCGGCGATCAGGGCCGCTTCCATCATGTTCGTCCCGAAGGAGCGGCCTTCAAGCACGGGGGTAGACGTCACCAGGCAGGCCGCACCCGCCTGGCGGAATCGATCCACGTCAGACTGCGTCGTGGTGTTGGTGACGATGATCTTGTCCGGGAGCGAATCAGGCATATAGCGATTGATGTAATGACAATCACCGGCGATGACGCTCGCCCATTGATAACTTTTACCCCAGCGCGGCGTGCGCTGGTCCTGTTTCTCACCCGTGGGATAAAGCCATTTAAACGGCAAGCGGCCTACAACGGGCAGCAGGATCGCAGCCAGCAGCCGCAAGGAGCGCTTGCTGTGCAGCGGGATGGGCAGTCCTAGGCCGAACATCAGGTCTCCGAAAATGCACTCGTACTTGGCTTCAAGGAAGCTCTTCGCCATGCCCCAGCGGTCCGCCCCGCTGGTCACAAGCACGGTGCGCGGACGGCTGCCCAGGGGGAAGTTCGCATCGATGAAGCCTGCCAGTCCGGCCTCGAGGGTATTTTTCAAGCCGGATCCATCGGCAATCGGTGTCTGAACAACATCGCTCACCATGGGAAGGACAGAGTACAACGGGTACACCTTATCCTCGATCTGGAGCGTGAGATCGGTACCCCCCACACCAAAGGCATCCACGACGCCATCGAGCTCGCGAAAGAGTTGCCTGGCTTTGCGCATGTCACCATCTGTGCCGATGCGTTCGATCTGAACCCTTTCGCCAAGCAGGTCTACCTGGACTGATTTGTCCCGGCGCGAGGATCCGATGCTGATGCTGACCGCTCGTTTCAAGATCCCTCCTCAAGCCTTGCGGATTAAGTCCCCCAGTCACGCGGGTAGAGAAAATCGTAGCCCACAGTGCGGTTGCTTAATTTTGCGATCGGGGGCAGGACGCGCTTGTACTGGGTCCTCTGGATCCGGCGCAGGACCTGCTCTACGAATGCGGCTGCGTATCCGGCCCGTACACAACCCTCCGGGGACATCCGCCCATCGACCAGGAGCGCTAACAGGCCGTCGACCTCGTCGTAGGTGAATCCCAGTTCATCCTCGTCGGTCTGTCCTTGCCAGAGGTCGGCGGAAGGCGCTTTGGTGATGATCTCTTCCGGGATCCCCAGGCTTGCGGCCAGCTGGCGGATCTGGGTCTTGTACAAATCACCGATCGGGTTGATGGCGCAGGCGCTGTCTCCGTAAAGGGTCGTGTACCCGAGCAAGATCTCGGTCTTGTTTCCGGTTCCAATCACCAGGCCATTGAAATCGGCCGAGTGGTCGTACAGGATGAGCATGCGTGCCCGGGCCATCACGTTCCCGCGCCGCACACGGTCCATCTCGGGCATGATTTCGAAATAGGGCTCAACGATCGAAGTGATGTCGATCGTGCGCTCATTGACTCCGCTGGCCTCGATCACCATGGCGGTGTGTACGCGAGCCTGCTCACTTGTAGTCCGATAGGGGAGGGAGAGGGCGAGCACATTTTCTGGCCCGAGAGCCCGTGCAGCCAGGGTGCAGCTCACCGCCGAGTCAACACCCCCGGAGACTCCGACCAGCCCACGCGAAAAGCCGGCCCGGTTGAGTTCCGAGCGGATGAAATCGATCAGAATCCGTGATATCAGATCGGGGTCGATCTCCAATGCCGATTTGATCTGACCCATGTCTATTCCTCCTGCCGGCGACCTGGATCAGGCAGGTTGCCTTGCGTTTGTTGCGCTCCGAGGATGCGTGCCATTTCCTTTGTCATCAAGTGCGTACGCTCGTCTCGGAGCAAGGGCAGCCGGGTGCGTGTCCGTCGCAGGTGTTCCAGATCGATCTCGGCCAGGGTCAGGGCTTCCTCATGATCAGGACCGCGCACGAGCAGCTTGCCATCAGGATCATGTACAGTTGCTCCACCCCAGAAATTGAGTCCATCCTCGAACCCGACCCGGTTCGTATGGGCCACGAAGGTCGTGAATAAACTGGCATAAGCCTGATTGATTCGTTCCACCCAGAGAGCAGAATCGAGGCGTCCACCGGAAGCGATCCCCCGACCAGGTGAGGCGGATATCAGCAGAAGCAATTCGGCGCCATCGAGCCACAGCAGGTAGGGAGGCGAGGCATGCCAGAAGTCCTCGCAGATCAGCATCCCGAAACGCCCAAAACGTGTTTCGAAAGCCCGTACAGAATCTCCCCAGGCGAAGAAGCGGCCCTCATCGAAGAGGCCGTAGGTGGGCAGATAGACTTTACGGTGTACATGTACGACCTGCCCGCCGGCCAGGTAGGCCGCAGCGATATAGAAACGGTGGCGGCGTTCGGCCTCGACGAACCCCACGACCAGATCGAGATCCTTGCTCGCTTTGAGCAGTTCGGCGAAGACAGAATCATCCGCGCTGGGCCGCCGGGCGACCTCTGGCGTAAGATCCTGCAACACGTAACCCGTCAGTGAGAGTTCGGGGAAGACGAGCAAGTCGGCACCCTGGTTGCGCGCCTGTTTGATGAGAGCGAGGTGTTTCTCCAGGTTTGAATCGACGTCACCAAGCGTGGTGTTGATCTGGGCGAGACCCATCGTGAATTTGGACATGAACACCTGTTTTCCCGCCGCAAATTTCGGAATGTGTGCTGAGCGGTTGAGCACCCCACGTGGGTGGAACTCGATCCGGGTAACCCACTGCCGTGAAATCCGGCTTCAGCCTGCCCTGGCTAACTGGCACCCCGGTAGCATATCAGCAAAGCGCATAGTCCGGCAATGGTCAGCAGCAACCCGGCGAGCGTATCCAGACGGAGTTGGAAGAGGATTGGGAGAGGATCAGCCCGCACCAGGCTTGCCAGCAGGATCCCGAGCGCGACGGTGCTGCCTGTAAGCGATGCCTGGCAACCCGATTTCCAGCGTTGGACCCGGGCACGTGTGAGAATGAACAGGGCAGCGATGGATGGGATGAGACCGATCAAGGCTGCTGGCCAGCGGGGCGCCAGCTCCCCGAACATATCCCGCGTCATCAGCAGTGGAACTTCTGCCTCCAGCCGCAGGCCATAGACACAGCCTTCGAGCCAGCATCCGATCCAGCAGCAAGCGGTTATGATCAAAGCCGGGAGAGCGAACGCATCCGAGATTTGCTTGAACGGCAAGCGGGTCAAGCGGGCGTATACCCCGATTCCGAACAGCGCTCCGAGCAAACCTGCCGCTCCACTCAATCCACCCTGCCACAGCCACAAACTCTCGATCGGATTCGCCCTGAAGTAGTCAAGGTACGTCAGGATGTAGCCTAGGCGGGCGCTAAGTAGGCCGCCTGCCAGTGCAGCGGTAAAAGCAGGCAGCAGATCAAAGCTCTGCGCACGCGCAGTGGCCAGGCGGCGTGGTGACTGGAAAGCCACCCATAGTGCGGAAAAAATAACGCCGGCGCTGAAGATCCAGGTATACAGGATCTTGGTCCCTCCAGTTGAAACAGGCAATCATACACTTTCCGATGCAGCTCAACAACGCTCGCTGCGTGTAACTCGTGCAAGTCGTGATATCTTCAGGCGCGAGCCGATTGTATAATCATCTACCCACGTGAGGAGGAGCGAACAATGTCCGAAGTGCAGATTAAGGCTGTCGAGAACCCCGGGGAGTTAATGGAGTTCATCACCTTCCCCTGGCAGGTTTACAAGAATATTCCGTACTGGGTTCCACCTTTGATTTCCGAACGGAAGACGTTCCTCGATCGAACGAAGAATGCGTTTTTCGAGCACGCTGAGGCGACCTATTTTCTCGCCAGGCGTGGCACGGAGACCGTTGGGACGATTGCCGCATTCACCAACCACAAGTACAACGAGTTCCAGGATGTTAACCTCGGTTTCTTTGGTTTCTTTGAGGTGCTTGAAGATCCAGAGGCGGCGCACGCATTGATCCAGGCGGCAGAGGCGTGGGTGAAGGCCGCCGGGCACGAAGCAATCATCGGACCAGCCCAGTTCTCCACCAATGATGAAGCATTCCTGCTCATCGATGGTTTCGATGACCCGCCCCGGGCTCTGATGACCTACAACCCGCCTTACTATCAGGCATACCTTGAAGCGGCCGGAATGACGAAAGCCATGGATGTCTGGGCGTATGCCATCGGTGTCCCCGACTTCATGCAGAAGATACCGCAAAAGCTAGTGCGAGTGGCTGAAAAAGTGCGCGAGCGCTTCGACCTGCATATCCGGCCGATGCGGATGAACGAATTTGAAACCGAGGTTGATCGCTTCAAGCGTGTCTATAACAGCTCCTGGGAACGAAACTGGGGCTTTGTACCCATGACAGATGCCGAGATCAATCACCTGGCGGCGAGCTTGAAACCCATTATTGACCCCGATCTGGTGTTGATGGTCGAGGCTGATGGACAGGTCGTCGGCTCTTCGCTCTCCATCCCCGATCTCAATCAGGCGCTGCGCCTGGCATATCCCCGTCCAGGAAAACCGGAGGCACTCACGATGGCGCAGTTGTTCTGGCATTGGAAGGTTCGCCACGCCGTAAAGTGGCTGCGTGTGGTCGCACTGGGTGTCCTGCCGGAATACCGGGCGAAGGGTGTCGACGCGCTCATGTACCTGGAGACGGCGAAGCGAGCTGCTCCCAAGGGGTATCAGTGGGCGGAGATGAGCTGGATCCTGGAGACGAACGATATGATGAACCGCTCGATTCGCATGCTGGGTGGGGAAGTCTATAAGACATACCGGATGTACACGAAGAAGGTCGGCTAACTTGAATTTTGGAAACCCAGTGCGGCGTTAGCAGTAGGACTGGAATGCTGAATGTCGGCTGATTGTCGGTTTGTCGGCATGAGCGCGGCCGATTCCCGCTTTACCCTCTAACTGCTCGAGATCACTGGATAAAAGGGAGGCAACGGTGTTCGAATCAGCACTCTTTCCTAATCTGCTCTACCTGGTGCTTGTTGCCGGGATTTGGATCGCGGCACTGGCGATCGTAAGCCCCGGCACGGGCGTGCTTGAGCTGCTTGCGTTTGTCACCTTGGGAACGGCTGGCTTGGGAACCCTGGTCACACCCTTGAATCTCTGGGCCCTGTTCGTTCTCATCCTGGGCGTCATCTTTTTCGTGCTGTCGCTGCGGGTTCTGCGCCCGGAAATAGGACTTGTACTGTCCGGGGTTGCGCTCAGCGTGGGCTCGATATTTCTCTTCCAGCCTCCCGAAGGCGTGGCCGGTGTCGACCCGGTGTTGGCGGTGGTCGTTTCCGGTCTCACGCTCGGGTATTTCTGGCTGGCGGTTCGCAAAACACTGCTCTCCCAGCTTGAACGACCATCGCTTGATATCTCGCGTATCATCGGGGAAACGGCCGAGGTGCGCACGCCGCTCGATCCAATGGGATCGGTCTTCGCACTGGGTGAGATGTGGACGGCGCGATCGGAAAACCGGCTAAAACCGGGTGCACATGTCAAAGTTATCGGACGCGAAGGCTTGGTTTTGATCGTTGAGCCACTTGAATCGAACGGATAACACCAAATAGGAAGGAGAAATTAAAGATGAACGTTACGGTTGTTGCATGTTTGGTGGGTACGGTGGGTCTGATCGCCCTGGCTGTCCTCAGCAGTGCGATCCGCATCGTCCAGGAATACGAACGGTTGGTAGTCTTCAGGCTGGGCCGGTGTATCGGCGAGCGCGGCCCGGGGTTGGTCTTGCTGATCCCCTTCATCGAGCGTGGTGTAAAAGTCGATCTGCGGGAACAAGTGCGGGAGATCCCGCATCAAACTTCGATTACGCTGGACAATGCCCCAATCGCGATCGATTTCCTCTGGTACTACAAAGTCGTCGATGCAAAGCAGACCGTGATCCAGGTCGGCAATTTCGAGGTGGCGTCACAGGGCATGGCCACGACCACACTGCGCTCTGTGATCGGCGGGATCGCACTGGATGACGTGCTTTCCCAGCGCGACCACATCAACCAGCTACTGCGGGTGAAACTGGATGAGGTCACGGAACGCTGGGGCGTCAAGGTCACCAACGTCGAGATCCGCGAGATCATCCCACCCAAGGAAGTCCAGGATGCGATGAACCGCCAGATGACCGCCGAACGTGTCCGGCGTGCGGTCGTGACCGAATCGACCGGCCAGAGGGAAGCTGCTGTCAACGTCGCCGATGGTGAAAAGCAAGCGGCTATCCTACGGGCCGAGGGTGACAGGCAGTCCAATATCCTGCGCGCTGAGGGTGATCGCGAATCCCAGCTGCTGCGGGCGGAAGGTTTTTCAAGCGCACTCGAGCGTATTTACAGCGTGGCTAAGACCATCGACCAGAAGACGATGACGCTGCAGTACTTCGAGACCTTGAAGGCGATGGGAACCAGCCCTTCAACGAAGTTCATATTCCCGATGGAATTCACCACCCTGCTTGAAAACTTCCGTAAAGGTGAAGAATAGTCGAGACGAACGCTTCTGAGATACCGGCGCAGGACGAGGTGCAGGTGCGCGCGGCAAGCTGGCGCGACCTGCGCTCCGTTCTGCGCCTTGAGAGGGTATGTTTCCGTGAGGATGCGTGGCCATGGATCGATGTCCTGGCGGCGCTGACCTTCCCGGAAACGGTTCGCTATGTTGCGCAAGTCGGCGAGCACATCGTCGGGTTTGTCGTTGGTGACCGCCGTGAGCGTGGGCGTGTGGGCTGGGTGGCCACGATCGGCGTTCACCCGGAATTCCGCCGTAGCGGCATCGGCACAAGTTTGTTGAAAAAATGCGAAACAGGGCTCGCTACCCCCCGGGTACGCTTGAGCCTGCGTGAATCGAATTCATCAGCACTCCAACTCTACCAGCGACAGGGATATGTACAGATTGATACCTGGCCGCGATACTATCGCGATGGCGAGGATGGGCTGGTGATGGAGAAGAACATAACGGTCTAGCCCTTGGCGGTCACCTTTGACCGGTTACCTCCGCTCTGGTACAATATCTGCCTGCAGGGCGTAGTACCCTTCGCCCGGAGCGCCGTGATCGGCGCTTAAATTTTGTGGAGAAAGGGCTTGAGGAACCATGAAAGTATTACTCCTTAAAGACGTCTACAAGTTAGGTCGTGCGGGTGATGTAAAGCGCGTTGCCGATGGTTATGGACGCAATTTCCTTATCCCGCAGAGGCTCGCCACCCTGGCAACGGCTGGCGCGATGACGCAAGCTGAGCGGATCCGCGAGAGCGCAACCGTAGAACGAGCCCGTCTGAACGAGGAACTGGGTGCAGTCGCTGAACAATTGAACGGCATGACGCTCAATTTCCCGGTCAAGGCCGGGGAGACCGGAAAGCTGTACGGCTCGATCACGTCGGCGATGATCATGGATGCCATCAAGGACGCGAGCGGGATCGAGCTGGATAAACGCCAGCTTGATACACAGCCGATTAAAACCCTCGGAGTACATCAGGTAGAAGCCCGGCTGACGATCGACCTGATCCCCGAATTGACGATCCTTGTATACCGCGAGGGCGAGACACCCGAATCAGCCTATGGCCTCGAAGAAGATCTGGCTGTTGAAGCTGAAGAAGCTGGTCAGTTTGTCGAACTGGCGGCGGAACTCGAAGCTGAGTTTGATGAAGCCCTCGAAGAAGTTGAAGCCGAGACGGAAGAGCTAATGCAGGCTGCCCCAGCTATGGTTGATGAGGGAAGTGAAGCACAGGATTTCGATGAGGAGATCAGCGCAGAGTCGGACGAAAGCTGATCCCCACAACCAGCGACCACCGGCGTAAGGCTCCCCGGCCTCGGCCGGTGGTTTGTTGTCCCTGGTGATCTCGATGGAAGAGATCGGAAAAACCCTACACGAGAACCGCGAACGGCTCGGCCTTACTTTAGATGAGATTGCCAGGATGACGCGCATCCGCAGGGCGCGCCTGGAGGCTTTGGAGCGGGGCGAGATGGCTAGCATGCCATCCGAAGCACAGGCACGCGGTTTCCTTAAGAATTACGCTGATGCGCTGGGGCTTGATCCTGAAGAGCTGCTCGCTCAGTACGGTACCAGCCGGGCGGTAGGGCGTAAAAGTCCACGACAAACCACCACACCTCAAACAACACGGAACGCCCGCAGTGGTCGATCAACCTCAGAACTGCTGATAACCGTATTTGTCATGCTTGGTGTGATCGCTGTCCTGGTCTGGGGCGGGGGCAGGATCTTCGAATCGCTGACCAGTGGCTCCGATGCAGTGACGATTGAAGCACTGGCGGCAGGGGTGCCCATACCGGCAACGGAAACCTCAGAGCCAACAACTGCGCCACCGCCCAGTGGGGCAGGTCTCGTATTGCCCACCGCACCCTCTCCTACACCGACTCTAATCCTGAATGTCCTTGACCGGGTCAACCTGCGCATCATGGCTGAAACCGATTCGTTCGTCGAGGTGATCGTAGATGACAAACAGGCCTTCCGGGGCCGGATGCAAGCTGGCGATGAGCAGAGTTTCATCGGTGATCGAGCGATCTCGGTCACGACCGGAAACGCCGGAGGGCTGCGCATTTTCTTTAATGACCTCGACCAGGGATTGATGGGCGAGATCGGACAGGTGCTTGTCCGCATATGGACCCCGCGCGGCGCCCAGACACCGACCCCGACCGTCACGGTGACCCCCTTGCCCTCACCCTTCCTGACAGAGACGGCCACCGCCGTGCAGACACCCAGCGCGACCCCGGGACCCTGAGAGATGGCCCATTCACGCTACCATCTCATTTCGCTCGGCTGTTCCAAGAACACTGTCGATTCAGAATCGATGGCAGCGCTCTTGAACCGGGATGGGTACCAGCCCAGTTCAACCGCGGAGGGTGCCCAGTTTTTGATCGTCAACACCTGCGGGTTTATCGGTCCTGCGAAGGAAGAATCGCTGGCGATATTGAGAGAATTAGCCCAGACCAAACGGCCTGATCAATTGCTCATCGCGGCAGGCTGCCTTACCCAACGCTACGGGGCGGAGATTGCCAGGCAAGTTCCCGGGATCGATGGCATGTTGGGGACCCGGCGCTGGATGGATATCGTGCAGGTGCTCGAGAGGCTGCGTGGCGGGCGGCGCTCGGAGCCGCTTTACCATCTGCCGCAGGTGGATACGGTTGGCAGCGACGAGCAGCAGGTACTGCGGGCAGCCGTGCAGGGCAGTTCGGCCTACCTGAAGATTGCCGACGGTTGCCGCCGGCCATGTGCGTTCTGTGCGATTCCATTGATCAAGGGCACCGCCGTCAGCCGTCCACTTGAGCGCTTGATCGAAGAAGCGCGTATGCTGCGCGAGCGTGGGATCCGTGAGTTGATCCTGATCGCCCAGGATTCAACCGATTACGGCCATGACTTGGGGATGAAGGATGGCTTGGCTTCCCTGTTGGAGCAGCTCGTACAAGCAGTGCCCGACATCGATTGGATCCGCGTGCTCTACGCCTACCCGGGCTATGTCACGGACCGGCTGATTGAGGTCATGGCGACCCATGCCCAAATCCTGCCCTACCTCGACATACCCCTTCAACACGCCCATCCGGCTGCGCTCAAGCGCATGCGCCGGCCGGCCAATATAGATTGGGTACTCAGCACTCTTGAGAAGATGCGGGCGGCAATGCCGGGTCTGGCGCTGCGTACAACCTTCATCGTTGGCTATCCGGGAGAGACAGAGCAGGAGTTCGAGGCACTGCTTGATTTTGTGCAGGACATCCGCTTCGACCGGGTTGGTGCGTTCACCTTCTCCTTTGAGCCCGGAACAGAGAGCGAAGCACTGGGGGATCCGATCCCGACGGAGGTGAAGCAGCAGCGGTTGGAGCAGTTAATGCTGCTGCAGCAAGACATCTCGCTCGAGATCAATCAAGGGTATATCGGACATGAGCTTGCGATTCTGGTTGAGGGGCATGATGGCGGCATCTCGCTCGGTCGTTCGTATCGCGATGCCCCTGAAATTGATGGGCTTGTGCTCGTGGAGGGTGAAGTACCCGCTGGCGAGATTGTCACAGCCCGCATCACGGGCGCCATGCATTATGATCTGTCCGGCACCGTCGGTCAGCTGTCCACGCAGGTCATCAGACTCGGGGTGGAGGACGGGAGCGAAGCGTAAAGACCCTTATGATAGAATTCCTCCACGTTGAGACCGACTGCACGAATCGGCCCGGATTGATAGAGTTTTGATCAGGATCGATATTGTGGCCAGCTTGGAGAGAGATGCCAGAGGCAATCGATCGCGCGAAGATCAGCGATACGTTCGGACGGCGGTTGCGGGACCTGCGGATCTCGGTCACCGACCGTTGTAATTTCCGCTGCACATATTGCATGCCGAAAGATATTTTCGGTGTGGGTTACCCCTTCCTGCCAAAATCAGAGTTATTGAGCTTTGAAGAAATCACGCGGCTCGCCAGGCTGTTTGCGACGTTCGGGGTCAAGAAGATCCGGCTGACCGGCGGTGAACCGCTGATGCGCAAGGATCTTGAGCAGCTGGTAAAAATACTAAAGGAGATCCCCGGTCTTGAACTTACGATGACGACCAACGGGGCCGTGCTAGACCGCATGGCACAGGGGCTGCGGGATGCAGGTCTTGATCGGGTCTCGGTGAGCCTGGACTCGTTGGATGACAGCGTTTTTTCGGCCATGAACGATGTCGCCTTTCCAGTCCAACGCGTGCTGGCCGGGATCGACGCCGCACTCCAGGCTGGCTTCTCCCCGGTAAAAGTGAACATGGTTGTCCAACGCGGGGTAAATGAGGACAGCATCCTCCCCATGGTTCGTCGTTTCCGTGGGCAGGATACGATTCTGCGTTTCATCGAGTACATGGATGTGGGCTCGACCAATGGATGGCGCCTGGATGATGTCGTGCCAACGGATGAAATAGTCACACGTGTGGACCAGGAATATCCTTTGGAGGCGCTGGACGCCAATTACCCGGGTGAGGTCGCACGCCGCTATCGCTATAAGGACGGTGGGGGCGAGATTGGCGTGATCGCCTCTGTGACCCAGCCCTTCTGCGGAGCCTGCACACGCGCCCGTCTTTCGGCTGATGGATCGCTTTACACCTGCCTCTTCGCCACACAGGGGCTGGATTTAAAGTGCCTGCTCCGGGAAGAAGCAGATGACGATGCGCTGGCTGAAGCGATTACCAAACGCTGGACGCGTCGCGGTGACCGGTACTCTGAGCTGCGATCCGAAGACACGATCGGCCTGCCAAAAATCGAGATGTCCTATATCGGGGGTTGAGGCGCAATCTCTGCGCCTGGCAGCCGGCATACCCCGCATGAGACCCCAAAGAGAACACCGCTTATGAAACTATCCCATCTCCAACCTAACGCTTATGCTGGACTGTTCTTTGATTTCGATGGGACAATCCGCCATAATGACCCACCGGCGCTCGAGACGTTCTACCGCATCGCAGCCGAGTCGGGAGTCAAGACGGATCATGAATTACGCCGGCACGGTGAGTTGTGGGTCAACGCCTACTGGGCTGGTTCACCCGAACTCCGGGAGGACCTCGACCGCTACGGCACATGGCAGGATAACGGCCCATTCTGGGTCAACCATGGTTTCCGCCATCTGCGGGCGATTGGCGTTGAGGAAAATCTAGCCAGCGAGCTGGCGCCGGATATAACTACGCGCATGCGTAGCGAATATGATCCGCAGGATTGCGTCGAAGATGATGTCGTGCCAACGCTCGAGGCGCTGCGTACGGCCGGGTTCTGCCTGGCAATTGTCTCCAACCGCAGCCAGCCTTTCAGGGAGCGGGTGGAAGCGCTCGGGCTTTTGGACCACGTTGACTTGATCCTGGCAGCGGGCGAGGTGGGTTGGTATAAACCCGACCCGCGCATCCTGGAGCATGCGGCTGCCAGGTTTGACCTGCGGCCAGAGCAGGTGCTGTACGTTGGGGATAACTACCAGGCTGATGTCATGGGTGCCCGTGCAGCCGGGATGACACCCGTGTTATACGATCCACGCGAGCTCTATCAAGAAATCGAGTCGATCCGCATCCGCTCTATGAGTGAGCTACACGATTGGGTTACAGGCTCAGTTGAATAAGTTGGCCCTCACACAACCCTTGCGTCTCTTAAGTTGAGTAGTGAAAAGAGCCTAGTAGGAAGAGCGTAGCTTGATCGTGGATTGACTCCCCACCCCCTCCCCTTTATACTATTTCAACGACATCAACCGGGAGGACAAACCGCCATGAGCGGAGCCGCACGACATAGGTGTTGCCAGGCTACCTGAGGCACTTGGGCGCGCAAAACCCACGTGCTTTTTTGTTTCCCGGTTCACTTCAGGAGGCGCAATGGACTATGGCATGATAGGAAAAATCGAAAAAGCAAAACGCTATGCTGAGGAACGTAATCGCATCGTCTTCGAGCAGTTCCGGGCGACCTTCGATGGGGAGAACAACCCCCATACGGTGGAGTACATCGACGGCGTTTGGCGCTGCGATTGCGATTTCTTCTTGACGCGTAATGTGTGCAGTCACACGATGGCCATGGAACGGATACTGGAAGGTATGCTCCTGGAGTTGGTAGAATCGGTCTAGTTACCTAAGAATGTGATGACGGGCGCAAGCATATGCTTGCGCCCGCACTGTTTTAATCGGCCATGGTAGAATGGCGAGCGGCATACGAAAAAGGCCTGCCAGGGCCTGTAAAAATGTTTCTGTATGCCCCCTGCAGGAATCAGGAGTAGCATGGCGAAACGCTGGCAGTTCTGGCTGGGTGTACTCATCAGCGTCGTCTTCCTGTGGTCTGCGATCAGCGGACTGCAGTTGAAAGACGTGTGGGGCACGCTGCAGGAGGCTAGCTATGCCTGGTTGATCCCAGGCATTGGCATCTACTTTCTCGCTGTCTGGGCGCGGGTTTGGCGTTGGCACTACCTGCTCCGTCCCTTAAAAAAGATCTCTCTGAGGACGATGTTTCCGATCGTGACCATCGGCTACATGGGCAATAATATCTATCCCGCCCGCGCCGGCGAGCTGCTGCGAGCCTATGTCCTACGCCGTAAAGAGGCTGTCCCCATCTCGGCCTCGCTGGCAACGATCATCATCGAGCGCGTTTTTGACGGTGTGGTCATGCTAGGTTTTGTCTTTATGAACCTGTCCGAACTGGGCACACTGACCTCCGACTCGGGCTTTGTCGGCAGCATTCGCTCACTCTCCATTATTGGAGCGGTCGTGTTCTTGGTCGCGGTGGTTATCTTTCTTTTAATGGCCATCTTCCCCGAAGCAGCCCAACGCCTAACCCATTACCTGATCGGGCGCCTCTCACCCCGCCGCTTCCAAGCCACGCTGCGTGGTTTCGCGGATCGATTCCTTGAGGGCCTGGCCTCGCTGCGATCACCAGCCGATGTGGGCATGGTCCTGGTGACCTCACTCGTGATCTGGCTTCTTGAAACAGGGAAGTACTGGTTCGTCATGCATGCGTTCAAGTTTCAGGTCAGCTTCTTTGCGCTGATGCTGATGAATGGAATCGTAAACCTTGCGACCACGATCCCCTCTGCCCCAGGTTACATTGGAACCTTTGATGCTCCCGGGATAGCCGTGCTCGAGGCGTACGGGATCCCCACAGCGTTGGCAGCGGGATACACGCTGGTGCTGCATGCAGCTCTGCTGATCCCGATTACGCTTCTCGGGCTGTACTATATGGGCCGGGAGAGTTTGAGTTGGAGCGTGGTACAAGCAGAAATGAGACAAGAGGGCGCGTGAGGGTAGCTATCGTCGGCGCAGGTGCGGGCGGCATGGCTGCTGCATATGACCTTGCCCGGGCAGGGAATGAGGTCATGATCTTTGAGGCAGCCGGTCATGTCGGTGGCCTGGCGGCGGGCTTTAAGGAAACCGGCTGGAATTGGTCGGTTGAACACTACTACCATCACTGGTTCGCTTCCGATTCCCACATGCTCGGCCTGATCGACGAGCTCGGTTGGACTCAGCGGGTGATCTTCAAGCGCCCCCTGACGGTGGTCTACCACAAAGACCAGTTCTATCCGCTCGATTCGGCCATGGCGGTACTCCGCTTCCCGGGGCTTCCCTTTTTCGATCGCCTGAGGCTGGGGATGGTCGTTGCTTATCTGAAATATCTCGCCGCATGGCAGCCGCTCGAACACGTCACCGCTGACTCCTGGCTGAAGCGCTGGGTCGGGGAGCGGGCGTATGAGATCCTTTGGGAGCCGCTGCTGGTTGGTAAGTTTGGCCCCCATTACCGTGAGGTCAACATGGCCTGGTTCTGGGCCCGTATCAAAGCCCGTACGCCGAGGTTGGGAACCTTTAAAGGCGGCTTCCAGGCTTTTATGGACGACTTTGCGAACGAGCTCCGTGCACAGGGTGTTGTCATCCAGTTGAACACCTCGGTCCAGGCGATTGAACCCACGTCCGCTGGAGTGGAGGTCGTGCTGCCGGAGGGGAGACAGGGCTTTGATCACTGCCTGGTCACGACCTCACCGGCGCTCCTTGCGAAACTTGCCCACAGGCTTCCGGCTGACTACCTGGCAAATTTGATGGAGCTCAAGTCGATGGGCGCGGTCGTCCTCATCCTCTCACTCGACCACCCATTATCTACTCAGGGCTACTACTGGCACAGCTTGCCAAAAGCGGCTGGCTTCCCCTACCTGTCACTTGTCGAGCACACGAATTTCCTCTCCAGCGAGCACTTCAGTGGGGAGCACATCATCTACATCGGGGATTACTTGGACCCGGGCCACGAATACTTCAAGCTCACCAAGGACGAGCTCCTGGACCGGTTTCTGCCGACGCTTTCACGGTTCAACCCCGATTTCAAGCCCGACTGGGTGCGGAACTCGTGGCTCTTCCGCACACCCTATGCCCAACCTGTACCACCGGTCAATCATTCGCAGTCGATCCCCCCGATTAAAACTCCCATCCCCGGGATATGGCTGGCGAGCATGAGCCAGGTGTATCCATGGGATCGGGGCACAAATTTCGCTGTCCAGATCGCCCGCCGCGCGGCGAAATTAATCCTGGAGGCCGCAGGCCAGGCCGAGGCTACCCCTCCGAATTAAGTGGATCGGGCTGGAGCCTTGCAGCCCTGCCCAGCCCCGGGAAGCCCACAGTTTTTCACCAGGCACCTACAATCTGACGCAGGATCCCAAACTCGCCAATGTGGTAGGCATTATGGTCGGCGACAAGCAGGATCTCGCGCAGGATTGTGTATCCGGGTGCGTGGGGGAGCTGGCTGTGGAAGTCGGTGGCGGGGTCGAGCACCAGCGCTTGCAGCGCTGTCAGGTCTTGCTCGAATCCGGTGATTGTCTCTCGGCCCACAGGCTGTCCGTCGCCTGGCTTCCCGGTGCAGGCCAGTACCCCTGCGGCCAATCAGGTGACTGATGGCCGGGATCGAGCACGAACTTGAGGATATCCCACTGCGCAATGCGCAGGTGTTCGAGCAAGTGCCAGAAGCTGTATTCCACATTCGGTGGTTGCATGTTGATGAACTCGGGTGGAAAGTCGGTGATTGCCTGGGAGAAGGTCATATGAGCATTTCCCCCACCCAGCAGCGCCGACAGTTGTTCGCGCAGGACATCATCGTTTCTCATGTTTCTACCCCTTCTTCAGTAGCACAGTTCGTTTGATACAGGCTGCTCTGAAAACTTTCACTATCCTGCGATCATTGCCTATTGAAACGATCGAGCAGGAATGGACTAACGTCAAAGAATGGCTTTTCCCCCCCTAGGATCAAGGCTGCCAACAGCTCGCCGGCCACAGGCGCCTGGATGATGCCCATCCCACCCCATCCAGTGTTGAGCATCAAGCCTTCGACGCCCGGTACGGGGCCGAGAACAGGCCGCTCATCAACTGTCATCGGACGGATCCCGGTCCAGGCGCTATGCAGGCTGGCCTGCTGCAGCGGTGGTAGGATGCGCATCCCGATCTCGATGATTTGAACCACCATATCCTGGTCGAGGACTGGATCGAAGCTGCTCGCAGGAGTCGTTCCCATGCCCATTAAAAAGCCGTCCATCTCAGGTCGCGCATACCATCCGAGATCCGGTACTTCAAGGAATGGTCGTTCGTGGCCGATGTTCTCAACCGGATCGGTTACAACAATGGTGCGGTTGAGGTTGCGCAGGGGCAGTTCAAAGCCGGCCCAGGCTGAGACCTGTGCCGCCCAGGGTCCCGCAGCATTGACGACACAGTTTGTGCTCACGAGGCCGGATGTCGTGTGCACACCTTCGATGCGGCCTGACTTGATAATCATGCCGATCGCAGCCGTCCTTTCATGAAGCTGAACCCCCATTCTCCGGGCTGCTTTTAAGTATCCCCAGAGAACCTGGTGAGCATCGAAAGGTCCGTCCTCGGGCCCATACGCACCGAGCGCGAGCCCGGGGTAGGTCAGTTCTGGATAGAGCCGGGTGATATCTACGGGGGACAGGAGTTCCGTAGTGATCCCGGCTGCTTCGAGGTTCGCGGCATGCTGGCGTAGGCTGGCTTCATGCGCATCGTCTGCCACCGTCAACCAGCCGCTGGGTCTGAAGTCAATCGGAGTTTCTAGTTCTTGTTCAAACTCCATATAGCGATCGTAAGCGTAACGGGCCATGTGCGCGAGGAGCGGATCGCCTCCGAACTGCAAGCTGAGCATCGAGGCCGATTTGCTCGAGGAGCCTGAACCAGGAGTCGCCATTTCGAGCAGCAGGACGTCCGTCAGGCCGGCCCGGGCCAGGTGGTAGGCCGTGCTGCACCCGATGACACCCGCCCCGATGATGACAACTTGTGCAGCGGGAGGTGTGTTACTGGCCATGCCCTATTTCATCTTTGCTGGATCTAAAATCGATGTCACCGAAAATATCACGCTTGCTGAAGGGTGCTCGCAGGAAGCGCAGGTCGATTTTCAGGCTGGAGCTGTAGGAGATTACCGTCCCCGATCGCTGGTTTTGCAGCATCCTATCAACCAGCCAGGCAGTAACCACCTCCGGACGTTCGGCGATGATGTTGAAGATGCGCTTCACGCGCTGCCACTCCTCAGGCTTGCCACGATAGGGGTCGATGATCATGTCGGTGGCGACCATGCCCGGCCGGAGTGAGGCGACGATCACATTCGTCCCAGCGAGTTCCTCGGCGAGTGCCATGCTAAGGTAGTGCACCCCATATTTGCTTGTGCCGTATGTCATCAGGCCATCGTGTTTGCGCCCGTCGCTTCCCATGCCTTCCATGTTATAGATCGCACCAGTGCCCTGCGTGAGCATGCCACGTGCGGCGACCTGTGAGCCGTAGATCGTCCCAAGAAGGTTGGTCTCGATCACGGCCTGGGCAAGCGCGGGATCGAGCAGCCAGAGCTTGACGGGTGCGTGAGCGTAGCCGGCGTTATTGATCCAGATATCGATCTGACCTGCTCGCGCATGCGCATTGTCCCACAACCGCTGCACCTGCTCAGGTTGGCGAACATCGCAAGTGAGGCCGTGAACGAGATCGGGTTCAAAGCGCGCAGATAGGGTTTGAACGGCTTGAGTGACAGACTCCTGCGTGCGCCCGCAGAGGAATACACTGTGTCCCCGCTCTAAGAATCCCACTGCCAAAGCATATCCAATGCCGCGCGTGCTGCCGGTGATGATGATTTGTTTCATGGATCTCCATCCTGTGCTGATCTTCCGCCCGAACGGGTGTGCCTGGCCGTATGCATCCTGTCCAGAGAGAAGGAGCGGAGTTGAATTATTCCGTTGATTCGATCGCCTTGAATATATTCATACTGAGCACCTCGTACCCGGGCGAGGCATAGGGTTTGCGGGCCGGGGCATTGTCCCCGAAGACGTGTAGACCGAGCGATGTCCAGCCTAGCTGACGGGCATGTTGTTCGACATGCAGTACGGCCTGGCGGGCGAATCCCCGCCGCCGGTAGCGCTCAGCGATGTAGAGGTTGTAAATAAATCCGAGGTGCTCCGCTCCGTCCGGCTGGGCGCCAACCCACACCATGCCCACGTTGAGGCTTGCCTCAGTGTCGTGGATCAAGAATAAGTATTGTCCGGGTGTCTCAACTCCCTTGGGAAGGAAACGGTCAAATGATTCTTGAGCGCGCTGGAGTGCGTCGGATTCAGGCAAGAAGCCAGCCTGCATATTATCGGCAGCGTAGCGCGGAATATCCTCCTCGAGGAACGTACTCAGCTGCTCTGGAGTCATTGGCAGCAAGCGGATGGTTGGAAGGTCCATAAAAGCTCCAATTAAGTTGTTGGTTAATTCGAAGGCACAAAGCAAGAGCAGTATACAACTCGACTCAAACTTGGTGGGACCGGCAAACCGGGCTACTTGCCAGGACATCTAGCTTGCCAGAATTCCAGGAGGGGTAGTAAATCCGGGTCGCACAATTCGGAATATTCTCGAGTTCGTGTGTAGCGGGTGTCAACTGGCGGCGGGTTGGTGAACCTGCGTGTTCGGCAGCTGGCGCAGCCTGGTGGCAGCCAGCAGCAGGATCACAAGGCTGAAGAAGGCGCCGGTGAGTGCCATCACGGTGTAGCCAGCGCTGGCAAAAATAACCCCGCTGCCCAGGCTGGAGGCGGCCGAAGCCAAACCGACCAGCAGATCATTGGCACCCTGTGTCCGCGGGCGTTCGGCAGGCGTGAGTTGATCCGAGAGCAGTGTCGAGCCGCCAACGTAGCATAGATTCCAGCCGACGCCGAGCACGAAGAGCGAGGCCACCAACGGAACCAACTACGGGGTGAGCGGAGCAGCTATGCATGCCAGGAAGAGCAGCGTGCCGCCGAGCAGGATGACCGGTTTGCGGCCGCGGCGATCGACCAGGCGACCCGAGATCAGAGATGTGGCGTACATGCCAAAAGTATGTGCGGAGATCACAACCGAGACACTGCTGAGCGGGTGTTCGTGCCCGCGCATGTGGAGCGCGGTTAAGATCATCACCATGACCATTACCATCTAACCCAGGACCATAGTGACCACGGCGACGGCCGCTTCTAGCTGACGCAGGATCTCGCGCAGCGAGCGTATCTTCCCGCTCGCATCCCCGCTCGTGGGGTAACGCTGAGCGATCTGGATCGAAAGTTCACGCGGGTCTGGTCGCAGTCCGAGAAAGATGACCGGTAGGGTCAGAGCGAAGAGCAGCCCTGCCGCGGCGTAGGGGCTGGCAAGCTCGGGGTAACCGAGGGAGAGGGCGAATTTGCCGGCTGGCCCGACAATCAATGGACCGAAGACAGCGCCAATCGTGCCACCGAAGACGACCATTGAGATCGCTTGACCGCGCTGCGCCGGGACCGATACCTCTGCCGAAATAAACCGGCCGAGCTGTACGATGGCGAAGCTGATGCCGATCAATGCCAACCCGCCAAGGTAGATGGGCAGCGAACCATCCCGGACCGCAAGGAACGCGGTCACACCCCCGCACACTCCAAGCAGAAGGCCTGCGAGCAGGCTGGCACGCCTGCCGATGGCTTCCATCAGGAAGCCGCCCAGCAGCGAGGCGCCCGCTCCGCCAAGGAGATAGGCTGTAGCAGGGACACCGGCACATCGGTCCGATCCGCCAAGCTGGGATCCAACAATCGAGCCCAGCGTGGCAGCGGCGATGAACCCGGCCGACCCGATACTTTGATTGATGAAGAGGGTCAGGGTTATCCTGCGCGCATTTCGTGTTAACGAGTCGATGAGCTTCCCTTCCGGCAATTATCGGTTTGGTGCATTGCTATCAAAAACTAAGACTAGTTTACTCTGAATTAGTGGTTTTAGAAAACTGTATCGGCTCGCTTGGTATCAAACTGGATTGGCTCACCAGGGAGGTCCTTGTTCAGGATGGCTTACGATCGAGGAGTTTGCCCATCATGATCGTATCGGCGTACTCACCATTGCCGAACTTGATGTCATAGAGCCCGCATCCTTCTTCGACGAATCCGCGACTCAGGTAGAGCTGGATCGCCGCCTCGCTCGTCGAGAAAACGTAAAGACCAAGCTTCTCGATCTGGGGTTGTGTTCCAGCCCACGCGATCAAGCTGTCCAGGAGTGATCCCCCGACACCTCGTCCGCGCCAAGTGGGCAGGACGCGCATCGAGTCGATATCGCCGAAATGAGATGTCCGCGCAAGGTCACCGCATGCAACACGGACCATCCCGATAACCAGATCGCCGGCATACGCAACAAGACGCAAGCGTGTGGGATGTTCTGCATCGGCGCGGATTGCCTGCTCCTCCTGATCTTTACTGCGGATCAATTCATCGGGTTCGAGCATCGTAAAGGGACCTTCCTCAAGCACCGCACGATACAGTGCGAGCGAGGCGGACGCATCTCCCTCGCGTGCAACGCGGATCATAAGCTGCGAGCCGTCTTTCAATCGGTAGTGAACAGGGGGTATTGTGACCATGGGCATCCAGGTCCGGCAAGCATACCCGTTCGGCCGGGGGATGTCCACATGTCACGATGGATTACGGGTCAGGACTTAGTCGATACCCAGTGCTGGTAACCGGAAACCCGCAGTGCGTGACGGACAACGGGTTGGATAATCCGAACCAGTCCAACCAGGACCAAGCCAAGCGTCAGGCCGAGTAGAGTCCTCAGGAGTGGAAAACGTTTGCCCTTCATGATAGCTCCCCGCCTAGGCCGGAGAGGGCATTGCCCCTCACAACCTTGAGCTGACCAGGTTTTGCACCTCTATCCATCTATACGATAGCAGATTTCAAAAGGTTGCAGGATCCCCCGGATTGGGGGATCGCTTGATGAATCGGGTTCAGGCGAGGGTGATCGAGCGCAGCACGAGCAAACCGAAGGTCAGGATGATGACCCCCGAAAGACGGTTAATCCAGGTCAATGCGTTGGGGGTTAGGCGTGAGCGGAATATATTCACAAACGAACTGAGCAGCAACCACCAGGCGCTCGATCCGAGAAAAACCCCCAGGACGAGAAGCATGGCCGGCAGGAGACCTGCCGAGGATGTTCCCAGTCCGGCGATGATCGCTGCAAAGGAGAGGATGGTCAACGGATTGGTCAGAGTGAGCCCGAATGTCGTCCAATACGCCTTACGGCTTTCAGTACGGCCGAGGGATTGGAACGGATCCGAGGGCCGGCGGATCAGCGTCCGCAGGCCGAGGTAAAGCAGGAAGAGCCCGCCACTGGCGCGCAGCCATATCTGGCCTTCGATCAAGAGGTTCGAGATGAAGGTGATCCCAAAAGCGGCGATCGCGCCGTAGACCATGTCGGCGCTAGCCGCGCCCAAACCAGCGATCAAGCCGGTTCGCCAGCCCTGCTCAAGCGTGTGTCGGATGCAGAGAACGCCGATCGGGCCAACCGGCGCCGCGATCGAAAAGCCCAGAAATAATCCTTGCAGGATTGGCGATAGTGCTGGATCTGGCATACCTATCCTGTTCTCTCAGCCGGAATTGGCCTCCAGTAATTCGATCAGCAAGGCAGGGATGGCCTCCTGGTCTTCGCCACGATCCTGCGGGGGAAGTACGCCGAGGGAATGATGCCAGGCAAAGAGTGAACTGAGGGACCACAACTGGCTAGCAAGTTCGAACGCGGTGACAAGATTATCCTCACTATCGAATTCCCTCCAGGCTTCGAGATATGTATACCGCAGGCTGCTGAAGATCGGCCTATTCTCCTCCAACCCGAGCGTATTTTCCACACTCACGAATGCAGTGCGGAGTGAGAAAAAGGGATGGGCCAGGCTGGCGTCTCCCCAATCCGTGAAGACATATTGCTCGCCACGCAGGAAGATATTCGCATCATGGAGGTCGCCGTGATTGAGAGAATATGGGATTTTTGCTCGCTGCAGTTGATCGCAGCGTGCCCGGATCGTGGGCAGGAGACCCAGAAGTTGATCCAACTGGATTGCTGTAACACCGCCGGGTTCTCCAAGGAGGAGCAGATCGTATTCGCCCAGAATCGTCTCGAGCTGGTCTGGGAGATGTGTAAGTTGCCTGTCTGGGACTCCCATGGCCAGCAATTCGTTCGTATGTGAAGCCAGATCGATTTGAACTTCAGCATAGCGGGTGAGAATTCGCTTCCAATGATCCAGCCAGTTATCTTCCTGGATTTGCTCACGCAGGCGTAAGCCTGCATCTTCCATCAGCAGCCAGCCACGCTGGAGATCGACCGCCAGTACCACGGGGGAGCAGTTTGCATGCCGTTCTGAAAGCAACTGGGTGACTCCGATCTCGTGGCGGAACCGTTCCTCACATCCTTTGAAATACAAATCACCGGCGCTGCTCCCGCAACGAGCGATGCATGACCACGGTCGGATGTGAAACGTCTTGAGGGGGGTGGTGCGTTGGATATCGTAGGGGAGCAGGGCGCGATCGATCCAGGCCTGTACCTGGAGCTCATTTTCAGGATCCCCGCCTGGATGACATGGAATCGTGGGCATGCGATGATTGTACAGGAAGCCGTCCAGGTTGTGCTGAAAGCACGGGGAAGAGTGACATGGTCGTTTGATCGCCCGAGCGCGCCCTTGATAAAACTTAGGGGGGCAGTCTCCCAGGGGGTAACCCAACTTATAGGGTAAGATCGGAATATGTTATCTGGATCGAGCAAGTTGGAGGATGCCGATCTGATCTCGCAAATGTTCAAGGGGGATGCTCTTGGAAGGCTGAATGGTTTCATGGGGAGTGACCCAAGCTAGGAAACAGCGATTATAGAGTGCACGTTCCGAGTGTACATTTGCATAGAAAGTGCGAAGTTCATCACCCATTAAGCAAGATCTGAGATCAATCCTGAAAACAAGTTATTAGGGTGGGAGCACATATGACATACCTCTTGATCTCAATCGCCTGGGCGCTCATTGCGGGAGCGGCGTTGGCGATTCTTCTCCAGCGCCATCGAGCGCTGAAAACCCTCGAACCTGCATACCCGGAGCAGGAATCCTTGCCCTCGTTGACCGTGATCATCCCGGCCCGGAATGAAGAAGGGAACATCGAGAGCTGCCTGCGGAGCTTGCTCGATCAGACATACCCCCGGAATCGCTTCACAATCAGTGTGGTGAACGACTGTTCAACTGACCGAACCGGAGAAATCGTTGGCGTCCTGGCCAGGGACTATGAGCAGATTCAACTGATCGATGCAGGGCCGCTTCCCGAAGGATGGCTCGGAAAGCCGCACGCCTGCTGGATAGGAGCCAGGTCAGCCCAAGGAGATTGGTTGTGTTTCCTGGACGCCGATACACACACCGCTCCGGATCTGCTCAAGACAGCTCTGGCTGCAGCGCTCGCAGGTAAACTTGATGTGCTCTCGCTCCACCCTCAGCAGCAAATGCTGGGGTTCTGGGAGCGGCTGCTCATGCCGATCCCTTTCATGACCTTGATGCTGCTGATGGATGCCGGCGTAATCAATGACCCAGAGCGCAGGCAAGCTATGGCGAATGGGCAATTCATCCTCGTACGGCGGGAAGCGTACATGGCGGTTTCCGGCCATGAAGCCATCCGGGCGGAGGTTCTCGAGGACGTGCGCCTGGCCCAACTCTTGAAAGGCGCGGGTTACCGTTTGCAATTGGTCGGTGGAGGAGATTTCATCCGGACCCGCATGTACAGCAAACTGAGCACAGTGTGGCAGGGACTGGCGCGCGGTGGCTCTGAGTTGTTCGGGATCCCGCTCACCTTGCTGGCAGTGCTGAATTCGACCGCTATGGCGGTGTTCCCGTTCCTTTTCCCGATCTGGCTTGCTTTGAGGCAGGAACCAGGATCCCTACTGCTGCCGGCATTGCTGCTCGCCTGCCTGGGGTCCATCCTGTGGTATACAGCCCATGGGCTTGAACTGAGGCGGCATCATGTCCCATTGATCTACCTGGCTCTGATTCCGCTCTCGATGTTGCTGATCGCGATCGTGAACCTGGAAGGCGTGATACGCCGAGTTGCAGGCCGGCGTATCTGGAAGGATCGCCGGATCTAGAACAGCCCTGGTCGGTTCGGGTGGAATCTAGAGCGGCCGCAGCCGGACGAGCGGACGCTCTCTGGCGTACTCTCGTAGCTGCTCTCGATCGGGGGAGGGCGGGAGACCTGCCGCCCGCATGATCGCCCCGATCATGCGCGGGTGCCTTTCCAGCCGGAATGTGAGGAAATCGGCGATCTGCTCCACATCTCGGATGACATCGGCGTGACACTGTAGCTGATGCGAACCCACCCGGATGGCCACCCGGGGATCGGCCTCGATGTTCTTCAACCAGTCTGTGCGTGTGCCGCGCGCGGCAGCGATGTAGTAGCTGCCGTCGATCTCTTCGTACTGCAGCGGCGTTATCCGTTTTATACCTGTCCGGCGGCCAGTAGTTGTCAGCAGCAGTACGAAACGGCCGATCAGTGGTCCCAGCCCGACCGCGTAGGCAAACCGGGGCGGAAGCCGCAGCAGGCGCCAGATCCGGCGTGGTAGCTTGCTGATAAGACTCATATCAGTCTCCATCACCGACAGAGCGAACTCGTATGCAGCCAGAATTTCGTCAGGCTGTACGCAGCGTCATGAGCGTTATCTCCGGACGGCAGTTGAAACGCGCCGGTGGTCCGATCACCCCCACGCCACGTGTCGTGTAAAGCCACATTCCCTTGATGTTGTACAGACCCTGATCGTATTTTTCACCGTAGCGCGGCAAGAACGGTGCCCCCAGACCAGGAATTCGAACTTGGCCGCCGTGGCTGTGTCCGGAGAGTTGAAGTGAAACCCGGCTGTCCAGGCAGAGGGTGTCAGCAAAATCGGGTTCATGCATCATCAGGACGACTGGCAGGCGTGGATTGACACCCGTTAAAGCACGCTCAAGATTGGGGCTGCCACTCCAGCCGTCCTCAAGACCGGCCAGGATGAGCGTGCCGTCACCCAGATCGAGTTGAACATGCTCGTTCTCAAGAACGGGTATGCCAGATGATCGTAGTCCGCTTCGTACGACCTCGGCATCGGTCCACAGATCGTGGTTGCCGAGGATGGCGAAGATGCCGGCATGTGCGCGGAGCTGTGCCAACACGGGTGCTAATTCCTGGATCGAGCGCGCATCCTCAAATACATAATCACCAAGCAGGCAAACCAGATCTGGTGAAAGTTTGTTCGTAATCTGGACTGCATCTTCGATCAGGTCGATCTGCGTGTAGGGATATAGATGAAAATCGCTTAAACAGACCATGCGCAGACCGTCGAGAGCACTAGGGAGTGCAGCTATCGGGATGGATAGGCTCTCAACAGCCAGCCAGCGGGGTTCGATTTCGAAGGCATACTTTACACCCATCGCACTGCCGAACCCTGCGCCTAGGGCGATGCCGCCAAGCGCCTTGAGGAAGGTCCTGCGATTCATACGTGGGTGCCGAATGGCATCTATCCCACCTATGCTGCTGTCGGAGCGCAGGCTCTCAGTCATACGCTCATCTTGATTCACAGATCAAAACCAGCCACGATCGTTTGAACCTGGGAGAGTTCGTCCGGCGAGAGCGGGCCGAAGGCCAGGGCTCCGGCATTTTGCTCGACCTGGGCGACGGTCTTGAAGCCCGGGATCGGGATCATGCGTTCGTCCAGGGCCCAGATGAAGGCCAATGCCCCTTGCGCCATCGCGCGCCCGCTAGAGGTAAGCACGGGGCGGAGCGCTTCGACAGCGTCCAGGCGGCGGGCCATTGCTTCGCCAGCGTAATCGCGGATCGATCGGATATCGTCAGGGGGAAAGGTCGGGGCTTTCGAGAATTTACCTGTTAGCACCCCCCGATGGAGCGGATCCTTGTTCACCCCGGCTAGCTTGCGCTCCTCGCATAGTTGACGCATGGCCGGGTTGTCAAAGAGGGCGTTCAGCCCGAACTGGATGGCACTGCAGTGTTCACCGGTAGCGAAAACGCCAGCGCGATCAACCAGATCGGTGCTCCAACCGTAGCTTCGGATCAGTCCTTCCTGGACGAGATCCTCAAGCATGCCCCGGAGTTCTAACGCCGGTTCGGGCTCAAACGTGCTCGCATGAAGCTGGTAAAGATCGATCCACTCCGTACCCAGGCGACGCAGGCTGTTTTCGATATCCCGGCGCAGGTTTACGAGGATTAGCGTGTCATCGCCATAGACGGTTTTCTCCGCCTCGTCGATGATATGACCGAATTTTGTGGCGATTACCACTTGTCCGCGCCGGCCATGCAGAGCTTTACCAAGGATATGTTCGCTGTGACCGGCGCCGTAGTTGGCGGCGGTGTCGAAGAAATTAACGCCGGCATCGATCGCAGCATGGATGGCACGGATCGATTCGCCATCATCGATACTGCCCCAACCAGCCGGGAATGGTTCTTCACCGGGTTGAGCCCATGTCCAGGGTCCACCGATCGCCCAGCATCCCATCCCCAACGCGCTGACTTCAATTCCACTTTTGCCCAGCATCCGTTTCATTGGTGAAGATCCTTTCTCCCTGTCCGATCAATCCTAACCTGACCCGCTGATAGAGCCAAATCTATACAGAACGTAAGCCTCGCAGTAGGCCGGTAGGACCTCCATCGATCGCATGCGGGAGGGAAAGCTCCCGCCGTTTCCAGCTCGACCAGCGCATTAGATCCTCTACATAGTTGATCTGTCGTTGCCGGATGCCAGAGTTAGAGAGGACGCCAGGGCTCACCCCTCCTGACAGGTGATCGAGGATAAGATCGAGCTCGGCATAGCTCAGCCCGATCGCGAACTCATCAGTGATGCCAGGCAGCATGTCGGGGGAAGGTGGATGCTGGAATACGCAATCAGGGAGTGCAAGGTGAAGGGCAAGCTGGCGGACCTGGCTCTTGTATAACCCCAGCAAGGGTTGGAGCGGCAGGTCATCGACACCACCCTGGACGAACCAGCCCACCATCCACTCGCTGCGGTTGGCGGCGCCGAGCAGCAGCAGGTTCTTCTCAACCGCCTGCGCTTCAAGAACAGTCCGCCGGTAGCGATGGCGTGCGTTCATCCCCGCCTCAGGTTGCTGGATGAGACCCCGCAGGCTGATCTTGTGCGGGGTTCCAGCCCGATCTTTCTCCGAGCCGGATTTAAGGCTTGAGAGAAAGGCTGTCTCCCCTGAAATCAGGCAATACAGAGTATGCAACCCTCGATTGATGAGTCTCGATAAGCCGGTTACACGCATACCAGGCGTTGCGTACAGGCCGCGCCTCCGCATTGCCGGTGCGATTGATTCTTCAGTTAATTTAAGGCCGATTTGGTCAGCAACAATTCGGGTACAGTCACGCAGCGATGTGGAACTGTGCTGATCATATAAGTACATGGCATGGACCGCATCTGCACCGACTGCGTCCGCCACAAAACTGGCAAGGAGTGCGGAGTCAATCCCGCCGCTCAAGCCGAGCAGCACGCCAGCAGCGTGCGATTGTGAAACATGATCGCGAATGTAGGCGTGGATGAGGGCAATTGTGCGTTCGGGATCGATTAGGAGCGGATCATCCATATTTTACCCAACCCAGGGACGAGCTTCAGCTTTGATGAACCTCTGCTAGTGATGGTCGTGGTTAACGGGCTGGATGTCCTCGGCTCCGGGTAGACATCCGACGAGTTTCTCGGGCCTGTGGAGGAGCGTGGGCAGGCATCCAGAACACAACCAGAAGCCATCATCCCTGAACTGCAGACGGAGGAGGGGGATGTCCGCCTCGGTTCGATCGCAATTGATGCATGCCACCTTCATCTCACCTTTTGTCATGATCTTTCCTTGGTACCACAAAGTTGATCAAAGTCTACTGGCGTTAGGAGTGTATGGCACCCGCTCCCATCAGTGTGTGATCGTTGATCGGCGCCCACACGTTGATGTATACCACACGTCCTGACTGGTGGAACTTGCTCGTACCGCCGCGCGCCCGCTAGGTACATGGCGTTGATTCGAGGAGCGCAAGACCAAACTCAGGCGCTGCGTTATTGCCGTTGATCGGAGCTATCGAACAAGCATCCGCTAGTTCGTCAGGATAAAGGCTGTTAGGAGCAATTGAAAACTAGACTGTTTTCACTTCAAAGGTGGACTCGGAACCCTTTCAGGGGCAGATCCACGGTGTGAGCCAGGGTGTCCTTGTGCCAGATTCGGATGTGCATGATGTCTGTGTCGGTATCCGGAACGAGATGCACGTCGACCTGCTCCCGCAGGGGAACATTGGCCACACGGATCTCGTGATTGAAGAGTGAAATGCGACCGTAGCCATTGATGACGCGCGTTTCGCGCAGGCAGAAGACGTCATCCGGGGAGGTGTAGGGCGCGGGCAGGCTGAAGGGGCGAAACAGCGAGTTGCCGGAAGCCAGGGCCCGAGCGAACCGCAGGGCGGGTATCTCCTGAGTGGTGGAGTGCACCTGATGGTGGTCATAGCGGTCGACTTCTTCCCGAAGGACGGCCCTGGCATCTTCGATCTGGTCGATCTTCTCCAGGGCGCAGGTGCGCACGATGCGATCCTGCAACCAGCGGTAGGGTCGCTCGATCTTGCCCTTGGCCTCAGACGACAGAGCGAAAGTGACGTCGATGCCGAGCACAGCCACCATCTTGCCCCACTGGGTCTCGACGTCGTCGGTCTGCAGGACATGTTTGCGCCAGCCTGTCCTGGGCGGACAGTCCAGGGAAGCTGTCCCTTCCCTGGACGAAACGAAACACGCGCAGGGAGTCCACGTAGCCTGCCCTGGCGGGCTAGGCTAGGGTATCGCAAAGGTAAGCCATAGCTCTGAATCAGAGTCTGGGCAGCCTGGATATGAGCCCGGGCTGTCTCCCTGGGGAAAAAATCAGCGAAGAGGATCTTCCGGCTATAGTCATCAATAGAAGTGATCAGAGTCCATTTTTCCTTTGCCAAAGGGGACCACAAATGAAGAGAAGCGTCATGTTGTACTAATGCGCCAATGGATGCGGTAAGCACCTCACGATCGTGGCTCTTTCTTTTCCTACGCGGCTTATGGCAACCCAGTCTCTTGGCCCGATCTATGATCGTCGTTAGAGAAACTTCGATCCCTCTCTTTTGGAGGCGGTCTCTCAGGGCCGAATAGTTGTAGCCAGAGATGGGCAAGTCGGGATCCTGGACAATCTCTTTCTCTTGCAGTAATCCCTTCTTGATTTCCGCTTCAACTTCCGCCGACAGCCTTTGTGGAGT
>DAOUEJ010000196.1:0-8089 GCA_034430615.1 Anaerolineales bacterium | reverse complement strand
GTTCGAACGTACGCCGCTGCGCTGCCTGGGTCTATCCCATTTCTGGGTGCTCGAACGTGTCTGAGCTCGAACCTAGTTTGATGTGAGGGCCGGGCTGCCGTCTTCGTGACTGCGGATAAAGCCAATCTCCTGCACATCGACGGGCACATCCTCGATCCGGTCGGGTACGAAATCACCCTCGGCCAACTGAACCCTGGGCATTTTCTGTGAGACGAGCACGACCAGTACCGGTTCGTCGGTCGTTATTCCGCCTTTGCGGCGTAAACCGACCCCGACCCCGATCACATTCGCCTTCGCCAGCAGTTCCTCCTCATAGAGGGCCTTGATCTCCTGGATGCGCGCCACGCGCGGGTCCGGGTTGGGGTCCGCGGCGGGGGCACTCACAGTGACACATCCAGGCAGTCGAGCACGCGGGCGATCGGGTTGAAGATCGTCGCCTGGTCGGAACCGGCGAACAGCAGCCCGACCGCGGCCAGCGAGTCGGCGGCGACAAGCAGTGATCCCGAGTCCCCCGGCTGGGACATGGCGCCGCTCACCAGTTGGTTTTCAAAACGCGCCGTTCCCGTGCCGTAGTTCACTTCCAGCGTGGCGTCGAGCACGACGATCTGGCCGGTCGTCAATCCGGTCGTGCGGCCCGATTTGCGCACTGCCATCCCCAGCTGCGCTGCCGTCGTCCCTGCAGGCGCGCCGATCTCGAGGATCTCGTCCAGCACATCGTCCCCCTCCAGCGGACGGGCGAGCGCGGCATCGACATTGTTCAACGCCTGCGGATCGCTAAACATCACCTCTACCCGGTGCTTGGAACCGAGCAGGCGGGCGATCATGTTGCCGAAATCAGCATAGGCCTGGGCCAACCCGCACGTGGCCGGAGCGTTGGAGAACTGGATCGGGCAGAAGCGTTCGAGCTTAGCGATCACATCACCCGGAGCACGGCCACCATCGGCCGTCCCCGGCTGCAGGATGGCGTCGCCCGCTTTAGCATCGTTGCTGTTGGCGAGCACGTGGTTATTAGAGAGGATCAGGCGTTCCCCGCTTACCCGGTCGCGCACCATGCAGCCCAGCGTGCCGGCCGTAACCTGGTAGTGGCCAATGCTCACCCCGCCCAGCGCCGGCCGCCAGCGGTCGGTGCGGGCTTGCTGGGCACGGATAAAACCGATCTGGAGCACATCGGTGGAGATGCCGTCGATGCTCTTCGGGACCATTGATGCGGCATCTAGACCGGCGCGTGGGATCTTCTGCGTGACCAGGGCGACGATGCACAGTTCACCGGTTTTACGGCCGGCGCTGGTCTTGTAGCCGGTGCCAACGCCGATCACGTTAGGCTTACGCATCAGCCCGGCCAGAGCCTGGGACTTGACCTGGGCAATCTTGATGTGCTCGTCCATCTACCCCTCCTCTACCGCTCGTTCGCTGTTCCCGAGTATACGACGACTCATCCGGCCTGCAACCCTATCACTCCAAACGGATCGGGATGCGGTCGCCACCGTCATCGATGTCCAGGTTTCTAGCAGGACCATCGCAGTAGAGCACCAGGTTCTTCGCGCCCGCCTTTGCGGCGGAGGGTGTGATCAGTGCTGCATAGCCCTAGGCGCGCAGCGCGTCGGCCAGCTCACGACAGGATTCGAGGCTGGCATCGTCATCGGCGGTTAGGAAGGCAGAGGCTGGAGGGATGGGTGAGGCGCCCGGGTCGGTCAGGTCCATCACCGGATCGACTGTCACCCGCAGCGAAACGAGCTCACGCGGGCGGGTCAGGAGCTGAGCCCCTGCGCCGGCAGCCTGCAGGTACTTGCGGTATTCAGCCTCCGCTCCCGCGCGGGTGAGTGATGTATACAGGCAGCCGTAGAACCCGGCCCGGTTCCAGCGCCCGCTGGCAAGGAGCAGGTAGCGCAGGTTGAGCGGGTAGCTGCCGGCGGGGATGTGCCGCCAGACCTTGCCCTTGAAACTCAAGTGGAGGCGCCGGAATACAGCCCGGCCAGCACAGCGAGCACTTTGTCGAGCTCACCGGTCCGGATCAGGTCAATCGGCCGCCGGCCACGCAGCATGGTGACCGGCGCATAGAGCCAGCCCATCTCCGACTCCTGGTTCTCGAAGATCTCCCCCAACAGGTGGCTAATCTGGCGCACCTTCTCCAACCGGGCCTGGACCGGGCGGGAGGGCACGGAGGCCAGGTTGCGGTAGCGGAGCAGTGAGCGCGGCGTAACACCCAGCGCCGAGGCTAGCTCGACGTACTTCAGACCGAAGTACTTCCGAGTCTCTTCGACCGTGTCACGCGCCGATATCATCTCGAGCTTCTGTGCGATCGCCAACGCCATGCTGGACACCTCTCTCGTATCTTTGAGCAAACTACCGTCCAAATCCATTGTAGCGGGCCAGGGATGTCCGATCAAGTGTCGTGTATTTTGTCGCTCTCATTGTCGCCACTATTACAAGTCCAGAGCCTGGTCCTTTGGAAGCAATCAACAGAGGCGTCGTCTTTCCTACTCGTCGCTTAGGGCACCCCAGTGCAGATCCGGATAGCTCTCGACGAAATCTTGGGAAACATATTGGTCGTAGTCCTGGCGGCCCTGCAGATAGACGCCGAAGAACGCTGCGGCGAAGTGCTTCATGCGCAAGACATAGCTATAGTCAAAGATCATCATATGGTCTTTCCCGGCGATCGAGATTAGGTACCGATCTGGTGTGCCCAGGTTTTCGTAGATGAGAATATCCTCCGGGTAGATTTCATCGTTCTCGGCGACAAGGATCATCACCGCTCGATCGGCGGCTGCCATCCTACGTTCCCCGAAAAGCCGCCAGCCATCCGGAGCCAGCGGCATCACGGCGCGGATGCCCGGATCAGTCATCGGCTGCCAGAGACCATCGGTGCTGGCGGTTAGGGACTGGCCGGCGTGTGCGCGGAACGCATTCCACGTGTCCGCCAATGGACACTGCACCGGCCGTGTGAGCGTGAAAATGGACGCTTCATCCGCTGGTTTGGAGCTGCAAGCCAAGAGGTAATGTTCGGGATCGATGCGCGCGCCACTCATGGCCAGCGCGTTATACCCATCGAAGGAATAGCCCATCGCACCGACATGCTCGAAATCGAAGAGACCCTCCAACCCTTGCGGTGGGTTCGACCGGACCTGATCGAGCGCGAAGAGCAGATCGAGCGGTTGATCGACCATGTTCTCATCCCAATGCATGTAGGTATCGATCCGGTTGACGCTGATGATGACAAAGCCGCGTGTTACCAGGTGTGATCCGAAGTAACTGGCATTCTTGGTCGAGGACAGAATTACGGCATAGGGCGCACCAGCCAGGTCGGGCTGGGCGTCAATTAGGCTAGTGCCGGTGAAGTCATCGGGTTTGATCGCCGGATACCAGATGGTGATCCCCACCTGCCTACCGACACGGCTGTCATCTACGAAATCGAAGGTTCGTTTTCCGATAAAGAGGTCGCCAAAATCGGATAGCGGGAGCGTATAGGGTTCAAAATCGGGTGTTGGTGCCAGAGTTGGGTCAGGCGGGGTGATTGTAGGGGCGGTGATCGGCGGCGGGCTAACTGGTGTTGGTTTGACGCCGCAGGCTGCATTGGTGCGAAAAGAGAAAGGGTGATCAAAAGCGAAGAGAACGTGCGGATCGACATATCCCCTCCAGCGATCGGATCGACTTCCTGTCGTCTAAAAGCAAACTCCAAACTGGGATGAATCCGCCTGCCGAACTGTAGGCCTCTGATCGTGTGGATCAGGGAAGCGGCATGCATTCAGTGTTGCTGGTGAGCGCTTGGACCATTAGACCACCAACCGCGGGTCGATTGTAAAGGGCATTCGATCGCTGATCTTGATCCTCCGGAAATCGGTGTGGAGCGGGTTGAGCAGGAAGTTGCGTTCACCAGGAACCACCGCGCTCGGGACGCTGAACACAACCGAGCGCGCCCCCCCGGCCCATCCATCGCCGAGGTGGCGCGTCGAGGCCGCCGGAGGGTTGGCGCGCCAGTCACGCGGCAGCGCCTCAGCGGCCAGGGTCTCGACCAGGTTCTCGGTGAACTCAACCCGCAAGAGGACATAGCGCGGCAGCAGGCTTGCATCCTCCAGCCCGACCAGGATCTCCAGGATGGCCAGGGACTCGTGCTCGGCGGTGTAGACCATGCGAACACCCTTGCTGTTCCAGCGACCACCATTCAGTCTGGCGCCTTCACCGCTGAAGGCATCATCTGCATACTTGGCCTTGGTGATGCGCCAAGCGTGCAGCGTCATGCAAAGACGCCGTGCTCGAGCCGGCCGATGAGATTGAGGGCTTCCTCGCCGCCGATCTCGGTAGCGGACATTGCCAGCGGTGTCCTACCTCCCAGCGCATGGTTGCCCCGCTTCAGCCAGGCAACCCCGCCCATCTGGTCTCCTTCGAACAGGCTGATCGCGGCGTAGGCGAGACGGGACAAACGCAGCACGCGCTCCGATTCTTCACCCGAGAGGATGCCGGATTTCTTGCGCCGGGCCAGCGTCCTGGCGGGAATGCCGAGCACCCGCCCCAGCTCACTCGCCGGCAGGTCCAGCAGCCCAGCCAATTTTTCGAACGTCCGATAGGGGAGCCCCTGCTCGATCTTCTCAATCAGCCTGCCCAGTGTGCTCGCCTTCAACCCGAGGAAGGCGGCCACTTGGCTGGCGTGCGGTCGCTCCCCGACGAACCCGGGGGCGCCTTCGACAGCCAGGCTCGCCGGCACGGGGCGCCAGGCCTCGTGCGTCCCGGCTGGCGCAGTCGAGACGGCATAGTAGCGTAGGTCGCCCGCATCGGTGAGCTTCATATCAAGATGCCAATCGTCGCTCGAGAACTTGCGTCTGGACTTCACATCGTAGAATTCGAGGGTTGCCTGCATGGTTGCCTCATCGTTTCGATCTGCCATTTGTCATATTCTACAATGCCATATGGCTTCCGTCAACATTGCACAGGTCACCGTGACCAGGGGGTATCTGCCGTGATCGTGAGGAGCAGTATGGGGATGTTTGTGGCACTGGCGAGTCTTCATGACAAGCGCGGAGATCTTTGCCCACGTTCAGGATTGGCTCAGTCTGGCCAATCGGTGTGCTTTACGGTGAGTGAGTTGAGTTGTTTCCGGATGACCTTCCACCCGGGTAAGTATCGGTCCATGAGCGCTTTGAAGCGGGCGTTGTGCGAGGCCTCGAGCAGGTGCACCAGCTCGTGCACGACCACGTACTCCAGGCATTCTGGTGGCTTTTTGGCCAGTTCGCTGTTGAGGCGGATCGTGCGCGGCTTGGTGCTGCAGCTCCCCCAGCGGGTCTTCATCCGGCGCAGGGTGACTCTCTTGACCTTCACACCGATCAGCGGCTCCCAGCGTGCGAGTAGCGCGGGGACGGCAGCCATCAGTTGTTCGCGGTACCATGCCTCAACCAGCGCCTGCCGCTTATGCGTCTCCGTCCCCGGGTGGAGCTGGAGTTGCAGGTGACCGTCATGCAGAGCGACTGAAGGCGGGGCGTCGACCTCGGTGACCTTGAGCGTCTTTCGCACGCCCCACACATCGAGGCTTTCACCCTCGACATACCTGCGCGGTGTCTCCCGCACCTGGGTCCGGATCTTCGCCTGTTGGCGCTGGATCCAGCCCAGCCTCGAGAGCGCAAAGGCCCGCAGGGCTGCGTTGCTCATGCGCTTCGGGGCCGAGATGTGTACCTCGCCGGCCGGAGGGACCACGCGCAGGTAGGCGTGCTTGATGTCCTTGCGGACCACCTCCAGCGTGATATCACCGATTTTGAGATGCACACTCATCAGCTACCGCTATATTCCCAAGGGATGGGGATAATTGTACAGGTCACGAGGGTTTTAGTGCCTCGCTACGTTCCCCTTATAGCATATCCCGGGGTTGGGTTCACGTTCAGGTCGGGGTGAAACCCCGGATCCTACTGGCACATGGGGATGATCTTGTTCGCTTCGCTCAGCGCGGCATCCCAGGTGAATTCGCGGTTATCGCTGGCGTAGTAGTAGGCCGTACCGTTGGGAAATAGGGCGACGACGATGCCGCTGTACCCCAGCATTTGCGGGACCCAGACCTCGCACATGTACCCGCTGCGGTACACATTGGCCCAGAATGCGTTGTTGTACTTGCTGCCGGGTCCGATATCCACGCCGCGGTCGTCCGGGTTACGCTGCAGCGCAGCCGCCAGCACGTCCGGGTGCAAAATTTGCCTACCGTCGATCATGCCGTCGTCCACGTTCAGGAGCGTGGTGATTTTGGCAAGATCATCCGGGATCCACCACTGGCCCAGCCCACCATACGGCTGCCCCTGCCAATCTTCATCCCGGGTGCGCAATACCGTGTATGTCCCGGGGCTGATCTGGAGGGGTTTGTAGACTTCATCGACAACGAACTCGAATATATCTGCACCAGGGCCTTCTATCGTCTGAAGGTAATTGTGCAGTGCGCGGGTGACGATGAAGGTGTCCGAGGTGCGATACACCCACCGGGTTCCGGGTGGTGCGCTGTGCGGCCAGTTGAAGGCCGCCACAATCAGATCGGGGTAGTACTCCGACGACCAGAAGGGATCGGTGTCCCAGCTTTCCTCGTCCACCATGTACACTGCGGTGCGGTAATTCCCGCTGGCCATGTCGAGTGTGTCGTTGAAGGTGACGTCGCTCCAGTCACCGGGACTTTCGGCGGCCTCCGGGACGTAATCCCGTATGAGCAAGTCGGGAACGTTTGAACCGTATTTCTGAGCCAGCCGCATCAACGCCACGCTGACGAACGCGGATTTCGCCGTCGAGTAGGAGGGGGCGCGCATGGCTTCGCAGTACGGGTATGGACCGTAGCGGGTCTGGCAGCCGCCGACGTAGTTGACGCCGTTGACGACGAACCCGTACCACGTCATGGTTGCTGATGTGACCCCGCGGCCGAAGGCCGTCGCATCCACACCAGGATAATTCTCGGCCAATTGCTCAATGGGTTTGGAAGGGAAGCGGGCAAGCAGTTCCTGGTCGAATGCGGCCCGCACCTGCGCCGCCTCCAGGACCGGGCCGGGGTGGTAATCCGCCTGCAGCAGCCCCCACATATTCGCCTTGAGCGAGATGGTGGTCTCCTGTGTGACCTGGTACCAGATATTGGAAATGTTTTCGTCGTCGAAGAGGAAAGTCATCACACCGTTGAAGGTGGCGTTCGAGCCCTTCCAGACCAGCGCAAACGGGAAGGATGCTCGCGAATAGCCGTGGTCACCAGTTTCGCTCCAAACCCGCCCGGGTTCGAGGATCAGATTCCAGTACGGGTGCTCAGCGATGATCAGGCCGCGCTGGACCGGGACGAGGTAGTCCCCGCTTTGCACGAAGACGAAATCGGATTCCGGCAGGTGTGGGACTTCCCGCTCTTGCTCAGGGTCTCCAAAGAGGACGAGCATCTCGCCGGCGGCATCCTCCCCCAGCAGCTCCAGCCGGCCTTCGAAACTATGCTCTGGTGGTGCGGCCTGCGCCGGGAGCGCCAGAGCGGCGTTGTCCACCGGCGAGGAAGCCACGAAGCCGTTCATTAAATCGTCGTAGGTGAGCAGGGTTCGGCTGACGTCTCCTGTTCCGGATAGTGTTGAACCCAGGCTTGCAGCTGGTGCGGGCGAAGGGCTGCTCAAGTCCACGGTGGGGATGGGCATGGCCGTGGGAGCGGCGCAGCCGGCGGCCAATAACAGCACAAGCACAAGAGCAAGCATGCCCTGGCATCGCATGAAGGCAGTCTTGTTCAGTGTGATCTCCTTGCACAGCACAGGCACGAATCTCTGCTAGGCGGAGGATTCGTGGACATTCATACTTCTGCTAAACATACCCGGCGGTGGGGTTATCCGGTTCAAATCGGCGAGGGAAGAATGGGGGCAGCTTCATGTTTCGCCAACAGCATATTCCACTGCGAGATGCTTCAACCACATCCGCCGCGATGTCACCGATTATGAGCTTGGATTCCATAGAGTTTGCGTCAAGGGTACTCCCCACTTCAGTGGGGATGGGGAATTGACGCCCTCCTTTGCTTGTAGTCCCCAACGGCTTGATATATATTTTCCTTGCACTTTACCAACCGAATAGGTAGCTGGTTGTTGCAACGAATCTCTTGCAACGTAAAACCTTGCGAGTA
>DAOUEJ010000195.1:0-6546 GCA_034430615.1 Anaerolineales bacterium | reverse complement strand
GTTGTCCGGTTGCGGGACAAAGGCAGGTGAACTCATCGCTCTCAAGCCGGACCAGATAATCTCGCTCGGGGTGGTGATTAGGAAAGACCTCCAGCTTTCGGGTCGGTTTTGAATTCCCACCCAGGAGCGAAAGCCCTTCTAGGTCGGTAGGTTCCGTCATCAGCGGTCACCTTTCTTGACAGAGCTTTGTTGATCCACGGCCCTGGTTCCTGCTTGGATCAGCCCTGAATTTCGCTGGCGCGCATCCGGTTGAAGGCAGCGATGGCCACCTCGAGCATGGAGTCATCCGGCTCACGCGTGGTCAGCCGCTGGAGCCAGAGATTGGGTGCGACCAGTGGTCTTGCCCAACGGAAGTGGAGCAAGCGGGAAGTCAGGCGCATGTATTCATAAGCAAGTCCCGCAAGCACAGGGAGCAGGACCAGCCGGCTGAGGAGTTTTATCAGCAACGGAAGCGGGCCAAGGAGACTGAAGAGCACGATCGAGAAGACAACAACCGTGAGCAAGAACGCTGTCCCACAGCGCGGGTGTTCTCGTGGAAAGTTGCTGACGCTCTCTGGTGTGAGTTGTGCCCCGGCCTCGAAGGCATTAATCGTCTTATGCTCTGCGCCATGATAACCATAGACACGTTTGATGTCACCCACAAAACCGATCACCCAGATATATCCAACCAGGAGCAGCAGCCGGAACACACCCTCTGCCAGATTTGCCCAGCTGCTGTTCCAGCCTAATACCGTCTCCAGCAAGTATGAGACACCCGTTGGAAGCAGGAAGAAGAAGGCGATCCCGAGCGAAAGTGAAAGGATCAGGGTCAGAGTCATCGATTTCGGGTCGATTGGCTCTTCCTCATCGGCCAGCGTGTTGGCGGAGAAGGTAAGGGCGGAGACCCCGAGCACAAGCGCATCCCATAGGATGAACAATCCGCGGATGAACGGGATACGCGTCAGGCGGCTGCGGTAAAGGGCACCCAGTGGTTCTTCACGGAAGATGATGGACCCGTCCGTTCCCCGCACAGCAACAGCACAGCTCTGCGAGCCACGCATCATCACGCCCTCTAGGACTGCCTGACCGCCATAAATGGGTAGGCGGTCAGTTGCTGGCTCGGCCTGCTTTTTCAAGCTCATGACGCAAACTCGTTAAAGAAGTGAATCGCGGTTTCTATCCCCTTGAAGTAAGTGGGCAAATGCTGTTTTTCATTGGGTCCATGGATGTTGTCGTTCGGCAGTCCGAAGCCCAACATCAGGGTATTTACTCCGAGCTGTTTCTGGAGCAGGTCGACGACGGGGACCGTGCCCCCGACTCTATCGAAGACCGGGGTCGTACCCCAGACCTTCTCAAAGGCCCGAACACCTGCCTGGACAGCGGCCGATTGTGTATCAATTACAGCCGGGTTTGCGTGACTGTGGTCGATCAATTGCCAGGTCACCGTTTCCGGGACGTGGCTTTCGAGGTATTGCACGAGCTGAGCCCTGACCCTGGCCGGTGTTTGATCAGGCACCAAGCGCATGGAGACTTTTGCCATCGCACGGGCAGGGAGCACCGTCTTCGATCCCTCCCCGGTAAAACCGCTCAGGATGCCGTTTACATCGAGCGTAGGTCGGGCTTTTGCTCGTTCGGTTGTGCTGTAACCGGGTTCTCCGAAGAGTACTTTCGCCCCGGCTGTCTCCTTCCACCAGTCATCGGACAGCTCGGGAAGCATTTCTCGATCATGTTGCGAGAGTTCACGCACGTCATCGTAGAAACCCGGAAGGAGAATGCGGCCCTGATCATCTTTCATTCCCGCCAGGAGTTTAGCCATGACCATGGCCGGGTTGTCGATCACACCTCCAAACGAGCCGGAGTGTTGATCGGTTCGCTGGCCTGTGAGCCGGATCTCGTGGTATGTCAGCCCACGCAGTGCCACCACGAGCGAAGGTCGATCTGGCGCAATGATGCCTGAGTCACCATTCAAGCAAAGGTCGCTCTTCAAGCGCTCCTTGTTGGCATTGATGAAAGCTTCCAGGCTTGGCGATCCGATCTCCTCCTCGCCCTCGATCATGCACTTTATATTGACGGGTAGGCCACTAGTCTTCTGGAATGCCTCAATTGCTTTGAGGTGAGCAATTACCTGGCCCTTCATGTCTGATGCGCCGCGTGCGTAAAGGTTCTCACCGCGCACCGTCGGGACGAAAGGCTCGGTCTCCCATTCGTCGATCGGATCGACTGGCTGTACATCATAATGGCCATAGAAGAGCAGGGTCGGGGCGGCTTTACCTGCCTTTAACCACTCCCCGTATACAACTGGGTGACGTGCAGTGGGTATGACAGCGACCTGCTCAAATCCCATCGCCTTAAGCTTTTCAGCCACCCAGGAAGCAGCCAGTATGATATCCTTTTCGTGTTCCGGGAGCGTTGAAATCGAGGCGATCCGCAGGAAGGCTTTCAGGTCTTCAAGCGCTTCATCCTGATGATCAAGCGAATAGCGGATGGCGGCGGTTGGATCGGGCATGGAAGGCTCCTCTAATGTCGGGTGAGATCTCCGCTGGTGAGCCGCTGGAAGGATGCTTGCATTCGCAGGCGGCGATCTCTCAAGGGTTTGAACAGGCAGCCGGGCACCGGTGAGGGTGACGGCACAACCTGACTTCTTACAATCGCGAGCCAATTCTACCACCGCACTCAAGGCTAAATCAGCACGGTGTCGGTTGTTATCTCCGGGTTTTTTACCCGGGATTGATACATGACAAGGGAGCATATCCATGAGCCTTACATCTTCAAGCGAGCGGCGTGTGTTCGATAGTCTCGTCGGCGCAATCGGGAATACCCCCCTTGTTCGTCTGATACGCATAGCCGATGATCTGGCCTGTAGTCTGTACGCCAAGCTCGAGATGCTCAACCCGGGGGGTTCGGTCAAAGATCGGATAGCGTTCGGTATTATCGATGCCTATGAACGAACAGGCGATCTCAAGCCAGGCGGGACGGTCGTAGAAGCCACGTCCGGCAATACAGGTGTTGGCCTGGCGATCGCCTGCGCGCTGCGAGGCTATGAATCAGTCTTCGTCATGCCAGATAAGATGAGCCAGGAGAAGATTGATATGCTGCGGGCGTACGGCGCGCGCGTGGTGATCGCCCCGACAGCCGTCGCTCCCGAGGATCCACGCTCGTACTACTCGGTTGCTCGACGATTGGTCGAGCAGACACCCGGTGCTGTCCTGGCCAACCAATATCACAATCCGGCCAATCCAGCCAGTCACGAACGGGTGACAGGCCCAGAAATCTGGGCGCAGACAGAGGGACAAGTTACCGACATCGTAATCGGCATGGGGACCGGGGGAACGATTACAGGCATCGGACGTTTCATGCGCAAACAGAATCCTAACGTGAAGATCATCGGCGTCGATCCGATCGGATCAATCCTTTATGATACCTGGCGGCAAGGAGGGGATCCGACTGGACTGGAAGCAAAAGGCTATCTCGTGGAGGGCATCGGTGAGGATTTCGTGCCCACCACGCTCGATTTGAGCCTGGTGGATGAGGTAGTGCAAGTCACGGATGCTGAAAGCTTCTCCTGGACGCGGCGTCTCGTCCGTGAAGAGGGGATATTTGCGGGTGGATCTTCCGGTGCCGCCCTGGCCGGTGCGATGAAGTATGCGGTGGGACTCCCGGCGAAGAGAAACGTTGTCGTGATCCTGCCCGATTCGGGTTCACGCTACTTATCGAAGATTTTCGATGATCGCTGGATGCGCGAGCATGGCTTCGACATCGGGTATGAACGCCGTCCAACGGCCTCAGAGGTCGCCCGGAGCCGTGGTCTGCCGGCTTTAATCACAGCCCAGGAAACGGATCCGCTCGAACAGGTCATTGCCAAGATGCGTGAGTACGCAATCTCGCAGCTTCCCGTGCTTACAAAGGATGGTAGATTAGCCGGATTGGTCAGCGAAGTGGACCTGCTCAATCACCTGCTCACGCCGGGGTACAGCGACGTGTCGATCGAAAGCTTGGTTGACCGTGATGTCCCGTCTGTTCCGGAGAGTACCGCCTTCCGTGATGTACTGCCGGAACTGATGGGGAAGAAAATCATTGTCCTTCTCGATGAAGAGAACAGACCAGCTGGGATCCTGACGATGATCGATGCGCTGGAGTATGTCAGCACTCAGGGAGAAGCATGAACCCGCTTCCTGATCTCCCTGAACTTCGCATCGTGCCCTCCGATTCACTGCAGCCACACGAGCACACCGATCCTGAACGCATCAAGCCCCTGATGGCAGCACTCACGCGAGAAGGCATGCTTCGGAACCCACCTATCGTCCTTCCGCTCGGTGGTGAGGGTGGACGGTACCTTGTCCTGGATGGCGCCAACCGAACGACCGCTCTGAGAGAAATGCAGATCCCCTTCGTATTGGTTCAGGTTGTCCACTCTGGTTCGGAGACGGTCAAATTGCACACATGGAACCGTGCGCTTCTCGGCGTTGCCCCGGGTCAGGTCTTTGAATCACTCTCGGCCTCGCTTGAGGTCTCACCACTGCCAAAGGAGCGCAGGGCGCGCCTGGAAGCTATGTCGCAGGGCGAGTGCCTGGCCTATCTCTCGTTCCCTGACGGGAACGCCTGGGGGCTGGGGAAGGAACGCGAACGCTTGATGACGCGCGTGGACATGCTGCACAAATTGTTGGATGGGGTGGGGCATTTAGGTCGCTCGGACCGGAGTAGTGAGATCGAAGCTGAAGCTCTGGTACCGGTATACCCGGACCTGGCGGCGCTGCTCATCTTCCCGGCATTCACGGTCGAGGAAGACATTGATGCGGCAAGCGCTGACCTATGCCTGCCGGCGGGGTTGACGCGCTTTATCATCTCACCACGTGCTCTGCGGGTGAATTACCCGCTCCAGGAATTAGCTTCCAAAGGAATCGTGGTCCAGAAACAGGCAGTGCTTGATCGATGGGTGCAGGCGTGCATGCAGGAGCGTCGCGTGCGCTTCTTTGCCGAATCGACCTTCCTCTTTGATGAGTGACTCTCAGCTGGATTGAAAAGCCTGCCTGAGGTCCTCCAGTAAATCTTCGATCGCCTCAATCCCCACAGAAAGCCTGATTAGCGCCGGATCGACAGCCAGTTCTGATCCCAGCGTCGAGGCATGCGTCATGGCTGCCGGGATTTCAATCAGCGACTCGACTCCTCCCAGTGATTCGGCCAGTGTGAAAACGCGCGTCGATTCGACGAAGCTGCGGGCTGCCGCAGGGCCGCCTGCATGCAGGAAGGAGACCATCCCGCCGCCACTCCGCATCTGTCGCGCAGCAAGATCTGCTTGCGGATGTGCGGTGCTGGTTGGGTAGTGAACAGACGCGACCTCTCCTCGGTTTTCCAGAAAACCAGCGATCAATGCGGCATTGCTAGCATGACGGTCCATGCGGACGGCCAGGGTTTTAATCCCGCGCAGCACGAGGAAGCAATCCAGCGGCCCGGGAATGGCGCCGACGGCGTTCTGGATGAAAGCCAGCTCCTCAGCGAGCCCATCATCCCGGGAAACGAGGGCTCCCCCAACCACATCGGAGTGGCCGCCAAGATACTTGGTCGTTGAGTGCAGGACGAGATCCGCGCCGAGCATAAGCGGCTGCTGGAGATAGGGCGTGGCGAAGGTATTGTCGACGCACACGATGGGTCTGGGATCCAGCGTGTCGGCCCAGGTGCTTATGGCCTGGATATCAAACAATCGCAGCAGCGGGTTGGTGGGTGTTTCGATCCAGATCAAGCGCGGTACCAGGTCCAGGTTTACCGGCGGTAGCTCTTGACTGTACAAGATTTTGAGGCCGTATTTTTCAAAAATTTGTTCGAAGATACGGAAAGTGCCGCCGTAGAGATCGCTTACAGCCAGGATGGCGTCACCGGGTTCGAGCAGGTGCAGTACACAGTCGACGGCTGCCATCCCCGAGGCGAATGCCAGCCCCCTTACGCCACCTTCCAGCGCGGCCAGGTTGGCTTCAAGCGCGCTGCGGGTCGGGTTGTTGGTTCGACCATACTCGTAGCCCAAATGTTCGCCTATAGTTGTTTGCCGGAAGGTCGAACTCTGATAAATTGGTGTCATCACCGCTCCCGTGGAGGGATCCGGCTCGAGCCCAGCATGGATAGCGAGCGTTTCAAATTTCCATTTATCCATCGGATTGCCCTTCTCCTCTTGGGAATTGTCTTGAGGCGGAGGTGTTATTTCACCCGTGATCATCATACCGTATACTTAAGCTGTTAACCCATGTTTATCCAGATAGAGGATCCTTCCGAAGCGCCACTCCCTCCCGAGCAAGTACGATTTCGTGCGCTGGACGTCAAACCTTACCCCGACGGGGGGCGGGTAAAGCTCACATTTGAAGTAACCCCGTTCCAGAGCGCTCCCGACCTCGGGGTTGAGGTCTACGACCAATCCGGGCAGACGGTCGCAACGCTCGTTGTCATTGGCGTGAACACGAATAAACTCGAATTGACTGCGCACTTGCGCCCCAGGGATCCAGCCAACCTGTATAACTTAAAGGTCAGCTTGAAGTACGAAGATCTTGGCCAGGTCGATCTGCTCGAGAGAAGTTTTTCGAC
>DAOUEJ010000194.1:0-2735 GCA_034430615.1 Anaerolineales bacterium | reverse complement strand
GGTTGTGTGCTGAGCCTATCTGGCGATCCTCTTCCCGAGGACACACTTCCAGAGCCTCCGCCGCCGTCTCCCATCGAGGTGTACATCCCCATCACGCAGGAGATGCTCTTCGTCGCGCATGTCACCTGCCCGAAGTGCGAGGCCCAGATACGTATCCCGGACGTGGCCAATTCCCAATTCCATCTGCTCCTCAACCTGCAATCAGTGGACTTCCAATGCCCAGGGTGCGCGGTGCAGCTCAAATTGTGGAGGGCACTCGTGGAGATGCCGCAGTTGCGTGCACAAAAGCGCAAGCTTTAGGCGCTCTCTGCTCCGAGTGTCCCCTCAGAGACCGCCCCAAGGTCTTCGCTAAACCTGTATCCAGACCGAAGCTCATCCTGGTAGGTGAGACCCCCGCCAAGACCGAGGTAGCCAAAGGCTACCCATTCGCCGGGGCCACTGGCGACATGCTGGACCTCATCTGTGATCGTATCCGCATGCCCCGGCACCAGGTGTACATCACCAACGCCCTCCTGTGCTGGGCCGGCCGGAAGCTCAAGCCGTCAGAGTGGAAGAAGGCAATCGAATGCTGCCGGCCGCGTCTGCAGAATGAGCTGGCCCAGGTACGCAAGAGCGGTGTGGTCATCGCCGCGGGCAAGCGGGCGCTTCAGGCTCTCGCGGCCAAAGCCGTCATCGGCGATTGGGTGGGAGCGTCCATCAAAGGCGTCAAGATCCAAAAAGGACCCAAGAACAAAAAGGTCATCCTCGCGGACTTCTCAGGCTATGACATTCTCCCGTCGTACCATCCGGCCTACACCTTCAAGGAAGGCCGCGGCTGCTACAAACCCGTCATCCTGATTCACTTTGCCAGGGCCTGGGACCTCGCGCGGGGCCGGCTCAAACCATGGAGGCGCGCGGCGCTGTGCACCGAGATAGGGCCTCAGATGGTTTCTCATCTGAAGAAGATGTGGAAGGAAAAGCTCCCTGTCGCGTTCGACGTGGAGACCATCGGCGACCCTATGACTGCCCGGATGATGTGTCTCGGCATCGGCAACCGTAAGCGGGTCGTGTCCATTCCATGGGACCGGTACTACGCCGGGAAGTTCGGCGCTGTGAAAGGCTTGGAGGACTACCCGGAGTATGCAGACGAGATTAGGTATTGGGTGAAGAAGCTGCTGAGCAGCCGCGAGATCGTCAAGGTAGCCCAAAATCGCCAGCACGACATGATCACCTGCGAGGCTCACGGGCTCCCGGTCAAGGGCAAGGTTCACGATACGATGTACGCACACGCGGCGGTCGTGCACCCGCTGCCGCACAATCTCGGCTTCATGTGTGCCGTAGAATTTCATGGACCCAGATGGAAGACTCTCTTCCACGCCGGGTCGGACAGCAAAGGCGAGGGCTTCGAGAAACGCGACCCCGAAAAACTAAAGGTCTACAATGGTGATGACGTTCTCAACACAGTTCGACTCTTCTACCGGCTACGCACTCGCCTCAATCGGACTCACAATGGGTGGGTCATTTACGAGGGGTATCTTGAACAAGATGCCATCGCAATGGATATGCGCGTGGCGGGGGTTCGCGTTGACGATGAGCGTAGGGAAGCGCACCGCCGACAGCTCAAGGCTCGTATGCACCGTGGAGCGCGTGAGGTCAAACGGATCGCGGAAGCTGCGGGTTTCAAAGGTTTCAATCCAGCCTCGCACCCGCAAAGGGTAAAGCTCCTTCATGGAATCCTGGGGGTCCCACCGCTCAAGTACACGGAGAACGACTCGCCATCCATCGACGAGGCAGTGCTCGTCAAGCTCCTATGGTACGACAACGAGCTGGTCCAAGCCTATGCCCGCGCAGAGCTGCAGCGCCGGCGCTACGCCAAGCTCTTGCGGACCTACATTGACGGGCTGAAGCCTGACTCCGAGGGCTTCATCCACCCGGAGTGGAAGCCTCACGCCGCGGTCACCGGCCGGTGGGGCTGCTTCATTATGCAGATTCCCAAGCCCCGGAAGAAGTCGGACGGCACGCAGATGCCCGGGCTGCGTGACATGTTCGTGGCCAACGACGACTCCGAGTGGGTCATGGAGGCAGACTACTCCCAACTGGAGCTGCGCATCCTGGCCTACCTCTCGGGGGACGAGACACTCATCAATGCCTACGAGCGCGGGGAGGACGTTCATACCCTCAACGCCAAGATGCTCTTTGGGGTCGAGAGCCCGACCTCACAGCAACGGGATCTGGCCAAGCGATTTGTCTACGGTCTGGTCTATGGCGGCGGCGCGGAAACAATTTGGGAGTCTCTCGTCGTCGACTTCCCAGATCTGACCATCACCCATGTCTTCGAGCTGATGCGCCGCTGGGACCTGGCACATCAAGCCATCGTCAATTGGAAGAACAACCAGCTCAAAAAAGCGAACCGCAAGCGGTTTGTGGAGGAACCCATCTTCGGCCGGCGCGAATACTTCTATGCCAGACCGGAGCCGACCAAGGTGGTCAACTATCCGATTCAGGCGTCGGCCGCAGCCATCATCAATCGGGCAATCAAAAAGGTACACAAGGCCCTGGAGGGATACGGAAACATCCTGTTCCAGTATCACGACGCGCTGATCATCTCGACGACCGATCCCGTCAGGTGCGCGAAAGCATTGCGTAGGCACATGGAAGTGGAAATCGTCATCAACGGCGTAAGCGAAAATTCCCGGTGGATGTGAAGCTGTCCCCTAGGAAAGATGAAAATGGAAAGCCGTGCCTCTCCCGGTGGG
>DAOUEJ010000193.1:0-1800 GCA_034430615.1 Anaerolineales bacterium | reverse complement strand
CTCGGCCGTCAGCAGGCTCATCGCTCCATTATGCACGCTCTGCGATTCGATCAGCCTGACCAACGTCGCAGCCCGCAGCAAGGGTAAGTCCCCATTTATAACCAGGATCGTCTCAGCCCTATCGCGTAAAGTGCCTGCCACCTGGAGCAGTGCGTGCCCTGTGCCCAGCCGCTCTTCCTGGAGGACGTACTCAATGCCCTCCCCGATTTCCTCCCGGATGTCGTCCGCTTCAGGACCAACGACAACGACCGGAGCCAACCCGGTTGCCTGCGTGGCCGCAGAAACGGCCCAGGATAGCAGAGGTTTTCCACCGAGTGGGTGCAGCATTTTCGGGACCCTCGACTTCATGCGCGTCCCCATACCTGCAGCCAGGATTACCGCTACGACGGACATCGCATGCTCCATAGGAAGTGATGGAATGTGTAGGAATCCGGGGCTGGTGGCATCAAGCGCCGCCCGAAATTTCGACTGGAGGGAGGGAGAGGGGATTCAGATGGAGGATCGTCGTCTTGCACAGAAGGGCACACAGTCTACTAAGGGTCTCAGGCTGGGGCGCCAGGATTCGAACCTGGATCAACGGATTCAAAGTCCGGTGTGCTGCCGTTACACTACGCCCCAATACACTTGCTCTCTTTGGGCGTTCCAGATTGTAACATAGTGAAATCCATCAACCGGGGGCAGCATGGATCGCCTTTTCTATGACTCATCCTCCTCTAGCAGTCCCTGATTGCGGGCTTCCTCGTAGGTCAGGATACCCTCCTCGCCCTCGTTATCTTTGGGGGAGGTCGAAGCCGCCTGATCCCAGAATTCGTCCGCCGCCTCACGCTTGATACCCTTGCCTGCCTTCTCAAGGTCCTTCTTCACTTCACCCTCATCGCCATCCATGATCACCCTCCATTTGGCTGTGGCCGCCTGACGCCGCTGTTCGAGGACCGTTCGCTCAGGTTCGGCTACTTCAACTGCTCCAAAACCAGAAAGGAGTTCCAGGAGCTCATCGGCTGCCCGCCGTCCTTCGACCAGAATAGAACCTGTTTCGGTCATGCCCTTGGCGCTGTCGACAGCGATGATTAGATTGTAGAAGGCCCCCACGTTAAAGAGGTACAGGTTGGCCTTCCCGCCTTCGAATATCTGCACATTGGCCGGCAGCAGCCCGGAGATGAGTTCACTCACCTTCTGGCCCGCATCGGAAGCAGCCGCCAGTGCCGAGTGTACAAGCTCGGTGTCGCCTCCCAGGATCTGACCTTCCTGGTCAACGATCCGGCCAAAGGAATCGATCAATTGGACCGAGGTCGCCTCCAGCGTTGCGTGGAGTACTTGCAGACGGGCGAGCAAGCGGGCCCGGTTCTCACCCGCCAGATCCCGGCTCACCGCAGGCCGGCGCACGTCACGCAAGACTTGGGCGACGGCTTCCAGGAACAGGCTGGTGCCGATCGGCTTCTCCAGCAGTGCCACCACACCCAGCGACTCCGCCCTTCGCCGTACGGCGGCAGATGGTTCGCCGGTGATGAGAATGGTGCGCGCTTGCGGATAGATCTGCTCAAGCCGTTCGATCAAGTCAAGACCGGATATGCCGGGCAGCTTGACATCGGCAACGAGCAGATCGACCGGTCCACGCCCCATTTCCTGAATAGCATCTTCCCCGGTGGTTACATCAACGACAATGCAGTCCAGGCCAGAAAGCTGGATGCTCGAACGCAGCATGTTGCTGACTTCACGATGATCGTCAACCAGAAGCACGCGTGGTGGGCTCATGCCTGCCATTGTAACAACGCCCGCCAGACGGGGCAATGTAGGAAGTTC
>DAOUEJ010000192.1:0-3376 GCA_034430615.1 Anaerolineales bacterium | reverse complement strand
TCGTCGCATCATTGTACATGGACTAACCTGATCGTCAAGGTGTGTAAGCACAGGAACCGGCTAAACCTGCTTAAGAATGCGCTTTAGAAGCGGAAAGTCCAGGTTTCCTCCGCTGATTACGCAAGCCACCTTCTGCTGGTCGAAGTCGGCAGGAGAATGCAGCAGGGGGACAATCGCCGCAGCTCCGGAAGCTTCTGCAACCAATTGATCATGCTCAAGCAAGGTTAAGATTGCCCGCTCCAGTTCAGATTCTTTGGCCAGCTCGATCCGGTCGATCAGGGCTCGCACCAGATAGAATGGCACCGCTCCAAATCCACCCGCCAGGCCATCGGCGATCGTTGGCTCGTGATCATATGGATCAAGCGGTTCACCACGCTCAAAGCTGAGGAGAGCGGATGGGCTGGCCGCAGCCTGCACCCCGATCACGCCACAGAGCAGGTTGAGATCCTTAACCGCAGAGGCAATTCCGGCGATCAAACCACCGCCGCCAACTGGTACGATCACCTGATCCAAAGCCGGCACTTCCCACATCATCTCCAGGCCAGCGGTTCCCTGGCCAGCGATGACATCGACATCATCATAGGCTGGAATATACGCAGCTCCATTTTTTTCGGCGAAGTCGACAGCGGCGACATGCGCATCCTCATACGTTGAACCCGCTTTGATCACCTCAACCGGAAACCTGGCAAGCTTGGCCAGCTTCGAACCTGGCGCAGAGCCAGGTACAAAGATCGTGATTGGCTCTATCCCCAGCACAGAGCCAGCAAAAGCGACGCCGAGACCGTGATTGCCTGCTGAACCAGTGACCACACCCCGCGATAGCCCGTGCTGGCTCAGGAGTTTGAGTTTATTGATCGCACCACGTACCTTGAACGAACCAGTCGGCTGCTGACATTCGAGCTTCAGCCATACCTCTCCCGAAATGAGTTCGCTCAAGTAAGGGCTCATGACGAAGCGCGAGGGTGACAGGTACTCGCGTAGGACACGATGGGCTGCAAGGATTGGCTGCATTCCCAACGTAGTACGCGGCATGTTAGGCTCCCTCGTTTCGATCGCCGCGTGGCTTGGTCAGAGGCGGGATCGAATCCACCGACCGCCGGTGGTGGGTCAGAGACGAGATTAGGAGTAATGCGCCGCCTACCAACAGCATGAGCACTGCGTGCAGCCCAATCCGGCTGGCTGTTGAGCTGCCAACGCTGCGCAGGAATTCAAGCATGAAATCGCTAGTGGCCGTACTCAGCATCCCAGGCAGCTTCGGGATCAGAAATTGATCGATCGCCCAATTCAGCATCCCGGGTGTGAGGAACATGACAGCCGCCATCCCCAATCCAACCAGGAAAATCGGCAGGCCAACCCAGCGACCAAAATCATAGAAAGAACGGACGGCAAACAGGATCACGAGCAGCAAGAAAGATAACGGGATGATCGGGCTGTACTTCATCACGCGCCGCACGGTTGCCAGGTCTGGACCCCTCTGATCACCTACGGAGACTCGGTTGAACTGCATCAATTCATCAATTGCCTCGAGTTGGAGCTTCTTAGGCAATTCGGCCGCTGCTTGAGCGAGCGCCTTGTTCAACTCTGGCTCGATGGCTGCCATCATGTCCGCCGGGGGATTGCAGGCCAAGAGATCATCGATATTCGTTTCTACCCCCGATTGGGCATATAGCGATTGGACCTGTTCCGCAGAGCAAGGCGGTTGCGCGGCGAGCATGTCCCTTGCCAGCGCCATGCCTGGTGTACCCGCCAACCTGGCCTTGACCTCGGTCAGGGAGACCCGGATCGGCACGGGCGTAACCCCAGGCTCAAGATTGTGGAATACATCCTGAAGGACGATCTCCACCTGATCCTGCATCCACATTGGATCGAGTAGGCCGTTGAAAATGCGCTGCCATTGATCTTGATCAAGCGCACCTAGATAGGCATGTGGACCATTACCGGGCTCTGCCGGGCCGCTTCCCTCGCATTGGTCTGGATCTTCGAGACAGGGGTTGTAGACCAGGCTGTGCTGAATTTGCTCTGCGATCACACCTGGCAGCTGTTCCCGGAAAACATCTTCGTCCAGCGATTGGATATAAGGATCCGCCGAGAGCAGATAGGTATCGACATTGAACAAGATCAACGCCACGGGTCCACTCAATATAAACAGAACGACGAAGATAAAACCGAAAAGTCGAGCGCATGTCTTCATGCCGATTCCCTCGTTTTCATTACTGCGATCATTTACCCAGGATCGTCGCGCCCCATCTCTTCTAAGCTTTGAGTCAACTTCGCCTGAGCAAACGCGAAGCGTTCAGCAAGATCCCAAGATCCGGCAGGGACTGAGCTGCTGCGGCGAGAAAAGGTGGCAGCAAACCGAATGCTGCCAGTAAAATTCCGATGCCATTGTAAATGCCTGTCATGACCAGGTTCGTCCTCACCACGGCCATGGTTCTCATGCCTGTTTCAAAGAGCACAGGCAAGAGTCTCCAGTCGCTGCTCAGAATGGACACATGTGCAGCCTCGATGGCTACCTCCGAACCGGCACTTCCCATCGCGATCCCAACATCGGCTTGTGCCAGAGCTGGGGCATCATTGATGCCATCACCGATCATAGCGACTTTGGATCCAGCTGCCTGATATGCACGTACGATTCTAATTTTATCCTCAGGCAGAAGATCGCCTTGATATGGAACACCGAGAGTATCGGCGATGACGCTCGTAGCTTCGCGACGATCACCGCTTAGTATCTCAAATTCCTCCAGGCCTATTTCACGTAGTGCGTTCAGGGATTCGGGGATATCAGCTCGCAAGCAATCTGCAGCGGTGAGCACACCGGCGAATAAACCATTATCGGTTACATAAACTAGAGATAATCCAAGTCCCTCAACGTGAACTGCCCAGTCAGGCAGTGACGACGTCAGGATGCGTTTGTTGCCGACTGAAATGGCACGGCCGTCTATCCTTGCTTGTGCACCAATGCCAGGGATGGTTGTAAAATCCTCAGGCTCGCCCGGGTGGATATTTCGCTTGGCTGCCGCGATTCTTACTGCATCAGCCAGTGGGTGTGCAGCATAGCGCTCCACGGTAACGGCCAATAGGAGGATATCCTCCTGACTGTATCCCTCTGCCGTCTGAATATCGGTAATCTGTGGCTCGCCCAGCGTAAGTGTACTGGTCTTATCAATCAAAACAATATCGATATGTGGGAGTGTTTCGAGGACTTGACCCCCCTTGATCAGGATTCCCCGCTTCGCCGCCGAGCCGATCGAGGCCAGTACCGCAATCGGGGTTGCCATAGCGATTGCACACGAACAAACGACAACCAGGACAGCCGCAGCCGCAAGAGCATCATAACGCAGGATCAAGGTCAAGAGGGCAATCAAGGCAACAATCG
>DAOUEJ010000191.1:0-19320 GCA_034430615.1 Anaerolineales bacterium | reverse complement strand
GACCTCTTCAAACGCCGCGGGCGCTGGAAGAAAGAGGCCGAGGCCAGCAGTCATGCAGGCTGGGGACCTGAGAGCCGGGACGGTTTTATCTTCGGGACCGTCGAAACGAACGACCAGGAGGTAGGCTGATGAAAAAGGGCATCCTGGCGATCGGTCTCATCGTTATGCTCGCGGCCGGCTGTACGCCGGCGGGCGCGACGAGCTCCGCCGCCATTCCTGTCATCGACACCGGCGTGGATCTCGAAAGTTGGGCCCTCGTCCCGGCTGGAGGCTTCCTGTCCGGCCAACATGAGCACGAGGCTCAGATTGCACGCGACTACGAGATCATGGTCACTGATGTTACCAATGCGCAATATGCTACGTATTTGAACGCTGCGCTAGCAGATGATTGGGTGGAGGAGATCGGGGAAGAGATCGTCGGCTTCTACCCCGGGGATATCTTCCGGGGTTATGAGCACGAAGAAAAAATTGCCGCCGGGAACTGGCTGCATGTACCTCTTACCGATCCCGGTCTGCGTATTGAGCGCACGGGTGACGGATATCGAGCCCTTCCGGGATATGAAAATCACCCCATGGTCCAGGTGACATGGTTTGGAGCAAAAGCCTACTGCGAATACTATAGCGGCCGCCTGCCGAGTGAGTTGGAGTGGGAGAAGGCGGCCCGCAGCGAGGATAATCGGCCCTATCCCTGGGGCTGGGAGATCGAGCTGAACAATGCCAACCTCTATAGCAGCACGGACATCTTCGAGAAGACCTTTGGTAAGATGGGGGATACAACGCCGGTGGGTTTCTACAATGGTAGGATCTACAATGGCTACCAAACGCTGGACTCGGTCAGCCCGTATGGCTTGTACGATATGGCCGGGAATGTATGGCAGTGGACAGGCGATGTGTACGAAGATCAGCATTACCGCTATATGCGCGGCGGCAGCAAGGCAGACTATGCTTACAACCTGCGTATCTGGACGCGCAATAACGCTGCTCCGCGGTATTTCGGCCCGAACGTCGGGTTCCGCTGTGTGCGGGATCCATTGGAGTAACGGATGAGAACCCAAGGGATCACAGTAGCGCTGCCCCGATTGTTTGCCAGGATCAGCGGCCGACTAAGGGTTTACCTGCAGCTGATAAAAAGCCTGCAAACGGGCCTGCTGCTGACGACGGGCATCGCCGGCTTCACCAGTGCGGTCTGTCCTGTGGCTGAACCGGTCACCCTGTTGGCAATGTCGTTGAGTCTGCTGCTGGCAATCAGCGGCAGCACGGTCCTGAACATGGTCTACGATCGCGATATTGATGCCCGCATGCCGCGTACCATGGGGCGCGTGCTGCCGGCTGGCCGGATCTCCCCGCGCGAGGCGCTTGTACTGGGGTTGCTGCTAAGCGTCGTTGGTATGGCCTGGTCCTGGTGGCTTTCGCCTCGCTACGCTGCTGTCGTCTTCGCCGGCTGGTTTTTCGACGTCTTTATATACACCATATGGCTCAAACGGCGGACGGCCTGGTCGATCATCTGGGGCGGCGTCGCAGGCGGGATGCCGGCGCTGGCCGGACGGGTGCTGGCGGTCGGGACGGTCGATTGGGTTGGTCTGGCGCTGGCTGCGGCCGTGCTGTTCTGGATCCCGACCCACATCATGACCTTCAGCCTGCGCTATAAGAAGGATTACCAGCTGGCCGGGATTCCGACCTTCCCTGCCAGATATGGAGATCAGCGGACACAGCTCATCGTAGCGGTTTCATCCGTGCTGGCCGCCATCGCCATGGGAGCGTCGGCAGTGGGTCTGGGCATGACCTGGGGCTACCTGCGCGTGCTGGCCATCCTCGGATTCGGTTTATTTGTCCTAGCGTTGTCATCTGTACTCAAACCATCCCCGCGATTGAACATCGGGTTGTTTAAGTTCGCTTCGGTCTATATGCTAGGTTCCATGCTGCTGGTGGTGATCGAGGCCATTTAATGGACGAGTTGTCCCATTCCAACTCGGCTATCTCCCTACAAAGCTCGGGCTCTAGACCAGTTACTCGTGCTACGCAGCAGCTTCGGACTCTCTCATCGACAGCAGCTGACCACTCTGCCGGCAGGATGTAAGCGCAGCGATGCACATATTCTGGAAACCCACCGCTCCACGCTGGACACTCAACGCGCTGTCAGGATTGGTGTGGAGCGGAGTCGGCCTGCTTCTCCTGCGCTGGGTATGGGTATGGTTGAGCCCGCTGCCCTACCCGGAATGGCTGCCGAGCGCCCTGGCTGGGGCTGGACTGGCCGTGATCGCAGGGACTGGGTTTGCGTGGATGGCGAAGCGCAACCTAGTGCGCCTCGAGCACTTGCCGGACAAGCTGTGCATCTTCGCTTTCCAGCGCTGGACGAGCTATCCACTAGTTGCGTTCATGATCACACTGGGGATTACCCTGCGGCATTCGCCGTTGCCAAAGACATGGTTGGCGCCCGTCTATCTCGGGATCGGTGGCGGGTTGTTCCTGGCGAGCCTGCTCTACTACCGCCGCCTGCTTAAAGAGGTGGTCTAGTCCCGGCTGAGGTTCGAGACAAAGGATGCAGCCCAGGTATTTTCGGGGCAGGATGCGGAGCGGAGATTAGACTTGCCCACTACCGGATGATAGGAAGGGAATGCTGCTGGTGTGGTGACGCAGTATTTCCGCCTCGCCCGGTTTGTCCGCAATGCAGCATACATCCGTCGATCGAGGGCGTGCGTTGGGAAGAGTTGGCCTTGCGGATGAGGTTGGAATCGGCTCGATTCGAAACGGAACCAAAAGTTGGGTGAGCCCGATGTAGGGTTGGAGGACAATTCGTCCCGGGAACGCTAGATGCGCGCATCCGGTATTGAGCATGGGCGGGTGACGATACCCATAACTGGAGGTTGATGCATAATCGAAATAAAACAAAGCAGGGCGCTACGGGTAGTGGGGATCGTGCTCATGGGCAGCACAGCGGCGATGAACATCCTGGGCGGGATTGGGACCGTATGTGCAGCGTTCTTGACTAAAGATTACCCCCCGATGTGGGCTCTGCTCGACTACCAGTGGCTCTATCAGTCCCTGATGATCTTGACGATCATCGTTGGATTGGTTGGAGCATGGGCGACGATCCGCGTGGTGCGGGGGGGCGTGAATGTATACCGAGATGCCTTAATCCTGCTTGCCGTCGGAACCGTACTGGCGGCCGTCCAGATGTTCGCATCGCTGATGCTGCGCGGCAAAGCCGTGCCGGCCAACATGAAACTTTACATTAACCTGCTCACGCTCATCTACTTTCTTGCGCTCCGCCTGCCAGGCCTGCGCGGGAAAGTAGACTTCGGCTCACCCGATGACACGGCCACACGCGGCATGTCGTCAGGATTGGCGGCCATTGTTGCAGGCGCCGTCACTGTTACCACCAGCATCTGGGTTGGCTCTTCCCATCTGTACGCGGGCAACAATTGGGTCAACGTGCTCCGCACTCCTTTGCTTCTGAGTGGGGCAGCCTTCATAGGTCTCGGCTTGTTGATCCTTGGACAAGTGACAACGCGACATTCGCTCTTGACTGAGGGGACGCAAGGGGTCGTTAGCTCGGACGCATCATAGATCTACAACTCGAGCTTGGATCGCGCAGCCCGGATCAACTAGTCCGGGCTGCGCTGCTCATTAAACGCTAGGTGGCGCCGAGGAGCTGATCCGCCATACTGTGAGTGGAGTTGTGTGGTATCAATGAGTCTCCTATCGAGGGAATATTGATGTCTGACTTGGTGCTCTACCTGGTTACAGTCTTCATCTGGGGATCGACTTGGCTGGCGATCACATTCCAGCTGGGGGAGGTCGATCCGGCTGTCTCGATTGCTTACCGCTTCGGTCTTGCCGCCATCCTGCTTCTTATGTACACCAAAGCGCGGGGCCTTTCACTTCGTTTCGATCGATGCCAGCATGCCTTTATTGCCCTGCAGGGCTTTCTGCTGTTCTCGCTCAACTACATCCTGGTTTACCTGGCCGAGGGATACCTGACGAGCGGTCTGGTGGCGATCATCTTTTCTATGGTCGTAATCCTGAATATGCTCTTTGGAGCGCTGCTGCTTGGAGATTCGATCCATGGCCGGGTTGTGACCGGGGCTTTGCTTGGATTATCTGGCCTGATGATAATCTTCTGGCCGGAGCTGAAGGACTTTGCATTTGACAACCAGCGCACCGTCGGGTTGCTTATGGCTCTGGCTGGCTCGATCTCCGCTTCCCTTGGTAACATCACCTCGGCTCGCAACCAGCGCCACGGCCTGCCTGTGATCCAGGTCAATGCAATTGGAATGGCTTATGGGACTCTCTTAATGGTCCTTCTGGTGCTGCTGCGTGGTGCCCCGCTGCGGTTCGAGATTTCCAGCGGTTATATCCTCTCGCTGCTTTACCTGGCAGTCTTCGGATCTGTGATCGCCTTCGGTTCCTATCTGACGCTGCTCGGCCGCATCGGGCCTGGCAGGGCGGCGTATGTAACCGTCCTGTTCCCGGTGATCGCCCTGCTGCTCTCGACGCTGTTCGAGGGATTAGCCTGGACGGCAGCCGGAGGGTTGGGCGCGCTGCTGGTGCTGGCCGGGAACGTGCTTGTCCTTTGGCACCGGCGCACTTCCTGAACGTCGGATCGTTGCCAAGGAATATGACAAATCATCATGCCTAGTGGACTACATCCGGAGATGCGCCGGGATATGCTTTTTCCCCCCAGGATACTTGTGTCGGCATGTAGAATAGGGTCGATAAAATAGCTGGAGGGTGGAAGCATGCGGATCGCGGTATTCACGAATGCTTATAAGCCGGCGATCAGCGGCGTGGTGACATCGATCTCGCTCTTCCGCCAAGGGCTGCACGCTGCCGGGCATGTAACGCATATCTTTGCCCCGGATTATGAGGACTACCAGGATGAAGAACCCTACGTCTTCCGCTTGCCGGCGCTCGACCTGAGCGAGCAGCTGAACGTATCGCTCGTCCTGCCGCTGAGAAACCTGGTTGAACTCACGCTGCGCGGCATCCAACCTGCCCTGATCCACAGCCAGCACCCGGTCTGGATGGGTGATCTGGCTGCCACTTGCGCGCGTGCGCTCGGCATTCCCCTCATCTTCACCTTCCATACCCAATACGAGCAGTATGCACAGCACTACAGCCCCATCGCTGGCAAGCTGGCTGGGCATTTGACAGAGGAGCGGGTGCGCCGCTACTTGAAGCAGTGCAGCCATATCATCGCCCCCACGGAAACCATTCGCACGATGATCGCCTCCACTTTCGGGGTGGGCGAACGGGTGACCGTGATCCCCACCCCGGTCGACCTGGCTCGCTTTCAGACGGCTGGACCCGGCCAGGTGCGATCACAGCTCAAGCTGGAGGGGGAGGAGATGCTGCTCTACGTTGGGCGGATTGCGGAGGAGAAGGGGTTGGACATGCTCCTGTCAGCCTTCGCCGTGGTCCATGCCCAGCGGCCGCAGACACACCTGGTCCTGGTAGGGAGTGGTCCCTACGAAACCGAGGCGATGGAGCTTGTACACCAGCTGGGGTTACACGATTCAACAACCTTCGTCGGGGCGGTTCCGCATGCTGAGATCGCACCCTACTACGCTGCCGCTGACCTGTTTGTATTCAGCTCGACGACCGAGACTCAGGGTCTTGTGCTTCTCGAAGCACTTGCGGCCGGGACACCGGTTGTCGCCGTTAAGGCCCCGGGGGCGGTGGATGTGATCGAGAGCGGCGGGGGCCGGTTGACGGAGGCTGACGAGGACGATCTGGCGCAGGGCATCGTGCAGGTCCTGGGTCAGGATGGTGAGCTTGAACGCCTGGCCCTGGAAGGGGCGCGGGTTGTTGAGCGATACTCGATCGCCGCTGCAACGGAACGCATGCTCGCAGTCTATGAGCAGGTGAGCACTGCCCCGGCATACCCCATGTAGTGCATGCAGCTTCTTTTGCTTGTCACCAGGGCTTGACAGGATGGACTCTGGAGGCTTAGCATCGCGGCATCCTAAACCCCGAAAGCAGGATCTTTTGTCACCCCTCCTATTACACGGAAATCCGGGCAGGGTCTTTATCGCCCTCATCCCCGACTGTAAGTTTACATAGTCCCCGGAAGCTCGCACCTCAGCCGCCTTCGGGAGAATCTGAAACCGGAGGTGCATCATGAACGCCTTCAATGTTGAGCAGGTCTTGTCCCGCTTGCGCGCCTCGCTCGAAGCGAATGATTTAAACCAGGCGGTCCAGACACTTGAACTCCTGCGAACACCGGACCAGGCGGAGATTTTCGAGGCGCTGCCCGAGAATGACCGGGTCGCGTTGCTGCCGCAGATGAACCCCGAACAGTCCGCTGACCTGTTGGAAGAACTCGAAGACCGCGATGCGGCCGGGTTGGTGCGCGCCCTCCCGAAGGACGCCGTAACGCGCATCGTCGATGCGATGGAACCGGATGAGGTCGCCGACCTGCTCGGTGAATTCGAGCCACGTGACGCTCAGGACCTGCTGACCCGCTTGGAGGATCCGGAGGAGATCCACCCGCTGCTGCTGCACCCGCAGGACAGCGCCGGTGGCTTGATGACCTCCCAGTTTCTCGCCCTCCGCCGCCGGATGACTGCGAGCGAGGCGCTCCTGGCTGTCCACGCCTGGAAACCGGATGATGATTCGCTTTTCTATTTGTTCGTGGTTGATAAGTCAGGCCATCTGATGGGTGAGGTGAGCCTGCGACAGTTGATCGTCGCCAATCCGCAGGAGCAGGTGATGGGGTTCATGAACCCGGATGTGATCTCGGTCCGGGTGGGCACAGATCAGGAGGAAGTGGCGCGCCTGATGACGCGCTACGACCTGCTCTACCTGCCGGTTGTAAATGGGGAGAACGTTCTGCTAGGCATGATTACCTTTGATGATGTGATCGACGTACTGGAGGATGAAGCGACCGAGGATATCCAGCGTATGGGTGGCGCTCTGCCCCTGGACGAGCCCTATTTGCGAACAAGCATCTTTGCGGTTACCCGCAAACGGATCGGATGGTTGATGCTGCTCTTTTTAACCGAGAGCCTAACGGGGACCGTGCTGCGGCATTTCCAGTCTGAGATCCAGGCCACCGTAGCCCTATCGTTTTTTATACCCCTACTGATCGGCACGGGTGGCAATGCTGGATCACAGACGACGAGCACCCTCATCCGGGCGCTAGCAGTGGGTGATATTTCGGTCGGTGATGCACTGCGCGCCGGGTGGCATGAGCTCAGGGTAGGCCTGATCCTGGGCATCGGCATGGGGGCGGTAGCATATGGGCGGGCCTTGATGTGGGGGTCATCGCCGGCTCTGGCGATCACCATCGCGCTGGCGATCGGGGTTATTGTTTTATGGGCGAACGCGCTCGGTGCGCTCCTGCCGCTGCTTGCCTCGCGGCTGCGGATCGATCCAACCGTCGTCTCCGGGCCGGTGATGAGCACACTGGTCGATGCTACGGGGTTGTTTATCTACTTCACCATGGCGCAGGTTATCCTGAAGATTTGACCCTGCTCAAGCAGGATAGAGGCGAACGCCCAGCACGGGCTGGGCACGGGGTGGAACGAAATTCATGCTGAATAAATTTGGCGGAGGCAATCGTGTTTCTGTTTGGCAGCACGTAGCCAGCCTTGGACCGGCTCTAGGTTGTCCTCTGTTGAAGAACCAGGATGATGCTGGCTCCACCGGGAGCGCGGATATCCAGTGCTGGATCAGGGCTCGTGTCCGCTGCCTGGGTCCCGGTATTACTCAGGGAGCCGGCGTACGCATCCTGGTTCTCCTCTTCGATCGCCTCCGCCCGGTCGTTTGCTGTACCTGGCCCTCCGCCATTGAAGAACAAAACGACCGTCCTGCTGCAGGAACGCCTGCCAGCCACACGGTCGCAAGTATTGGTACCTCGCACGATTCGGTAGCAGGCTGTCCTGGCTGGGTATCCCAGCGGTAGACCCTATTGCTTTGCGTCGCCACCTTTCGGTGGTTTTGCCTTTTCGTCGAACAGGTTGCTCGATTGTCCTGGTGCTCGCGTTGGTCGCCAACGACCACCTTACAATATCCTAACAAATCTCGCCTGGGTTAAACCATCCCCCGTGTTTCCTACCCGTCACTCTTCAGTCCCTGCCCGGGGGGAATCGCGCCTGGATGCCGGGTCAAGCAGCGCTGCTGCAGCTGTATCGAGGTACCAAAGCGGGCTTCCGGAGCGTGAGTTGACCGCGCTCGCCGGCAGCTCCGAACCGCTTCCCTCGAGGATGGCTTTGACAACCGGAGCTTTATCGCTGCCCTGCACCAAGAAGAGGATGTGCTCGGCTGCTCTCAGCGCAGGGTAGGTGAGGGTCATCCGCCACGATCCCAGTCGATCCACCCGATTGGCCACGACCCATCGCCTGCGTTCCTCGAGCGCCCGGGTGCCTGGGAAGAGCGAGGCGGTGTGCCCATCGCCACCGAGTCCGAGCATGACCAGGTCGAAGGCGGGTTCCCCATTTTCCTGGACCCAGGTTCGAAGCAGGGACTCATACGCCTCTGCGCCTGCCTCGGGTGAGGTGCTGCAGTCCATGCGCTGAACATTTATTGCCGGCACAGGGACATGCGCTAGCAGCGCCTCGTGCGCCATACGGTAATTGCTGTCGGGATGGTCGGGGGGGACACAGCGTTCATCGCTCCAGAAGAAGTACACCCTCGACCAATCCGGCTGGTTTTGCATAAGACATATCCGTTCATAGGTCAGTCGCGGGGTGTTCCCGCCCGAGAGTGCGATCGCGAAGCGTCCTCTCCGGCGGATCGTATCTATGGCGAGTGAGCAAACAAATTCTGCTGCCGCCTGGGCGAGGGTTTGGGGGTTGTCGCTCACATGGATCATGGACATCGGGATAAACGCTCCTGGGCAAGCATCTTTCCAGGCAGATTGTAAACCAGGTGGAGCCAGTGATGTTGCTGTGTCAGGCCTCGACCACCCGCAACGCTTCGAGGCTATCCCGTTTTGCGATCGAGCGGACGGCTGGTAAGCAGGCAAGGGATGTGAGAATGGGTGCGGCGATCAGAGCGATGATCCCGCTGGGGAGGGTTGCTTCTAGGGTATTCCAGGCTGCCTCGGCGACCGGGAAGTCGGGAAAACCGAACATGTTTCCCCCGGCGATTAAGATATATATCAAGAGGACCCCTGCGCCTGTTAGCAGGCCCAGCAGTCCTCCCAACAGACCGTACAGTGCGCCTTCGAGGGTGATCACAACCCCGATTTGACGGCGTGTAGCTCCGATTGCGCGCAGTAACGAGAACTCGCGCGACCTTTCCCTCAGGCTTATCAGCATCATATTCAACGCACTGAGTGAGGCTAGCAGGATCGCAAGCAAAAGCATGCTGTTCATCAAGATCTGGGCGGATTTCATCCCTTCCCGCTGCATATCAGCCATGAGTGTAAGATCGATGATATGCAGCCCGCTGTCGCCAGACAAAGCTGCCTCAAGCGAGCTTCGAAGCAAGGGGAGTTGATCTGGCTGCTCGGGGAAGACAACGATTGAAACAGGCGCTCCCAGCTGCAGGCTGCCCGCTGCCATCGTGCTAACTATCGAGGCGCCAACATAGGTTGGACCAATCCCGGCCACCCGGCACTCCAGCGGTCCGCGCGGGGTGCTTATTGTGAGCGGGTCGTAGAGGTTGACATGGTTCTTCCCTGCGACGGAGGCAGTCAGCAGCAAGCCGCAACCCTCCTTCATAATCGGCAGCGCATGCTCCCAATCACCCTCGCTGAAGGAAAAATACAGATCGCCGGAGTTTTTAATATCTTCTGGATCCAGGATGAAAGAGAAGTACTGGTGGCCGAGGAAGGAGAGTTCGGGAATGATCGTGAAATACATCTCGACCACCGTTGCGCCAGCGCCCGCTGCGTGCTCGATGCTGGCGAGCGACGAGTCGAGTACGGTGAAACTCTTGAGATCCTCATAGCCCGCGAGCCCGGCTTCGATGTCGAGCGGGAATACCCCGACCGCGGGGCGTTCCAGCAAGCTCTGGGTGCTATTGCGGAAGAACAATTCTTCAAACCAGAAAACAAGAAAACCGTTAACGGCGACGATCATCGCCGTGCCAACGGCTAGCGTGACCACGGTCCGGGACACCCGCCCCCGCGCTCGGCCCAAGTTCTCAGCCGCCAGCCGGCCGCAGATCCCGAGCAGCTGGCTGAGGACCGGGCGCAGCAGTCGGGAAGCCAATCCTGCCAGTGCTGGCGTGGTCAGGAAAAGCACCACCACCCATAAAGCAATCGTGGCCACGTTGATCCGGTCTGACAAAGGTGGAAATAACCAACGGCTGGGCTTCCCGATGAAAATGAAAGCGCCAAGTCCCGCGATGATTAGTGCGGAACGAAGGAATTGGTGCAGGTCATCCCGCACTGATGGGATTTCCTCCACCGAATAGCTGCTTGCCAGAGGCGATCTTTCCAGCGCGCGCCTGATCGGGAGCCAGCTTGCCAAGCATACAGCAGCCAGGCCAATGCCGGCCGAAAAAACGATGCGCTCGAGGGAAAGGGTGGGTTGAGCGAACCGATTAAACATCGGGCTGGTCTCTACCACCAGCCGGATCAGGAGTGCGTTAAGCGCGATGCCGCCCGGAATGCCTGCTACAACCCCGGCCACGCCTGTGCCAACGGTCTCTATCGCAAGCAGGCGAAGAAGTTGGGAACGCTGCATCCCCACCGCTCGCAGCCGGCTGATTTCATAGGCGCGTTCATGAACTGCCATCAGGTATACATTGAAGACAAGCAACCCGGCCGCAGCGCTGATGATCACACCGATCACGGTCAGGCCGACGTTCATTTGCTCGGTCATAAAGGAGGTCACGGCCTTGACCTCCTCGATTCGAGCGATTTCGGCTGTCGTCGCGCGGCTGAGCAGGTCGGAGGCGACCAGGACGGCAACCCCGCTGGCGATCGTCGATCCAGACAACAGGAACCGCGGCCAGTTGCGCTGGAGTTCCCTGCGGGCAAGCAGCAGCACGCTCATCCAGAGCGGTTCTCCGTGTTGCCTGCCTGCTCCAGAGTGGCTGCGGTATCGGCGATGTTCTTCAACGTGAGGGACGATCCAGAGAGCTCTTTCTCCACGCGGCCATCAAGCAGGAAGACCACCCGGTCGGCGAAGGATGCTGCATAGGGATCGTGCGTAACTACAAGCACCGTCTGGCCCTGCTCATCGCAGGCATGGCGCAGTATGCCTAGCAGGCGCTGACCCGAGCCCCGGTCCAGGTTGCCGGTCGGCTCATCAGCTAAGAGCAACTGCGGTTTACTGGCCAGTGCCCGGGCAATGGCGGTGCGCTGCTGTTCGCCACCGGAGAGTTGATCGGGACGATGGGCCTGGCGGGCTTCGAGATCGACGAGCACAAGCAGTTCACGCGCTCGTTCCATCGCTTCCGACGGCCGTACGCCATCCAGCAGTAAGGGCAGGGCGACATTTTCCGCCGCGCTAAGCGAGGGCAGCAGGTTGAAGAATTGGAAAACAAAGCCCAGTTTACGCCGGCGCAGCAGAGTGCACTCGTCGTCGCTCAATTCCGAGAGCGATTGCCCTTGGAGTGTAATGCGACCGGCGCTGGCCTGGTCGAGCGCCCCAAGCAAGTGGAGCAAGGTAGATTTCCCCGACCCAGAGGGGCCCATGATGGCGACGAACTCACCCTTCTCAACTTGAAAGTCCACGTCCTGCAAGGCATCCACGACCCATTCGCCAACATGGAATTGTTTACTCAAGCCTTCAGCTTCAAGGATGGCAATCATTTTGGTGCCTCCAAGCGAGTGTGGCCAATCTCGATCCCGACCGCATGGTCCCATGCTATTATCCTGTAGAAGCTCATCTCGGGGAAAGACGTACCCGAGTAGGGCATATTCCAGAGTAGAACCTGATGATTAGCAGGCTGCCATGAAGGGAGTCTCTGCTGGTATACGCCCTCTAGGTTCGTCTTACGTTTATATGAAGGGTGTACAATTCGACCAAGATGCCGCCGGGTACTCATCCCACTCCTGGCGTTCAGACCAGAGGAAGGCATCTCGTATCGGTCGGAGGAAATTGCATGCAGGCGATTGTAGCTGCACCTGACCCGGATGAGCGCGATCTGCTGGTCTACACCTTGCGCAAGGCTGGACTGGCTGTCGCCGCGAGCGGTGAATATAAACGGGTGCTCTCGAATTGGCCGGATCACGCTGCTGACGTCCTTGTACTGGCACTGGAGACAGCCGAAGAAGCGCTGAAGGTGGTGCAAGATGTGCGTGCGGCCACGCAGGTCCCGCTGGTGTTGGTGACAGAACCGATGCCAGAGGCCGATGCCTGTAAAATCCTTTACGCGGGCGGCGATCTCATCATCCACCGCCCGGTTTCACCCCTTCTCGTCGCCGCCCATGTTACAGCGATCTTGCGGCGTTCGAATGCCGTCCCTGTATTTGTGCTGCCCACCCTGGATCTGGGCCGCATATCCCTTGATCCATCAACTCGGACAGTCAAGGTCGAGGGGGGCGAGCCCAAGCGTCTGACCCAGTTGGAATTCAGGCTGCTATACGTTCTCATGAACCATCGTGGTCAGGTACTTCCGGGTGAAGTGATCGTCGAACGGGTATGGGGATACAGCGGAGAGGGCAACCGCGATCTGGTGCGTGGCCTCGTCAGCCGGCTGCGGCACAAGATCGAACCCGATCCTGAAAAGCCGATCTTCCTCGAGACCCTTTCCGGTGTGGGCTACCGCTTTAACGCCGAAGAAGAATAGCACCGAAAAACACCGTTGATTGGGTCGTCGCGCTCTCCCCAAGCCCAATGATACAATCTTGATCGCCCCAAGGCTGTTTTCACACACTTTTTCTACTCATTAGCCACATTAATTCCCCTTGCTCCTATTATGCTTCCACATGGTTTGATGCAATGAAACCTGTAGGAAGCGTATCTTGAACCAGGAGGTTGCCCTTGAAAAATGGAAGATGTCCCGAATGTGATGGCGAGGTCACCGTCGACACGCCGGTCACCTACGAGCAGCGCCTGAGTTGTGGTTATTGTGGTGCGCAGTTGGTGGTGATCAGCGTGGAGCCACTCGAGCTGGACTGGGCATTTATCGAACCGCTGCCAAAGCAGGGTTTTAGTGTTGACTGGGGTGTGGACTTACGTGATCGTGTCTAGATCACTGCCTTCCCTGGCAATGGCAACGAACAGGATCCGCTCAGGTAAGATAGTCGAGATAGCGGAAATCCGGAAAACAAGAGAAGTAAAACATACGGGGCCTATGCCCCACAACCAAGGAGAACATTCAACATGAAGTACTTTGAGAACACTGTTTCACATCGCAAGCCTCCCGGTACCGGGCTTCGACCAGCTCCCTGGCGTATCGCTGTGCTGGCGAACCTCAAGGATGAGTTCGAGTATGAACTCGACGATCCTCCCGACGCCGGCGCAGAGTTCGATCGCAGGGAGACGGTTGAAGCCATCGCCCAAGCCCTCGAACTCGACGGTCACTGGGTGCACATCTGCGCCGGTGATCAATCCCTGGTCGAAAGCCTGACCAACCTCCGTCCACATATTTGCTTCAACATCACAGAAGGCGTTCAGGGAGATGCGCGCGAGGCGCAGGCCCCGGCGTTGTGTGAACTGCTGGGGATCCCCTACACAGCCTCCCGTGTATTGACCAACGCTCTATCTCTCGATAAAACGCAGACCAAGCGCATCTGGCAATCCCATGGACTGCCTACCCCGGCCTTCCAGGAGTTCCGCACCGGCCGCGAGCCGCTGCAGAAAGACCTGCACTTCCCGCTTATTGCAAAACCTGCACGGGAAGGCACTGGCATGGGGATCGATGGCTCGGCCATCCTTAGCGATGAGCGTGCTCTACGCCAGCGTGTGAACTGGTTGATCAAGACCTATCATCAACCAGCCCTGGTGGAATCGTTTCTGCCCGGCCGGGAATTTACGGTAGGGTACATCGGCAACCTAGGATCGCCGCGCAACCGGCGCCGGCCATGGGTGTACAACGCGCAGGGCTATCACGTATTCCCGATCCTTGAGCTGGACAGCAGTAAAAGCGTGAGCCCGGGTATCTATGGCAACGCCGCAAAGGCGTACGACATCGGCGAACAAGGTGCTCCTGAGTACCTTTGTCCGGCCGCGATTCCACGCAATCTTGAACGCAAAATGGTCGATCTGTCGCTACGTGCCGCCGAAGCTGTGGGTGCACTCGATGTATCGCGCATCGATCTGAGGCTGGGGGCGGACGGCGAGCCGTACCTGCTTGAGATCAACACACTGCCTGGGCTGAATCCCTCGGTGAGCGATCTGTGCATCATGGCCGCCTCAGAAGGGATGAACTACGACGTCTTGATCAGCGAGATTCTGTACCTCGGTGCAGAGCGTTTCGGGCTGACCTTCGAGCAGATCGCCCGGCAGGATGTCTTCCGCTTCCCGAGCGTGCTCCGGGAACGGGCAAACACTGCCGCTCGGTCGGTGGTTGAACCGGTCATGCGCGCTGCCATGCGCAGAAATTTGTAATTGGTTTCCCTTTCGTATAGGTCTCAAGGAGAATGCATGTCCAGCAATCACTTCCCGTCACGCCGTGCGCCGCAGTTTACCAATATCCCGGATGAGCAATGGCTCAACTGGCGCTGGCAACTGAGCCATAGGCTGAACAGCGTCGACGAGATCGAGCAGGTGCTGCCGCTCACCGAGAGTGAGCGGCGGGCACTCCAGGCCACACACCTGTTCCGGGTCGATATCACGCCCTACTTCATCTCGCTCATCGACCCGGATGACCCGCATGATCCCATCCGCAGGCAAGTGATCCCGACCGACGCTGAGTTGGTTCCCTTCGATGGAATGCTGGTCGACTCGCTGTCGGAGGACGAGCACTCGCCGGTACCGGGATTGGTCCATCGCTACCCGGACCGGGTCCTGATGCTGGTCACGACCCAGTGCGCCTCGTACTGCCGCTACTGCACGCGCTCACGGATCGTGGGTGACCCGCATCAACAGTTCTCGCGCATGGACTACGAAAAGCAGCTTGATTACCTGCGACGGACGCCTCAGGTGCGGGATGTGCTGCTATCAGGCGGAGATCCGCTCACGATGCCTCCAGCAATGCTCGAGGATTTGCTGCGCCAACTGCGCGAGATCGAGCATATCGAGGTCATCCGCATTGGCACGCGGGTGCCGGTGTTCATGCCGATGCGGATCGATGAATCGCTAACCGAGATGCTGGCGCGCTATCACCCGCTGTGGATGAACATCCACGTCAACCACTCAAACGAGATCACGGCCGAGTTAGCCCAGGCCACGGACCGTCTCACGCGAGCCGGAATCCCGCTCGGCAACCAATCCGTGCTGTTGGCCGGTGTAAACGATTGTGTTGAGGTTCAGCGAAAACTGGTACATGACCTGGTGCGGATGCGCGTTCGGCCCTACTACCTGTACCAATGCGATCTTGTCGCAGGGGCCGGGCATTTCCGAACGCCGGTGGCGAAAGGGATTGAGATCATCGAAGGTTTGCGCGGACATACCTCCGGCTATGCGGTACCGACATTTGTTGTCGACGCTCCCGGCGGGGGAGGCAAGATCCCGCTCATGCCGAATTATCAACTGAGCGCCTCAGATCACCGCGTCGTCCTGCGCAACTATGAGGGTTTGATCACCTCCTACGAGGAGCCGCTGGAATACCAGCCTCACGATCCGCAGCACTGCCCGGCCTGTCGCTATGCCGGGGCGGAGAGGGGGCAAGAAGGCGTCAGCGCACTGCTGAGCGGGCACGGGTGTGTCATCAAACCGGAAGGGTTTGACACCACGCATGTGCGGGAGGCTGCGAGCTTGGCCCCCGTGGCTGTCGAGAGCGTTATCGGCGCCCCGCTTGGGCCGCTGAATCCAGCCGGGAATAACAATGGCAAGCATCGATCCACAAGCCAGGTCAGGCCAAAGGGCCAGGCCGATAGCTAGAACCGACGACGCAGTAATCCGGGAACATTTCCACCCATCTCAACGTCTGAGATGGGTGGTTCCATTATTAGCCTTGAAGCTCGAGCAATGAGTTCTGCCCGTGGCCGAATAAAATATGTGATAAATAATATGTATAATGTTTCAGATAATGCTTGCCGCTACGCCTTATTTATCAAGATGGCTTAAGAGCACTCTGCTGGGAATCATGCCTGTTAAACGGCGAGGTAGGGCACTATGAGCAATACCAAAATCATCATAATTTTGCTGAGCCTGATGGGCGCGGCTGTTCTTATAATCGGCATGATTGTTATTGCAAACGTCGGGCTGAACCAGATCGGGCCCAGCCTCCCCACGGAAACGGAAGTGACGCCAACTTTGCCCGTTGCGACAGCCAGCATTGCCGGTCTCATCTGGCACGACATGTGCGCGTCAAACCCGATCCAGCCCGGTGCTCCTGATGCCATGGGATGCACGACCGCACCCGATGGATCGGTGATCGCTAACGGCCTGTTTGAGGCCGGGGAGCCTGGTATCCCAGGCGTATATGTGAGCCTCGGAAGCGGGGCGTGCCCGGCGACCGGGGCTGCCGAGCTCATCAGCGACGCGACTGGCCGCTTCCGGTTCGAACGTCTTGAAGCTGGTACCTACTGCATATCGATCGATGCTGAGCGCAGCCAGAATAGTACGGTCCTGCAGCCTGGCAGGTGGTCATCACCCGTCGCCACCGCTCAGGTAATGACCACGATTTCGGTCGCCGACGGAGAGGCGAAAGAGGGCGTGGATTTCGGTTGGGATTTCCAGTTCCTGCCGGTTCTCCCGACAGTTACTTTCACCCCGACAGCTACCCCCACCATTACGCTAACACCCACCCCTACGTTAACGCCCTCGGCCACGACGCCGCCGATCCCCTGCGATTGGGCAGCCCTCGTCAAAGATGTAACCGTGCCGGATGGGACCATATTTAAACCGGATCAGGATTTCACAAAAACCTGGCGACTGAAAAATATCGGTTCATGTACCTGGACTAGGGGTTATTCCCTGGTCTTTGTCAGCGGGGACCGCATGACGGGCGACGAAGTCACACGGCTCAAGAGCAAGGTTACCCCTGGGCAAATGATCGATATCTCGATTGAGCTCACAGCGCCAATTCAACCCGGCAAGTCGACCGGCTACTGGGCGCTTCGTAATCAATCCGGCTTGAATTTTGGTACAGGACCCAATGCCGACGAACCGTTCTCGGTCATCGTGCGCGTGGATAAGCCGAAGCAAATCGTCTACGACCTGGCCGCGAGCTACTGCAGTGCTGTCTGGAAAAGCACAAACGGGATAACCTGCCCGACGGATTCCTACTCTGTCGATGGACTGATCCAGCGGCTGGATGCCCCCATATTGGAAGGGGGGCGTATTGAGAATGAAGCTGGGTTGTGGGTCATCCCGGAAGGCGTGAGTGGTGGCCGTATATCCGGCACGTATCCCGCCTTCACCGTCAAGTCTGGCGACCGCTTCCGCACCGTGGTGTCCTGTAGCAACGATTCACCGAACTGCGATGTGCAGTTCAAGCTTGAGTACCAGATCGGGGAGGGGGAAATCCTAACTCTCGGTAGGTGGGATGAAACTTATGATGGCAAGTACACCGCGGTTGATGTCGACCTCAGCCCCTTAGCAGGCAAAGATGTGAAGCTCATCCTCACTGTCCGGGCGAAAGACACGTTCGATCAGGACTCGGCGATCTGGCTGCATCCCTCGATTTGGCGCTGATCGTGTGCGTGATTTGACTCGACTTTCCCTGGCTCGACTGGGAAGGTCGAGTCTTGCTTGCGATTCTTTGAAGGAAGAATCAGGTTTTCTTCTCCTGATCCTATTGGGAGCAACCAGCGCGGCCGGCAGAGGCAAGAGCGAGTGCTGAGGCCAAGCAGGGCTGTCCACTCGAATTCTTATGCAAGCACTGAAGCGGGGATCTACAGGACAGGTAATCTTCAACCGCAGGCCATCTATGACGCTTTGATACGTCAGGACATCTTTTCGGCCAGGGCGCTCGCATCCCGCACACGTTTTTTGATCCGCAATCCAAGATAGATCAATCCCAGTGCGGCTGCCAAGCCGACCAGCCCCATACCGGCCGGGTTGTCGACTCGGCCAGGATCGGTTTCGGCGAGCAGCGCCAGCAAGATGAAGACGGTCAGCGCACCTCTGATCAGGGCCCACCGCCCGCGGTCATTACACGCGCCCTCCCCTGTCCCCCAGCGGAGCAAGCGGGTAATCCCTAGGGCGCTGCCAATCATGACCACGATTGTCAATATAGCGGGAAGACCGACCGCGGGCAGCACCCACCCGGAGAAAAACAAGCTTGCCATCCCCAGGAAACCAGCCAGGCCCAATTTAAAATTTCCCCACGGGGGAGCTGCGCGAGATTCAGCCCATGAGCTTGGCTGCGCCCGGGCGATCCGGTAGAGTGCGAGCACGGCCAGCGCGGAAAGTAGATAAGGAAGCAGGGGTGGGCGGTATGTGGTGAGCAGAGTAAAACCGAAGAGGACATCCACCATAAGCAGGATAGACACAACACGCAGGCTTTGTTTCCCGAGCCATGCCTGATCCCGTTGGCCGGGGTAGATCAGCTCGACCAGCAGGATCGGGATGGCGATGCTCACAATAGAGTGGTACAGGGTGAGCATGACGGCCCAAACCCAGTTCACGCCCACCCACCGCCCATACACCCCCAGTACTCCAAGGTCCATCCAGGCTGGGTCGAAAAAGGATTTCACCATTAACCCCTCCTTGATGATTCCGTAGGCGAGACCGAGGGTCAGGATTGTCGGCCAGCGCTTTCCCCAGCGCAGCGCCAGCTCGCGCACCAAGAGCGCTCCGCTCCCATAAATCGCAGAAAGAAGAAGCAGGCTGAAGGGCTTGAAGAATTCGACCGGGGGCGCTGAACCGGAGAGCAATTCTCCGATCGCTGGTGCAAGAAAGAAAAGAACGAGTGCAGGCGGGATCTTAGGATGGGTTTTTTCCATGGGGCTGCCTCACGCTGGTTTGGGTTCTATGCAGGAATACAGCGCCGTACCCGTGGATGTCGCACCCGTCGATCTGGGAGCGCTCAGTCTTCGCTCATAGGGAGTGTCCGGAAGAACTTTTCCAACCGCTCCAATCCGCGCCCGATGCGCTCCAGGCTGCTGGCGTACGAGAGCCGCAGATGTCCCTCGCCTCGATGCCCAAAGGCCGTGCCCGGGAGCAGTGCAACCCCAGCCTGCTCCAGGATGCGATCAGCAAGCTCGGAAACCGGCATGCCGTAGGCGCTGACATTCGGAAACGCGTAGAAAGCACCGCCCGGGACCTGGCAGTTGATACCGGGGATGGCATTCAACCCTTGCACGACGACATCTCTCCGCCGCCGGTAACGCTCAAGCATCTTCGCCATCGGGTCTTGGGGTCCTGC
>DAOUEJ010000190.1:0-2453 GCA_034430615.1 Anaerolineales bacterium | reverse complement strand
GACGTCCGAAGATGGCGGCGACGGTAATCGGGTGGTTGGGGTTCGTGGTTCTGCTCGTAGGATTCGCGCTGGATCTGCCCTGGCTTATGCTCATAGGTGCTGTGCTTGTGGCGATGTGGTTTGGGGTGAAGAGTCGACGTGTTTAATGCCTCTTACTTTCCAACTGGCAATCTCAAATGAGCAGTAGTTCCCTGGCCAACCGGGCTGATGAATTCAAGCTGACCATCCATCGCAATACTTGCTGCTCTGGCTTCCGATGGCCTTTGGTTTGATTATCACGAATCGGCTGGCACAGCTCTGGCCAGGGGGACCTGCAGCCTTCGATCTGCACCAGCATGTTAGCCTGCTTGCGATCGCCTTCAGCTGTCTCGCGCGTTGATCCTGCTTGGGGACAAGTACATCAGCCCCTCGCTGGCGGGCATGCTGCTTCCTTTTGGTCTGGCGAACTACCGTCCCCTATGGGCAGGCCTGGGTCAACTCGGCATCGATCTCTCCCTGCTCGTGACGCCTACATTCTATCCCCCGCAAGAAGCTGGGGAGTCGGCGCTGGCGGGCAATCCAACTCTTGAGCTATGGGACCTTCTTACGTGTCATGGGACATGGATTATTTGGTGGGACCGATATATCCTCGTTGTGGGTAATCGCGATATACGCCACGAACGGGGTATCGGGGCTTTTCTTGACCATCTACCGGATCCTTACAGCGCAGCTTAAGCTCTCGCCATACACTCGATTTGGTTTAGATCCGGGTCTTCTTTTCTATTCCCAAATTGGAGTGAAATTTTGGAATGCGGCTGGCTCTGGGTAGATGTCCATCACGAGCTGAGTGGAAATGTCTGGCGGATGGGCTCAACTGCTTGCCCTAGAATCGGGAAGCGTGTATGAATTGTGTTGATGCAGGCCTGCGAAAAAGAAAGGGATCTGGAGATGTTTTACGAGAGCTTGTTGACCAGGGAAGAGCGTGAAATCCAGGCTGAGATGCGCACCTTCGTGCGCGAGCAGGTGCCGCACGAGCTTCTCCGCGCGCTCGACCGGGATGAAATCCAATACCCACGTGACTACGTGCGTGCGCTGGGGGAAGCGAACCTGCTAGGGTTGCGGTTCGCGCCTGAATACGGTGGACGCGGCTTACCGTGGACGGCGGAGGTGATTGCTGAAGAAGAGATCGGTATCCTTGGCACGACGCTTGGCTGCGCCTATGTGATGCCTTCGATTGTGGGCGAGGCGCTGCACGTATTCGGTACTCACGAGCAGAAGGAGCGCTATCTGCGCCCGCTCTTGAAGGGTGAGATGATCTCAGCCGAAGCCTTGACCGAGCCGCGCGGCGGGTCGGATTTCTTCGGCGCCACCTCGCGCGCCGAGCTGAAGGGCGACACCTTCGTCATCAATGGCCAGAAGCGCTTCGTCGTCGGCGCGACCGAGGCTGACCTGTTCCTGGTGTACTGCCGTACGAACTTTGACGAAGCGGCGCACCGGCACCAGCGCATCAGCGCCATCTTGGTCGAGCGTGGGCCTGGTGTGAAGACCGAGTACCAGTACGGTCTGATGGGCACACGCGGCGGCGGGACGGGACGGATTGTCTTTCGCGAAGTCGAAGTGCCGAAGGAGAATCTGATTGGTGAGCTGCATAGCGGAGCGCAGGTCTTCAACCAGATGATGATCCCCGAACGTTTGACCTCGGCTGCGGCCAGCCTGGGTGTGCGGGCGGCATTGGAGATCGCCGCGCGCTACAGCGATAAGCGCCGCGCCTTCGGGCAGCGCATCCGGAGCTTCCAGGGTGTGAGCTTCATGGTGGCGGATGCGATCACACAGCTCGACGCGGCAAGGGCGATGGTTTACATGGCGGCGCGTGCCGTCGATGAGGACGTCCCCAACCGCCGGCGGCTGGTGAGCGAGGCGAAGAAGTTCGCCACCGATACCGCCTGGCGGGTTGCGAACCTGGCGATGCAGGTGATGGGCGGCATCGGCTACACCGATATCTACCCGGTGGAGCGCATGGTGCGTGATTACCGATTGTCCCAGATCTGGACCGGGACGAATGAGATCATGAACCTACTCATCCAGCATGAGTACTATGATGAAGTACTTGGCGATGAGCGGCCACAACGGCAGGTTGAGCGTGATGCAGTGGGGAGCGAAGCGGAGACAGAAAAGATCTTTGATGACGACGATATGTGGCGTGTGCATGAGGGATAACTGTCATTGCGAGCCCCACAGGGGCGTGGCAATCTCCCTATTGGAAGATAAGGTGTGGTTCGCTCTGGGATTGATGGAGTAGATGGAGGACACCAACAACATCGATCCGGGGCAGATCTATGCCACCGGTGTTTCCAACGGCGGCAAGATGTCGCTGCGGCTGGCATGCGAAGCCTCCGATCTCCTGACCGGTGTCGCGGCCGTGATCGCCGCTCTGCCGGCAGGTTTAGAGTGCCGCCCAGCAAAGCCGGTTTCGA
>DAOUEJ010000189.1:0-8109 GCA_034430615.1 Anaerolineales bacterium | reverse complement strand
TCCAGCCAGCGGTAGGTGTGGGTGCCGGCGATCTTCACCAGGTCCTGATCCTGCGCGCTGAGGGGCACGGCGATATCAGCCGAACGATACTCTGATTCGGCCGCAGCCTGCCCAACGGCCTTCTCGCCGCTGACGATGGTTGGCATCGCCAGCAGCTCATCGAAGGCCTGCGCTGCGATTCCCTCCTGTGCGTCTGCTCCAAGCGCCATGGGTTCGGTCACCAGGTAGGATGTGTACGGTGTGACGATGCCGTAGCGGATGCTGAGCCGAACGATCTGCGCCACGGTCTCCTCCTCCGGGCCGCTCAAGCGGATCTCGTTCAACAGGGCTCCGATCTTGCGTGTTGCCCACAGGCGCGGCAGGAAATCGGCTCCGCCGGATGAACGAAACCGTTGCCCAGGATAATCGAAAGTTTGCGGCTCACCGTCGATATAGCCTTCCAGGCGGATCGTCTCAACGCCAGCCGATCGATACCGCCCCAGCAGGATCATCTGCCCGCCGGCGAAAAGGTCCGGAAGGGGGTCCGGGTAGAGATCGAAAGCGACAACCTCGCCAAAATCAAGTTCGAGGTCGGTCAGCACCGGTAAGCTGACCTTGGCGAAGAATGAACTCACACTCTCATCGATAGCCTGCCCCGGGGTGACATAGGAAGTGGTCCCACGGTTTTCGAGCGCCATCGAATCGAGCAGGAAGGTATCCACATCGTATCCGACACCAAAGGGGAACAATCGCACGGTTTCACGCATTGCCTGGCGGGCATTGGCCAGGATCGATTCGGGGTCCGTGACACCCTCCGTCGGCAGCCCATCGGTCAGGAAGATAAGGATGGTCGGCCGAGTGCGGCTGGCCAGGTTGAGCGCCTCGAGCAGGGCGCGGTTGATGTCTGTCGAACCGACTGCGGAGAGCGAATCGACCCAGCGCCCGGCATCCTGGCGCTCTTCAACACCTTGCATTTCGGCTGCGAAGATCTGTGTGCTTGTGCTGAAGCTGATGATGTTGAACCGATCATTGGGGTTGAGATGCTCGAGCACGTAGTGTAAGGCCGTCTGCGCTTGCCTGAATTTCTCGCCATCCATACTTCCCGATCTATCGAGCACGAAGATGACATCCTTGGGAATGACCTGGTTGGTGGCGTGCTCGATGCTCGGAGCTGCCATCAGCAAGAAGAATCCGTCCGGATCTTCGCTTTCTGGATCGCGATAGGTAAGCAGGTTCAGCCCGACTTCTTCAGGCGCAACCGAGAAGTACAGGTCGAAATCGGTCGCAGGTTTGATGAAGCTGTCTTCATAGCCAACGAGTGCATGGCGGTCATCCTGGCGGGTGAGGTCAATTTGATGGGAGGGTGAGTACACGGCCTTAATTGAGACCGGAGAATCGATCTCGACCGAGATGACGACCTGTTCGAGTGGGATCGTTGAAAACTTCTCTGTATTGAGTGGGTAGTTGTAATGAAAGAGGCCGTTATCCGCAGTTAGAACCTGAGTGTATTCGAGCTCTATCCGTCGCTCTTCGCCTGGTGCGATGGGGAAGATCGAGGCTTGGACTGCACCTCGATCGACGTATTCGAGCAGGGCTGGATCACGCATGCTCCGAACGATATCCTCGTAGACGTGCCTGGCTTCATCCCGAGATAATACTTTGCCCTCAACCGGTTCTCCATCAATCCATAGGGTGAAATCGTTCACGGCGGCGTCCACCGGGATCGGGAAGATGTAGGTGCCTTCGATGGTCCAGGGGTTATCATTGCGGAAGACCTGATCCACGTGAGTGACAGCCACCTGATCCTTGATCTCAACGCGGACATCGTGGTAGGCAATCGCAAGTTGTGAGATTTGTGGGGGAGTGGGACACGGGCCAAAATCGCAGATGGGTGGGTGGGGGATGATAATCCCATCTGCAAACGCCGGGACCGTGAACACAAGCGTCAGGACCAGGAGCAGGATGATACTCAGAACGGTTCGTTTTTGCAGCATGGGAAGCCTCCTCAATCGGTGTGAGATCTGCTTCCTAGACGAGATTTATCCAGCCAAGGTTCCCACCGCGATCATCAGGTAAGACACCACATGGTATAATCAGGCATCCCTCCCACACCAAGCCGTGGGAGTTTCTTGTGTAAGGACCCATGGAAGAGAAACTGCAGGGTATCGAAGAGCGTTACAACGAGATCAACCGCGAGCTGACCGAGGTCGGTGATGACTATCAACGCGCGGCGGACCTGGGGCGTGAACGCGCGGAATTAGAACCGATTGTGGAAGCCTTCCGCACATATTTATCGCTCCTAGATCAACGCGAACAAGCCCTCTCGCTCGAAGATTCGGATGAAGCCGAGCTTCGCAGCCTGGCAGAAGAGGAACGCGCCGGGTTGGATGTCAGGATCGGGAAGCTGGAGCAGGAATTGAAGTCCATGCTCCTGCCCAGTGACCCGCGCGACCGTCGGAACGTCATCACGGAAATCCGAGCGGGGACCGGGGGTGATGAAGCCACGCTTTTTGCTTCAGACCTGTTCCGGATGTATGCACGCTATGCAGAGAAGCAGGGCTGGGAGATCGAAATCCTCTCGCAGAACGAAACGGGCGTGGGGGGTGTGAAGGAAATCGCCTTCCTCGTCAAGGGTAGAGGCGCCTACTCCCGTCTGAAGTTTGAATCCGGGGTCCATCGGGTGCAGCGTGTTCCACAGACCGAATCCCAGGGCCGGATCCACACCTCAACCGCTACCGTGGCTGTCCTGGCCGAGGCGGATGAAGTCGAGATCCAGATCCCGGATCGGGATATCAAGATGGACGTATACCGTTCGGCTGGTGCTGGGGGGCAGAACGTACAAAAGAACTCAACCGCGGTTCGCCTGACCCATCTCCCCACCGGCATGGTCGTCCAGTGCCAGGACGAACGCTCACAGCTCCAAAACCGGGTGCGCGCCATGAGCATCCTGCGCGCCCGCCTCTACGACATCGCAGTCCAAGAGCAGCAAGATGCGGAGGAGGCGAACCGCCGTGCGCAGGTCGGGACAGGCGAGCGATCGGAGAAAATTCGCACGTACAACTATCCCCAATCCCGCGTCACGGATCATCGCATCGGGATGACCTCTCACAATCTTCCGGTTGTCCTCGACGGCGAGCTTGACCCCTTCATTGATGAGCTGGCGACGCGCGAAGAGGCGAAACGGCTCCAGGCCATCGGTGAATAATCCAGGCAAAGACGGTGAATATCCAGCAGGCTCTCGCTCGCTCGCAACCGGCTGATCCCGGATCCACACCCTCATATTCACTTGAATCCCAATTATTGCTGGCCGAAATCACAGGCCAACCCCGGGCCTGGATCCTCGCTCATCCAGAATCGGATTTGACATCCGAGCAAGAAGCCCGCTACTCGCAACAGCTTCAGTTAATCCAATCCGGGACACCGCTTGCATATATCCTGGGTCGCCAGGAGTTCTTCGGAAGAAGCTTCCGAGTAAGCCGCGCAACGCTCATACCGCGGCCGGAAACGGAGCTCCTGATCGAGACCGCGCTGGCCATCAGTCGATATTACCCAGCTGGTTTCCGTATGGCTGATGTGGGCACCGGATCCGGTTGCATTGGGGTTACCCTGGCCTGTGAAGAACCTGCTGTGTATGTCGTTGCTGTCGATCCCTCGCTTGAAGCTCTTCAGGTTGCTCGCAAGAACGCCGATGATCACCAGGTAGCTGACCGATGGGCGATGATCCAGGCAACCTTTCTGGATCCGATTGCTTGGCGGTTCATGCTGATCTGCGCCAACCTGCCCTATATCCCAAGTGGCCGTCTTGATAGCCTTGAAGTATCCAGGCATGAACCCCTAAGGGCATTGGATGGGGGTGATGATGGGATGCGCTATACCCGTTCCTTGATCCAACAACTGCAGCGGTGCTTGCACCCGGCTGGGTCCGCGATCCTCGAAATCGATGACGGACAGGCCGATGCACTCGGTCAATTGGTTGGCGAGCGCCTGCCAGACCGGCCGGTCAGTGTTCATAGAGACTTCTCCGGGCAGGAGCGGGTGCTAGTGATAGGACCGGAAGGAGGTTGAAATGCCGCCCCTCATCTTACCAGTGGATCTTCCCGGTTGCCTTGAGCATGCAAAGGTTGTACTCGGGCTGGGCGAATTGCTGGTCTTTCCCACCGATACCGTCTACGGAATCGCGGCCAATGTGCGCGACGCACAAGCCATCCAGAGATTATTTCAGGTCAAAGGACGTCCGCTTGATAAGTCGATTCCGGTGCTGATAGGAAACATCGAACAGCTTGCCCAGGTTGCCATAAACATTCCGGAGCAGGCCAGAAAATTGATGGAGTTCTTCTGGCCGGGTGCGCTTACGCTTGTCCTTCCCCGCAGTGAAGATCTTCCAATGGAGTTGGGGCCGGAGCACACAATTGGGGTCCGGATGCCGGATCATCCCGTTGCGTTGAAGCTCTTACAGTACGTCGGCCCGCTGGCTGTCACCTCAGCCAACCTTTCGGGTGAGATCGAAGCCAGGACTGCGCAGGACGTGGTGCGCCAGCTGGGGGACCGCGTCCAACTCGTGCTGGATGCCGGCCCGAGCCCCGGTGGTCAGCCCTCAACGGTGGTCGAGCTGGGAAGGGATGGGGTACGGATTCTCAGGGAGGGACCCATCACTGCCGAAATGCTTGAGCAGGTGCTCGAAGCCTTTCAGGATGAGGATTAACCGGCCCTTAAGCAAAGATTCATGCATCTCTCATACAGGGATGGATAATAGGAGATGCATTCTCCTCTTCAAACCCGCGCCATGGAGCAGCGAACTCCACCGGCGCGGTTTTGGTTCTAGTTCACTACTTCCAATTCTGGGAAAGGCTATCCAGCCTCAGTGGGATCGTAGGGCGGCGTAGTCTCGAAGGAGATGTCCAAACCAGAGGCCTGCATGCCAACGCAGGTAAGTGTCAACGTGTGCCCGCCAGTATGCCATATCGTGGTCACCGGTGTTGAGTTGAGTGGTGGCGGCGTAGCCATTGTTGAAGAGCACCTCGATCAGGTGTACGGTCGATGGGTACAGGGAATCTCGCTGGCCAATGTCGATCCAAAGCGCGGGCTGCATTTCCTCAGGAATTGCGCGCAGCCAGGTCAGTATGGGTCCATCAGCGTTCAGGATGGCCGGGCTGTGCATGCTGATCTGGCCGAAGAGGTCTGGGTGTTTCAACCCGATTTGGAGTGCCTGGCCACCGCCGCGTGAGAGACCGCCGATTGCTCGCCAGGAAGACTCCGCCCGGGTTCTGAAGGCCTGATCGATGTAAGGGATCAGCCCGTTGACGAGGGCAGGTTCAAGATCGATCCCGGTTCGTTCCCAGGGCATGACGATGATAAAGGGGGGGATCACACCCGATGATAATAAGGCATCAGCTTGTTCGAGCGCTCCTGCTTCTTCCCACTGCTTATCATCCCCTAGCAACCCATGCAAGAAATACAGGGTGGGGTAGCGCTCTTGCCTATCCTGGTCGTAGCAAGGTGGCAGGTAGACCCGGAAGGGTAAATCCCGGACTTGACCTGTGATCGAGATTTCTTTCTCCCGGATCGAACCCCGGGTGGCGCTGCAGGAGGGGGCTTGTGGTTGGGCAGGGGGTGAAGGGGTCGCTGTAGGGGTGATCAAGCGGATGGGCGCGGATCCCTGCTGGCTTGTGGACCATTCATCGCCCCCGTGCGTCTCCGCCGAGGCTGCGACGGTCCAGAAGAAAGCAAGGATAAGTGCGCTCAGGATCCAAATCGAGGAAAAAACCCCGTCAGCCTGCGCAAATATCGCAAGCCGACGGGGGCGCCTGTTAACTCCAGTGTATGAGCTTGTTGCGGTCGGGTCAACTGGCATTCGATTTTAACGGGAAGTTAGGCATCGAGAACGGTAGAGGGGGTTCATCCGAAGCGACCCTCGACGTAGTCCTCGGTTCGTTGATCACGCGGGTTGGTGAAGATCTGCCTTCCAACTGCGTACTCGATCAGTTCTCCTCCGAGGAAGAAGGCGGCGAAGTCGGCTGTACGGGCAGCCTGCTGGATGGAGTGCGGGACGAGCACGATGGTGTAATCCTGTTTCAAGTGGGAAAGGGAGGTCTCCACCTTTCCTGTCGAGATCGGGTCCAGACCTGAGGTGGGTTCATCAAGCAGGATGATATCGGGTTCAAGCGCCAGCGATCTGGCCAGGCATAAACGCTGTTGCTGCCCACCTGAGAGGGAGGAGGCAGGTTCATCCAGACGGTCGTGGACCTCCTCCCAGAGGGCGGCGTTGTGCAGACTCCGCTCGACAGCATCATCGAGCCGGGAACGGTTCTGTTCTCCGCTAAGTTCAAGCCCGTAGGTGAGGTTCTCACGGATGGTAAGCGGCAAGACAACCGGACGGGCGAATACCATGCCCACCCTGCGGCGAAGCTCAATCACATCAACTTTTGGTGAGAGGATGTCCACGTCATCCAACCATACGTGGCCCTGGCAATCGACGACATCTGCCAGATCATTCAAGCGATTGAGCGTACGTAGGAGTGTGGATTTCCCGCCTCCCGCTGGACCAAAGAGCACGGTTGTCGCCTTCTCGGGGATGCTTAGATTGATGTCGCGCAGTGATTCTGTCCCATCTGAATAAGCAACAGACAAATGTTCGATCCTGAGCTTGACTTGCTCGGGTTTGAATAAACCGTCCGCTCCTTGACCAGGTACTACCATCGCCGGCGAGCCCTTGCGCGTGAACGGATGACGGTAGCAATAATATTCATGCCCAGGACGAATGTGAGTAGCACGACCGCAGTGCCGTATTGGATCTTGATGGGCATCCCTGGCACCTGGGTCGAGATAACGAACAGGTGGTAGGGAAGGGCCATGCTGGCATCGAAGATGCTGGTCGGAAGGCGGGGTAGGAAGAAGGCAGCCACCGTGAAGAGGATCGGAGCTGTCTCGCCGGCTGCCCTCTCCAAACCCAGGATGATGCCGGTCAAGATGCCCGGAAGTGCCTGGGGGAGGACAATCCTGCGGATGGTCTGCCACTGCGTAGCGCCAAGCGAGATACTAACTACACGGAAGCTATTTGGGACTGCCCGCAAAGCTTCCTCGGCTGTGCTGATGATGACGGGGATGGTCATGATGGCAAGGGTCAGTGAGCCGGCGAGCAGGCTTGTACCGAACCCGAGAAAGAGCACGAAGAGACCCAGGCCGAAGAGGCCGTAAACCACGGATGGGATCCCGGCCAGGTTGATGATGGCGACGCGGATTGCCCGCGTCCAGCGATTGTCTGAGGCATATTCAGAGAGATAGATGGCTGCGCCAACACCCAATGGAACAGCAACGAGTGCTGTGCCAAGGGTTAGCCAGAACGTCCCGACGATAGCCGGGAGGATACCGCCGGCACGCATGCCGTCTCGCGGAATCTCGGTGAGAAAGGGAAGTGAGATCGCCGGCATACCCGTCGAGTAAATGTGGGCTACGATGAGCAAGATCGGCGTCACAGTCAAGGCTGTCGCCAGGGTCATCCCCAGAAAGCCAAACCGCTGGATGCGTTTTCGACGGAGTGCTCCCCCGCGTGGGGCAGTATGGATCCCCTCCGAATTTATCATCTCGGGCATCCCTGCTTCATCTTCACGAAAGGATCCGCTCTGCTCTTCGGCTTTGGCGGAAAACAACACTGGCAGCTGCCAGGTTTACGGCCAGGGATATCAGGAAGAGCACGATCCCGATGAAGAATAAAACATGGTAATGCACACTCCCGTTGGCGACCTCGCCCATTTCGGCTGCGATGGTTGCGGTCATTGTTCGGGCTGGTTTGAAGAGGGCGCCAAGCCCCGTGGGAAAGATCGGAGCGTTACCAGTGACCATCATCACGGTCATCGTCTCCCCGATAGCTCGCCCGATCCCAAGCATGAACGCTGTGAGAACGCCCGAGCGTGCTGCAGGCAGTGTCACGCGCCAGATCGTCTGCCAGCGAGTTGCTCCCATCGCCAGTGATGCATCCCGGTAAGTCCTTGGCACGGAATCGAGCGCATCCTCGGCGACGCTGACGATGGTGGGGATTGCCATTCCACCCAGGAGCAAGGCTCCCGTAAACGCGGTTAAGCCAGTAGGGATATTGAGCCCGGTCCGGATGGCGGGGACGATAACGAGGATGCC